>NZ_JAVLAT010000002.1:0-300000 GCF_032190615.1 Brucella pseudogrignonensis
TGGAATGTTGCTGATCAAGCGAATATCGATGGCGCGAGAGCGATATAGGCCAGCGTCACTAAAGGGGCTGGTATCGTGAATGCGGAACGCCCTTAAGCAGGCTTGCTCCAATCCGGCTCGTATGGCTGATAAGCACCACAGCGCGGAGAGAAGGATTGGATGCAACTTGCCTTCAAGCAGCATGGCTATCGCACGGTATGCCAGAACCGCTGATGAACCACGTTTGATGATGATATCTGCAAATGTTGCCTTCCATATACCAGCATCAGACGCGGAAACCTGAGATAAACCGGACACACTCGACGGCCCCGCCAATGTGCGCGAGGCAATATTGAATGATGCTCGTTTGGGCTTAAGCACAGAACGAGGCCAAATAGGTGTCACCATTACATGGCCTCACATGTTTCTTGTTTGAGCGTCGGCTATCATTGACGGTAGCGACTGCTGAACGGTTCGGGTGCTTTGCTGAACAGAAACCTGTACAATCGCACCGGATGCCGTCTGAATTCGCTGATCGGCGATTTTAGCCATTCGCCCACTGTCATCTTGCAACATGATGCGTATTGTTTCGTTTGAACCCTGCCCCCGCATACCTTTGATACCGGGCGCGGTCGGTGCATTTGATGTTGGCAACGGGCCGACATAACCACCGTTGGCATAGCCTTTCAGGCCACGGCGCATCGCATCCAAAGCGGCAGGCCCACCAGCTGCGCGAACCGCGTCTTGGTCAAAGACATATTCGCCTTTATGAACCACGCCAGCCGGTTCGTATTTTCCACCAGAGCCAGTATAGCCGCCTTTGGTCGAAACCAAGCAGCTTGCCAATACCGCCGAATATCCCCGACCCCACCGCCGCCGAAGATGCCAGCCAGTGGACCTTTGCCAAGCAAGGTTGCCTGCATGACGGCCTCAATGAGCGTATTCAGGAATTTATCAAGCGCCGAATTGCCGGTTTCAATGGCCGGGATCATCGACTGAAAAGCATCCATCATGGAGCCTTTCAAGAAGTCCGACAATTCACGCGCATGCTCTTGGCTTTCTGCGAGCTTATTAGCTTCAACCGTGGCATTGGCATAACCTTCTGCCAAACCCTCAATCTGCTCTTTCAAAGCTGGGGTAATTTCAATCCCAGCTTTCTTGGCAGCATTCAACAGTTCTTGCGTGGCGCGGGCCTTAGTGATTGCGTAATCGTAATCATCAATCAGTGGGTTAATCTGGGCTTGAGCTGCCGTTTCTGCCTGTAGGGATGCTGTGCGCTCTTTGATCTGCTCGATTTCGCGCTGTAGTTCATCAGGTCGAGACCTACCTCCACCTTTGCGCCCCTTGCCGCCACCAGACGATCCGCCTGCTCCACCATTTGACGAACCGCCGCCGCCTGAACTTCTTGTCGGCGCAACTAGGTCGTTATCTTTACTATTGGCAGTCCTTTCCCTCGCTCTGGCATTTGCAGACTGTCGCCAATTCTCGCCAAGCTTCCCAAGGTGATCTTGAGCGGCTTTTGTCAAAGCCTTGCCATATGCATCGCCAGCAGCCTTACCAGCTCCCGCGAATGAGTTATCAAGCCTACCAAGATTTACTGTCATATCTTCTGGCAGTATCGGTGCGACGCCGACAAACCGGTCTAGGGCATTCAACGCAGATGCAACGCGGTTGATGCCATTTAAAACTGTTTGAAGCCCGCTTTCTATGCCTGCAATCATCGAGTTCATGGCATTAATGACGGCTTCGGCAACAGCACCGGGCAGCTTAGTAAATGTCGTTACGGTGGTATCGTAGAGAAGGCCAACAGCACCGATAATGTTATTTGCTGCACCCTTGGTTGTTTCCCAAACATCTTCCCAGCTAACCTCATTGCCGCCTAATGCATCGGATATCAGGTTTAGCGCCCCTAGAAGATCATCGCGAACAAGTGACGCAACATCCATTGCGCCCTGACTGATGGTTTCCCATGCTACCGAGGCGTAATCCTGAAGATTAGCCATATCGCCTGCAATCGGCTGGATCTGGTCACCGAACGCCGAGAGAGCGAACGTAGCCGAGCTAATCGCGGTAATCAGAAGCAAGAACGGGTTAGTTGCAACCATCGTCGCGCCTGCCAGCGCCACTCGTGCCATCGCCGGAACATACTGCCCCAGAAGAACTGTCGCCGCTGCCGCTGCTGCTAATGCAACATGCTCGAAGTTATCACCGACAAAAACCAGTCCTTGCGCGATAGTAGCAGAAACGCCAGACGCCTGATCCATTGTCCCGACGAACTTCAATAAGCCGTTGGCGACCTTCTGAAACCCGTCAGATATAGTTGCAGGCATGCTCTCGGCTTCGGCTGTCAGTTCCTGCAAGCGCGTGGTCAAAGCCTTGTAGATCACGTCACCGGTGATCTTGCCTTCCTTGCCTGCTTCGCGAAGCTGATTGACACCAATGCCGAGCTGGGCGGCAAGCACTTCGGCAACACGTCCACCAACTTCAATCACCGTATTCAGGTTGTCGCCTTGAAGCTTACCCGCCGCCATCGACTTGCCGAGAGCGTCAATCACACGAGCTGCGCGATCAGACTTAGCGCCTGACACCACGAGCGCGTTATTCAATGCTTCGGTGTAATCAAGCTGCTGATTGGTATTGTAACCAAGCTCTTTGAGAGCGCCCGCATTTGTGAGAAAGCTTTCAGCCGTGTTTTGCATACCGGAATAGGTGCGCTGCGCCATGTCATAGATACGCTCCATTACCTGAGGAGCTTTATCCATATCCCCGACAGCAAGGCCTACACGAGAGGACAAATCAGTCCAAGTGTCAGCCATACGCTGGATTTCACTTACACCAATGCCAAGGCCACCGATCGCAGCACCAGCACGAAGCATATTCTGAAATGAACGACTGATGTTGTCGTTCATCGTGGAAAAGCGCTTCTCGATCTGGCGAGCGCGTTGATTAGCAACGCCATTTGCCCGGTTGAGCGCCTTTTCAAAAGAGGCCGTGCGGGCCTCCATAGCCACGACAAGGCGTTCAACGTCAGTCGCCATCAGAAGCCCTCAATTCCAAGTTCTGCAAGTTGATCGTCGCTCATACCGGGAGCGGCTTTTTCTTCGGTCGCATTGGCGGCTTTGAAGCCTTCAACCGCACAGCGAAATTCCCAAAGCGTCATCTTGCCGATGTCGCGATGGATTATTCCGGCCCATTGGTAGAAGCGGTTGAATTTCCACTTTCCGCGCGGGAGCGGGTTCGGGTCTTCTTCGCCCCCGCTTTCCGCTCCCCCGGCTGATCATCCTCATCGCCAAAGAGTGCAACCATCAACACAGCCTGCGCAGTCAGCACTGACAATGTGAGCGGTCGATCTTCAACGAATTTCTGGACAAGCTTACGAGCGGCTTCTTTTTCCATGCCGCCGCCTTCAAGACCGAGGCGGATAGGCTGGATCACATCATCAATGAACCATTGCTTGGAAGTGAGCCGCATCAATATCCATTGCGGCCCTGCATCGCATTTGTCTTGCAGGGCGCGAAGGTGTACAAGGCGGAGTTCAAAATCATGCTCTCCGCCAGCCCATGTGAGAGCCTTCGCCATTACGCAGCCTTAGCGGTACGGGTTGGCAATCCGTCGAACTGAATTTCGATTTCAGCCGATACCTTTTGGCCTTTTTCAACGGCATTGTTGAGGTACACGAGGATCGCTGATCCTGTTTCATATTCTGTGTCACCAACAGCAGAATTGACGTGCTGAACACGAATTGTCTTCTTACCGCCCGAATACCACCAATCAAGCATCATTTGATGGCTCTGGCTGGCCCATACGCCAGTACCTGAGATTGTAACTTCCGAGGACTGAACAGCACGTTCAACAACAGCTGGCAGGCTTTCATCTTCACAATCGGCGGGTACTTCCGTTGTCTGCATGTTGTGCTGGCGGTTGATACCGCGCTGTGTGATGCCGCAAATCTTCGAGAAAGTACCCTCGACATCTGTTTCAATCTCAACAACAAGATGCTGAAATTCTGCGGTAATTGGCTTAACGGCCATGTTATTTCTCCATGCGAAAACGGGCCAGCAATACGCCAGCCTTGATAGGGCTTGAGGCCCGGTTTCAGGTGATTGGGCTAAGCCCGTTTACGGCCTTTCAGGGCGCGTTTCTGATCGCGTGTCGGGCTTGCGACCGCTTCGGCCCAGCCTTTCGATACGCAGTAATCAATGAAGTCTTGCGGACGTTCTTGCGGTTCCGGCGAAGCCTTGGCGTTGAACGAATACCGGCTGCGAGGACGCGACCAGTTGCATTCCACTTTAAAGATTGCCCAAGCCATTATTTCGCTCCGTCTCTGACTGCTTTGCGCATCTGGCGCGTAACCCTGCCCCGGACACGCTTTCGCAACGTGCGCCATGATGGGAAGAAATACGGGCTGGCCTTCATGTGCTGGGTGCCGAACTCTTGAAGTCTGGCAAGCTGGAATTGCTCACGTTCACCAACCATCGTTGACGTATCGCCAGCGTAGATCGTGATCACCAAACCGTCGCGTGTCGGTGCTGACTTGCCGAGGACCATTGAGCCTTTCGGCGCATCGCCCCACGTCCAGTTGATCGTCTGTGCAAGTGCACCCGTATCTTTCGGTGCCAATCGACGCATCATACTGACGACTTCGCCAGCACCTTGCTCCATTGCTTTGATCGTCGCATCGAATACAGCCTGCGGAATGGTCTTAGTAAGCTTTCGCTTGAGCCGGTCTAAGCCCTCAACCATCTTCCCATTCCTCGTCAATCAGTCCGGTGACTTGCACAATGCCATGAGCGGTTATACCGTCTGGATCATCCAAAACACGCGACAATTCGATATTAAGACCCACAAGAGCGCCGCTTAACAGCTCACCAGTGGTGTTTCTCAAAGCGCCTACAATGGCGTCAACAATCTCTTTGCACGGCCATTTCCGGCCATTCTTGCGCACCCAGCAATCAATCTGGATTGTTTCTTCACGGCTATTGATGCAATCAGCATCATCGGTGCGAAAATCACTCGCGCCCATCGAGATATATGGAAATGTCGGCTTTTCAGGTGGGCCGTCATACACACGATCACCGACAAGTGCCGAAACCTTCGCGTTGGCCTTGAGCGTGGAAATAATCAGGTCTTGGAATGAGACGGAAACACTCATGTCGCCACCCCGCTTTCCGCTGTAATTTCCATAAACTGCCGATCCTCGGTCGGGACAATTGCCCTGATCTGGTACTCGGTTCCGGTGCGCGCATCACGCATACCGTCATCAGTGGTCAAAGCTGCCGTCTGGCTACTTCTGCGCACCGTGACAACAACCGGCTGCTTACCCGTCAACCTTGCCGCCTGAACCGTTTCCCCTCCCCGCAGATACCGGATATTGCCGCGGACTGTGAAATCGGTCGGGGTCGGCTCGAAACCACCATGCCCGTCCGGCACTTCGGTGATGGTGCTGAAGGTGATAGATGAACGAAGTTGCCCTGATCCTAATCTAGCCATGATTACACCTTCGGACGGCGAAACGGCCAGATAAGAGCTTCATAGGCTTGATTGCTCTCAATCCGTGGGCCTTCTGGGTCGCCTCGGTATGAGTACATCAGCCCAACATGCATCAGGATTGCCGCCTTGAGAGAGGCTGGCACGTCTGCCGGGGCTGTCCCTGCCTTGTATTCGATAGTGACCGCATCGGCGCGGGCTACAGTAGCGGGCCACGAGTTACCGTAAGCGAGCGAAAGAACTGTTCCGCAGGCATAGTCCAGCGTCTTGTAGGAGGCCTCTGAAACGGTTTTCTCCACATTATCGGTGTCGAAGTACTTCACGGCCTCAACGCTAGCCACTGGCCCCATACGCAGCCGCAGGAAGCTATTAAACGAGCAAAACGATTGCTTCCACGTCTGAGTGACAAGCGCGATGTTAAGCGTACGCTCAAGATGATCGGTCGCGGCCTGAATAAAGCGCGTGATCTGGTTATCATCATCGGTGAAACCCGACACAATCAGATGTTGACGAGCTTCTTCAAGCGATACCGGTAGGTCTGCTGGCGCTTGTGTGCGGACAGGAAGCAGCATTTATCAACCGCCTTTGTTCTTTTCTGCCCGACCTTCAGCCTTATTCTTCGGCTTTTCCTCGGACTTTTCCTTCAAAACGCCATTCTTCACCAAATGCGACACATCAGTTTCGGATGCCTGTCGTTCATCGCCGGGTTCATAGAATTTATCACCCTGATGACGGCGTAAAACTTCATAGGTTTTCATGGCAATCTCCTTCAGATCAAGAAACGGGCAGCGTTAACTGCCCGTCGATTTGATCAGAACTTATTCGCCGCCACCCGGAGCCGCGTTCACATCGCCGTAGATGAACGCTTCTGGACGATAGACAGCCAGAGCGAGACGTTCTTCAGCAAGGATGGTGACAAGGTTCTTGATGAAGTCGTCTTCATTCTCAGTTGCGACTTCAACACGTGCCTGCCAGCGGTCGAAAATCTGCGCACCAAGCTTGAACGCACCGGTGAGGAACTTACCAGCCGCAACCGCCTGAGTGGTGACAACAGGAAGGCCCCAAAGAGTAGGCGAAAGCGTACCCTGCGGATTGCCGATGATGTAACGGCCCTGAGTGTCCTTGAGCAGTTCAATCGACGTCCAATCAATCGGATTGAGGACATGGCCGGTTGCTGGATATTCAGCAAGCGCCGCCTGAAGCATCGCCACACGAAGACGATCAATGCCGGTAACAGTTGCTGGCATGGTTGTCCCGGCAGGGATAGCGAACGCTGTCGACTGCGGGATGATGCCGAGCAGGTTCTGGCCTGTGCCGTCACCGTTGAGAAGCTGGTTTTCTTCAACGTATGCCAGACCGTACAGCAAGCGCTGATCAATGATCGAGCGAAGCTGTGACACGTCAGACAGCACCTGACGGGAAGCCTTCATCCAGTGTGCAATGACCTTGGCAGAGGTCGTTACCAGCTCGAACTGAATATCCGAGTTTGGCTTTGCCGCACCTTCAGCCACGCCAGCGGCGCGGTTGTTGAAACCCTTTTCCTTGACGTATTCCAGTGAACCGCCGTCCATCTGACCCTGCGAGAGCAGATCACGGATAGTCAGACGGCGCTGGGGCAGCTCAAGAATGCCGGGAAGTCGGGTGGTCTGAATTGCAGCGCCAACGGAACCGGCGGCGTTCGTGGTTGCCGTGGTCAGCGTGGCCTTGGTCTGAATGTCGATGCGACCGCGAGGGTTCGCCTGACCGAGAAATTCCTTGACCTTGTCGTTTTCAACGAACTGCTCACCAATCGACTTTTCCCGGTCGCCTTCGCCACCGCCGCGTGCTGCCTTCTGCTCGAAATCGTCAAGACGTGCCTTGAGTTCATTCATGGCGGTAAGGCTTTCGTCAGCCTTTGCCTTGAGGCTCTCGCTGATGTCGCCATTCTTCTTGGCTTCAGCCACGGCCTGTTCAGCGATTTCCTTGACGCTGTCAAACTTCTTCTCGAAGTCAGCCTTAACCTCCAGAGCAAGCTGCTCTGCTGTTTTATTGTCGCTCATTGATAATGTCCTTTCTGGACAAAGAGGGTGAGATTTAACCGCGCAATGCTTTTAAGAATGCGGTTGCGTCGCTTGCCTTTTCGCCCTCTGGATCACCCAGAACGGCCTTTGCATAACCATGCGAGGCAATCGCGCATGCCATGCTTTTTGGAACCCCTGCCTCTCGCAAGATGTCCTCAAATTCTTTGATCGGCATGGGGTCGCCATCGCGGAGGCGTCTGGCAAACTCATCCATGCGTTCAGATTTCACTGCCTCGATACGGGCGCGGCGATTGGCTGGGAAAGAAACCGGGGAGATTTCCCGCAGGTCCAATTCATCCAGATTGCGCACATTGCCGTCAGGAGTGGCTTTGATTTCTCGGTACCCGATGGAAAGACCACCGATAGCATTCGCCTTCATGAGCGCATGGACTTCACGAGCCTTCTGCACTTCCATGATCAAGCGGCCCTTACCCCAAAGGCCTTTTGCATCCTCAGCAAGATCATCCCAGATACCGATCGGTTCATTCGGGTTATGCTGCCAAAGCATCAGAACGCTTGTGCCTTCGCGCTTATGCTTAGCGAGACTGCCAGCGAAAGCACCGGGCATTACCCGCTCGCCATAGCTGTCAACATTGCCGTTGACCGAGCCGTAACCCGTAAAGGTGCCGTCTTCCGACAGGTCTTTAACCTGCAAGGCAAAGTCTTTGGTTTTCATCGAGATTATTCCTCGTTGTCGCTCTGACGCGGGGTCAGTTCTCGGTCTGCACCGGCTTCGGTAATGGGCACATTCTGCATCTGCATGCGTGGAACATCTCCGCCCTCGACAGGTGGCAAGTTCTCAAGCTCTCGGACTTCGTTGATCGTCATCGCGCCGATTGCCGTCATCTGCTGGTAGAACCGCGCTCTTCCCGCCGTATCGCCCCGCAGAAGGCCTTCTTGGTTAAATTCTATGATAACCCCTGCCGCCTTATCCGCTGGCGTCAGGAGCTGTTTCATCAGTGCCTGTTCAATGCGCTTCAAACGACGGCGAAGTGTGAACTTCTGAAAGCCGAGTGTTTGCGCTTCAATACCCGATCCCCAACTTGTCGATTTCGATGTGTGACCAACCATATGCGGAGGCACACCGAAGAACCGACAGATTTCCTCAATAGAGAATGAGCGGGTTTCCAGCATCTGGGCATCTTCTGGCGTAATCGTCAGTTGCTGCCATTCGGTGCCGCCCTCTAGGATGATAGGCTTGCCAGCATTGCCGCTTCCGATTTTCGCTGCAAGTTTCTGTTCGGCAAGCTCGCGCTGCTCATCGTTCAGCCACTTCTCGAACTTGAGAACACCAGAAGGTCGCAAACCGTTCTCAAACATCGATCCGGCTGATCTATCCGCTGCCTGCGATAAGCCAAACACACGGCGACCGAAGTAAAGCGTCGACGCTCCGCCAAGTGGGTTGCCGCCGAAACCACGGATATGCAGGATTTCGCGATCTGTGGCTTCGTTCGCCTTGCCGTCCTCAGTCCACTTGTAAATCAGATCGCCGTTGGACTTCTTCTGAACGCTCATCAGCGCCGGAAGAATAGGAGTTAAGACCCGAACATTACCATTTGATCGATTGACACGAGCGTAACCATTGCCCCAAAGCTCAACCGATGCCGCCATGAAGTCCCAGAAGTCAACCGCTGTCTGGTCGTAATTCGGGCTGTCGTGCAGCACAACATAGAGTGGGTGATCGCTTGCGACCTCGCGTGATCCGTCAGCACTCTTGCGATAAACCATAAGCGGCAACGACGAGATTGTACCTGAAATCAGGTTCACACATGCCCACACCGCAGACAGTGCAAGAACATTCTTTTCAGTGATGATCTCCCCGGCCCCGCCGATGCTGTCACCCGGATACCAAGCGTCAGGCTCACGAACGGTCAGGTTCCGCTTAACAGGCGTATCGCCAACGAAACCATTCAGCATCTTTCGCAATAGGTTCACGCTGCACCTGCCAAGCTCTTGAAGTAATCATCCATGCCATCATGTTCCGTTTCCTGCTGAATAAACCAGCCAAGAGCCATGATTAGCGCCACCGCACCGTCGATCTTGTTTTGAGGCATCTCCTTGCGCGGGTAGACGTTCTCTTTTGCATCGTAATGCCCGACAACATTGCCGATCATCCAGTTCATCACCGCATTTCCGGTGTGATGAATGCGCTGTTCCCGCATGAGAGCATCAAGCGTTTTCGTCGCCTCGCTCATCGTTGCCACTGTTTGCCGATATTCCTCGGCAGGCATTCCATCGCGCTTGAGGTTCTGGATCATCTGCTGCGCTTGCCATGGGTCAGTTGCTACAGCTTGCAGATTTAATCCCGGACCTTCCGCCTTGATGTCATCCTCGATTGAACCGAAGTCGATTGTCTCACCGGCAGTGGCAGTTATGTCGCCCTGCATCTCCCACCCGCGATACATCGGGTGCTTATCTTCTTCTATTGCAACTCTCGGTAGGTAAAAACGTGGGAAAACATAATAATGAGCCTTCCCATCTATCAACCTGCGATAGAGGTTTACACGCGCTGCAATGTCGATCTTACTTGCCAGATCAAGGCCAATGACACATTCGTCGTTGGCAAAGTCTTCCTCAACAAGATCGCGGTCCTCGCATTTGCGCCACCAGTCTGTGTCAAACAGCGCCGAATTAGCGTCAACCCAAACATTCAGATGCTTGGTGAGATAATTCGCCCTTGCTGTTGCAACCTGTCTGGCCTTGCCTGCCGTCTGTAAGACAATCTTAGGATCGACAGACACACCCCAATTCGGGTTTGCCTTCCGCAAAGTTTCTTCTGCAAACGGATCGTCGCCCTCGTCAATGGTGTAAATAATTCCGAATACAGCGTCAGCAGCCTCCCCCGCTACAGTGCCAGCCAGAACATCAAGAACGAACTTCCTGACCTCGTAGCAGATACCGTGCTTGTTGCTGCCTGCCGTGGTGATCATCCACAGCATCGATTGAGGCCGTTTGCCAAGCCCTGTTTCCAGAACATCATAAACATCACGGCTTTTGTGCGCGTGAAGCTCGTCTACGATAGCCAGATGAATATTCAAACCGTCAAGCGTATGCCCGTCAGCGGATAGAGCCTTGAACGCGCTCGATGTTTTCATCTGCACAAGAGACTGTGCACTGACATCGACCTTAAACCGATTGCGATAGGCAGGCATCTTTCTTGCCATCGCCTGTGCATCGCGGAAAACAATGCGAGCCTGATCGCGTGTCGTCGCTGCCGAGTAGATTTCAGCACCGGCTTCACCGTCAAGCGCAAGCATGTAAAGACCAACCGGCGACGAGAAAGATGACTTCCCGTTACCGCGGGGGACTTCCACATAAACGCGACGAAACCGCCTATTTCCGTTACTATCCACCCAGCCGAATGACGTGCTCAAGATGAATAGCTGCCACGGCTCCAAAATCATCAGATCGCCGCGTGAAGCTGACGGGCCTTTGATATGTGGGCATAGCTCGACAAATCGGCAGATGCGCTCTGCCCTTCCGGTATCGAAGTGATAGCCCTTCGGCGGATTAGCCAGATCGTCAAGCTGTCGCTGGCAAGCCTGATAGACATACTTGCAGGCCGGAATAGCGCCTGAAACAACGTCACGGGCGTATTGATGCGCCTTATCTGCGTAGCTCAATGTTGCCTAACGTCAAATTCTGCAAAGGGATCATCATCAGCTTCTTCATGTGGCTGGTGAACCTTGGACCGATCAACCGGCGTTGCGCCTAGTGATGAAACGGCCATGCGGTAATTGCCAAAGAATGAAGCAGGCAGATCGCTTGCGCCTTCGATAATCTGCCCCCTCATGATGCTGACAATCTCTAGTGCCGCTCGGTCCTCGTAGACCAGCCACGGGATTTCATCGACAAAGATTGCCCATGCCTTTTTTGCATTCTTACTCAGATAATCTGGGGCTTTTCCGATACCGCGCCCCGAAGCTTTCGGGTTACTTCTGTCGCGATAACGTTGCGGGTCTTTCTTGTCAGCGCCAGTTAGCGCCGCCTTAGCAAGTGGCGTTTGCGGACGTGGCATTTCAGCCCTTTCACGGGCCTAAACCCTTTTTATGAATTGCGGATGCGTGTAAATGCTTGGGACGCGGGTCTGGCTGACGGTCAGCTGTAGACTTTTACCCCGCCCCGGCCTATCTGACCGCCCCATATCGGGCCACTGAGAGGCGTTTGATCTTTTTTTGATGCATTGCAACACTTCAATCAAAACGCTCGTCTATGCGCCTATATGAAAGCTTCGATCTATCCATCGATCTTTAGGCGCTGTTGGGTATCCATCCTGCCCAACATTGCGATGCTCGATCTTTTTGATCCTGATAGTGTCTGGGCTTCGATAGTGCATTCGTTCTATCGATTGGCATGGACCATCATGGCAGCTGTCACATACTGCCCATAGGTTGCTCTCACTGAAGAACAGGGCTTCATCACCCTTATGTGGTATCAGGTGGTCGCATACTGCCGGTCTTAACCCGCTTGCGCCCTTTTCTGATCTTCCTTCTCTCAGGATCACGCCGCACATCTGGCAGGTGAATAGGTCGCGGACGAGGATGGACCAACGTAGCTTCTGCCATCTCGCTGTCTTGTACCATTGCCTATAGGGCTGTGCTGTATCTCGGTCTGGCCTGTGCGCTCTTCGCCTATCCTTCATGTCCCAGCCTTGGCTTCATCGTGGACACGAGAGGCTTGAGGGTTTTGATCTTAGGCATCTATCCCTCTTGCTTTGATTTGCAAGCCACGGTTTATTCCTGTCGGGTATTGGACGGAGAAACACATGACAATAGTTGAAGCTATTGCCTCAGTTACAGGCGCACTCAAAATCGTGAATGAGCTTCGCTCAATTGACGCGCAATTTGACAAAGCAGAGCTCAAGGCGAAACTGGCCGATGTGATGTCACAGCTAGCGGACGCTAAGATTGGCCTAATAGAAGCAAGCGAAGTCATCGAAGCTGAGAAAAGTGAGGCTAAGCGCCTCAAGTCAGCGTTCGAGTTCCGCGGTAAGCTAGTTGAGTACAACGGTTTCAAGTACGAACCATTTGACGATGGCAGTCCTAAGGGTGAACCTTTTTGCCCAAGGTGTGAACAAAACTTCGGTCGGTTCTACCGTCTCACACAATATCGAGGTGGCGGCTATTCCAACCTCACTTGTCCAGAATGCAAAGCAAACTTCAACACGACAGTTTTTGTTTGGCAAAAGTGACTACCGGGCTTGCCCACTTCACACTGTTGATATGCAAGGCATTGCCCCGGAGCAGCCAGTGTTGCTTCTTCTGCGCGAGTGTAGCTATTGCCTCATCGCCCGGTGGGATGAGTGAAAGGAGTGCCGCTCCCAGAATGGCTAGACAGTTCAATGCGCCTGTGCTGAATTGCCAGCGGGAGGCTCATCATGTTTGAAGATCAGAAAATCGGGGTTACTTGCCCTAAATGCGGACACAAGACCGAGAAGACCATCGCTTGGCTTAAAACTCACGACAAGCTCACCTGCGCCGGGTGTGGGTCTGATGTCGTCATCGACAGTGAACAGCTCTTCGCCGGAATTAAGGAAGCGGAGAAGGTTGTCGCCAAATTCAGGAAATCTATTCGCGGCCTCGGTAAGCGTCGATAGCATCACAGACAGGCTATCTCCATTCAGGGAGATTTTCAGGTCACAAGTTGCCATTACTCTCCCCAAACAGAAAACCCCGCACTAGGCGGGGCTGAATAACAATAAGATTTCAGTTGAATTTGACCACCTTCCGATGTTTCTTATTCGGAAGGGAGGAAACGGGGATGCCTTTCAAAAGTTCAGCTTATAGGGGCGTATTCACACCACATGATCTTAAAGCACTGCAAAATGCATATAGCCGGTGCTGTGATCTTCTGGGCCAGTGTCCAACCACACATGATGGTAAAGACAAGCTTGCCAGATTTGTAATCAGAGCTTTTGAACAAAGTGGCGGTCAGGTTGAATTAACTGCCATACGCGCTGCAAGCTCTTTCACAAATCAGAAATAGTAACCCACCGGGGCGCTCCGAAGCGTGGCGGGTTTTGTTGTCGGTCTATGCCACGCGCCAACGTGTAATAGATCTAGTAGACAGTCAGGAACCCTTTCGAGTTCTCCCCATTACGCTGCTTTCTGCCTTTCGGCGTATTTCTGCTTTCGTCTCGAGCTTCTGGCTTGCGCCCATTCAAAGCTTCGATCTTCTTCGCTGGAGATTGCACGATCCATCCGCCAATTTAGCGGTTGTTTCTCTGTCGCATCATCTCCGATTGTGACCTGAATTTGCCCTGTTTCGGCGCAAACTTGCAACTCCCCATTTAGGGCTGTTTTGTAATTTTGGCCGTTAATGCGGACAATCTCACCGAAAATCTCAAGAATTGCGCGGTTTTTCTTCTTTCTTCCCGTCTCTCTGGTGAAGCCTTGGGAGGCACACCACTTCGTAAATGATTTGCCTCCAGCCTGTGCAATCGCCCAATTCCAGAGACAGCGGCGGCGGGTTTCATCCTGAACGGATAGAATAAGCTGGTTGCAGCGCTCCCACTCTGAAACGTCCTGTGTGGTCAGCTTTGTCTTGGCAAACATTTCCGCACGGTGCTCCTTGTGCCGCTCATCGCCCCATTCACGCATTTCTTCCCAGCTATGGACATAACCGAGGCTCTGGGCCTTTAACGCTTTGGGTTTGGCTGTCTGTGGCAATCTCCGGTCAACCTCGGCGGCACGGATGAACAGTTCGGCTATTTCAGTTGGCGTCATCCTGTTCTCCTATCGTCTAAAAGATCGAGTTGATTGGCATTCGGTCCAAAGCGGCGGAATACCCTTTCATATACCATACCGCTGATTGCATGTCGCTGCGGGGTGATGCCTGAAAGGTCATTCGCGATGAATTGAAGACGCCCTAGCGGTATTGCGTCCCATAGTTCTAGCCAGGCTGATGTATCCCGCTCAATCAGACCCCGATTTGCAATCACCATGTCCGATGTCATCCATAATCCGAACTCATCCAGACACGCCTTGTTATTGGCTGTTTCGGCAAGTGTGGTCATCACCAAACGGAAATGACCCTCACCATGATTGCGCAGTATCCGGTCCATCGTGGCGACCGCTCGTGTTTCGCCAATATCCGGGTATCTGTGAGCATCAACAATCCTGATGCCGTATTCAGCGCATATTGAGTACACACGAGGATCAACTGTCATCTATCAAGCCTCGCTTTTTTCTTCATCGTCTCAGCAAGGCGGTTCGTGTACCAAGCTGATTTTTCAAGGTCCTCTATCGCCCTACCCTTATGACGCTCGCGCCAGACATATTTCAGTGCGTTGCCCTTGCAGAAACCGCGAAACTCATCAGGAGTAAGAGCCGCCTCTATAGCGTCAATGCACTCAATGCCGCTTTCTGACGATGTGTAGTGCTTTGGACGGTTTACGTTGTCACTCATGCCGCCTTCACCTTCTTGAATAGCGCCTCTGCTTCTGGATATTTGCCGTCTGAGAGCGTTACGCCTTCCCGATACATGGTTGTGTTTTCGATAGCGTCTTTCGCTCTCCAAGCGGCTATTTCGGCGTCATGCTTGTACTTGAAATGCTGTGTCTTGCCGTCTTGTTTGACCTCGTAGACCTCTGTGCGCCAAGCAAGCTGAAACTTCCCGACATAACCGTCCACAGTCCATTCGGCATAAGCTGTTTGCTGGTTCATATCGCCCTCACAGTAAGCCCATCGGATTTTCTAAGACTTCACGCTTGATCAGTTCCGGCTCATTCATGCCGCCTTGATCGATGAAACTTGTTGTTGGTCCGTGCCAGCCACAGGAAGCCTCATCAGGCCAGTTACCTTCACGGGATAGAGCTAGAACAATTTTCGCTTGCTCTTGATTATCGTCAACCAGTTGCTGCCACAGGCTATGAAGGTCTGAATGTTCCGGAGGCTCGTGCTCTTTGAGAAAGACGACAGGGCGGAAAGGAATGATAACCTGATCAGCGTCACGTTCGATATTACCAATTAGATCGGTGTATCGTGGCCTACGGGCAAGAATGGAATGCAGAAATTTTTCATTCAAAGGCCCACGATTTTCATTAAACGTGTGCTTCTTCAACTGTGCGCAAGCCAAGATCGGAACGTCCATTTCACGCGCTATCTGCTTAAGGCGAGCCGTGACAACCTGTCCGAACTCCCAATCCGCCATTTTCTTTTCATCGCGCTTGCGGTCGATCAGGCCGAGGTGGTCAATAACGATCAAACCTTTGCCTTTCTTCGAGACAAAGAACCGAACTCTCTCTTCAATCTGATCGAGATTGAGTTTCTTTTCCTGAATGAAAACTTGCTTGGTGTAGTGCGTATTCCGGGATTTCATGAGGCGCTCGTAATCGCTCTCAATAACCTGCCCTTGCTTCTGGCGCTTAACTGACACGTTCGTATCGCGGCTCATCTCACGCATAGCCAGTTCGACACGGGTCATCTCACCGGAATAAACCCACACTGGAAAACCTTCGGAAGCAGCACCCATGACAAGCTGACCGGCCAATGCTGACTTGCCCTGCTTTGTCGCGCCGCCAAGGATGATCAACTGACCGCCGCACATCGGGCCAATAAGCTTCTCAACAGGGCGGAACCTATAGTTAATTCCAGCCTTCTTCTTACCGCGCTGTGCATTGTTGGTTATGTCGAGTGCCTCATCCATTGAAGCACCGAGAGACACAGCCCCGTATATTTCGTCGCTGTCTGATAAAGCCTCTCCAATTTCAGACATGGTTTTTTCACCAATCTGATTAGGATCATCGTTATCAAGGCTCACATCATAAGCCGATGACACAAGCTCTTGGCCTATTTTCGCCAACATCCGGCGCTTATACATTTTCTTGATGCTTTCAGCGATGTGCGGCAAGCCTGTTGGCACAATAGATGAACCTGTTACGGATCGAAGAATAAGCTTGCCAACAGTCAAAGGGCGGTCGTTCTCATCCGTCAGTTTGCCTATTTGTACGCCCCACGGAAGATATGACTTGATCGTTTCAGGGATTGCACTCTTGCCCTGCTTAATCATCCCTCCGATCACTTCATAAGCTTCACCAAGAATAGGCTCCGAGAAGTGCTTTGGCTCAAGGAAGCCGCCAATGGACTGATAGGCATCATTGAACATGAGAAGCGTACCGATCACGATACCTTCTTCGTCAACATTGCAGATTTCCGGCCTGTACTGGTCCTGCTCGTATTTGCGTTGGGCGCTCATGCTGCCACCTTGAAATTCATTTTCTGTTGTCGGCGCTTGGCACGGGATTTTTCTTTTTTATCCTCGCGCCGTATTCTTTGTGTTTCTTCGCCGCCGTGCATGAGCCAATAAAGCAGCCCTAGCGCGTCCGCTTGATTGTCATCTTTGGGGGATAGCCCTCGACTTTTACATTTCAGGATGACTTTGTTCTTCATCCACTCGGTGCGGACTTTTGATTTTTTCGCACTCTCAAGGCCAACACCGACCTCTTTAGGAGCGCGTGTGCATTGGACATAAGCGCTTCTCCATTCATCAGGAGTAGCTGTGAGGGGAGGAATATGATTTTTGCGGTAGCAATAGATTTCCAGAACTGCCAACCACCCTGAAGCAAGCCGGGCGCTGTCCTCTGTACGACTAGCCGCGTATGCTTCCCCTTCAAGGACAATCTTTATTTCGTCGTCGTCAATACCATGTAGACGACGAAGCTTGCGAAACTGCTCAAGAAAGTTGGTGTAATACGCCCCACGGCCTCGACGCTCTTCACCGTCATCCCATTTCGTTAAATCCCACGTGCCATAGAACAGACGTTCATTTTCCGGCTTGGAGTTGTCGTCAATGAGAAGCGCCCATCCCATCTTTGTCGAGGGATCAATTGCCAAAAGGTGCATTTCAAAACCTCCCCAAGAAGTACGCCACTGGTGCGAGAATTACGGCTAGACAAAGAGCGGTGACGCCAAGGGTTAATAGTGCGATGGAAAGGCTATTCATGCTGCCTCCGTATCGGCGTTGTGCCTTGTTCTTTGAGCTTCTGGAAAAGCGCTGACCTTTCAAAAACTGGATCCCCGCATATCCGGGCGGTCTTGTCTCGATTGTCAGCGGGGATTGCAGCCTTCAAAGCTGCGGCCTGCTGCTTCACGTCTGGCGTCATCAAGCGGCCCTCGGTGCTGCATGGGATTTTAACCGGCGATTACTGACACCCATCTTCTGGGCCGCGTGTAGAATTGTTGTGTGGTCGCGACCACCAAAGAGACGGCCAATTGTCGGGAGACTTAAATCCTGTCGGATTGCTACAGCGTTCGCGATTGCAGTGTGACGAAGCGGGATAATGTCGTGGGTCCGTCGCTTTCCGATTATATCCTCGTAGGTGACTGACGTTCCACGGATCACATCTTCAATGATCTTGCGGATGGTCGGTTTGCTATCAAGGATGATTGGCTCACCTGTGCAACTCACCACCTCGACAGGATCGCCAGCAGTGCGGATAGTGAGCGTTCTGAATGCT
Source organism: Brucella pseudogrignonensis (assembly GCF_032190615.1). Taxonomy (NCBI): domain Bacteria; kingdom Pseudomonadati; phylum Pseudomonadota; class Alphaproteobacteria; order Hyphomicrobiales; family Brucellaceae; genus Brucella; species Brucella pseudogrignonensis. Next base: position 17,983 of record NZ_JAVLAT010000002.1, read on the forward strand.
ACCGCCGCATCTGCCGCAAGTTCAGCCTCAGCAACGCGCTCGTGGCGCTCATTCCGATCCATCTCTCTCTGTCGGATGGCTTCACGTTCGGCTTCCTTGCGGCGCTTCGACCAAACCTTACGGACAAATGACGGGTTTAAACCTTCCGGCACTCTGGATGCTTCAACACGAGCAACGACAAATTCCATGTCGTTCGTCAGTGTTCCGTTGTCCTTGCAAGCTTGGCTCAGTTCATCATCAGCTAAAATGATCTTGCGCATGGCAGGGCGGCTGATCTGCATCAGACCAGAAAGTTCGTTGATATGCCTGCCCTCATCAATGTGGCGCAGAAGCTTCCTTCTGCTGCCGGGTGTTAAATCAACCATTACGCGGCCTCGGCTAAATATCTCGCTGCTTCTTGGACAGCTTCATTGTCGGAAGCCGGGGAGCCATCTATTGCGCTCAGTACCCGGCGAAGGTGATATGCAGCATCAAAGTCTGGTTTCAGGGCGATGCTTCTGCGCAATCTGGGGCGTCTGACGATCAAGCCGCGCTGCTCAAGTCCTTCAACCAAGCGATGCACACCGGATTTAGAATTAAGGCCCAGAGCCTCTTGAATTTCCTGATATGAAGGGCCGTAGCCCTCCTTATCGATGAACGACCGTATGAAGTCGTAGGCCTGTTTCTGGCGGGGTGTAGTGGAGGTCAATACTTGTTACCTCCGATAAACTCGCGCCACAGATACCGTATGATCTTGCGCAAACTATCGGCCTCAAGAAGCATCCATTTCTTGTCGTTGCGGTAGATTTCTAGTCGCCACGAGTTCATGCCGCCTCCGCGTCTGGGAAGTCAGGCTCGCCGTGGTCTTCGTCGGATGCTGAATTGATCTTTTCCATCGCAGAAACGAGGTTTTTACGCTGTTCTTCCTGCCCCGCGTCGTAACCACGTAGCCAAGCCTGATCCTCATCAGTGCCAGCCATAAAGCCGCTGACACGATCCAGAGCTTTCAAGCCTGCAATCTTGCCGTCATCGAAAACCTTATCGAGATAATCACGCTCATCCTCAAACAAGTCGCCCTGCTTTTTGACGATGCCCAGAAGCGACAAGGCGTTGGCCTGACGGCGGTGCTTTTCAGCAACTTTGTCTTTGTCCTCGGCATTCATACCCTTCACAACGGTATCAACTTCATGGAGCGTATAGCCGTAGCTTTGGAATATCTTACGATCTGCTTTGCGATCCGCCTGCAACGCCGCGATACGGGCAAGGTGAATGCTTTCCTTGCGCGCACAATCCATCAGGAGTGCGTCATACTCGCCTTGTGTGAGCTTGGAATTATGTCCTGCGTTCATTTCCGTTCTCCCGATGTTGGAATGTTGAATTGTTCTTCAATCGTTGGGTAATCGGCGGTTTCGGGACAGATGCGCTTTGCTAAAGCCTTGGCCGCTTGCTTGATCTTGGTCGCCAGTCGTATTCGCTTCCTGAGTGGCAACCATTTCAGAATGACGGGCGGGGATACTCTCTGACTGGTCGGCCCCGTCATTCCTTTGTTTCCTTAAGCTCTGGGGCTATCCACAACGCCAAGCAACGAGCGAAGCGCAGTAGCCAGCGAGCCACTGATATGCGGGTCCTTGTGACCCAAGAGCTTCGTCGCATTGCTGATGAGCCTGTCGACTTCTCCGAGTTCTTGCTGTCCGAATTCGACACCGGACACCTCCTCTAGTTTGCGCAGCTCCTTCGGCTTGATCGAGACACGGTGATCCGCGTACCAAACGTCACGAGTGCGGTTGAACGACCACTTGAGTTTCCGAGAGGCAGCAAGAATTCGAGCGCCAACGCTGCTCGCCACCGAAGGCGGCGCGACATGGCTTTTCAAAATTTCAGAAGCAAAAACCAACTCAGACATTTCTGATTTCTCCGACAACTTTTCGGACATTTCCGACAATCCCTTCGATACGTTGAGATTGTCCGGTGGGAGCGGTGATGAAGCCGCTACCGGTTAAAGAGGAACTGAACCGATGAAGATGAAGCGAACGACAAATAAGGCTTGGAAAACCGATACTGGCGTTCAGTTGCATCTCTGGACTTGGCCTGAAAACTCACCACGAAAGCCGAAAGGGAGCATCTTGGCGGACAGCAATCCTTTCGATCCTTTCCGGTGATGTTCATTGGTCTAGTCCTTCTAGGGAAATGGTGCCCGGAACTCCGAAGAGGAGAACAGAACTCCGGGCTTATCGCCTACCGAGTTAACAGGCGGGGGCGAGGTGTCCCCGGCAGGCAATGGGAATTGAGCAGCTTCAATGAATGCAGATGCTTCAACGCAAATATGCACTCACGACGACACTTTGTTTTCTGAAATTAGATTTGAAAGCAGTACAGATGCCGGGCCATTAGGCTTCTCAACGCCTGTCTCCCAGCGAGAAACGGTTGCCTGACTTATGCGGAACAGCCGAGCGAACGCAGCCTGTCGGTATCCAAGTTTCTCACGAAGTTCTTTGATGTCTTCTGGGCTTGGCATGCTTAGATCAGACGTTCTACGCGCCACTACAGCGCCTTTAGCCCGGTCTTCCTGCGTCATGTTAACCGTGAGATTATCACCACTGATGATGACGCGAGCGCCGTTTATTTCGAGTTCGATAATCATGCTGCACTCGATGTTTCTGGGGATTGATGTGTATTTACGAAATCTGCGTATTCGAGGGAAACACCCTCCACCTCGGCAGCGTCCTTCAACGCTGACCAATGTCTTTGAGGAATAGTTCCTCGTTCATTCCATCCCTGAACGGTCGAAACAGGCTTTCCGCAAGCTCTAGCGGTCTTCGTAAGACCTCCAAGCTTAGTGATCACGTATTCGGCTGGTGTGATGGTCATAAGGTTTTCCGTACTGTTGATTTACACATTTATACGCACTTTGCGTAATCATGTCAACGTGGAAAACGTAAACGCGATATGCGTAACGTAAAAAAATGACAAAGCACCGTTTTTCAGTAACTTCTCACTTCAAAGCGCTTCGCGAGCGCGCAGGTTATTCAATGGATGATCTGGCAAAAGCGATTGGTTACGCTAGGGCATCAAGCATCCAGCGCTATGAAAATGATGCTGAGTTCAGCAAGGATTATTTGGCACAGGATCTCGCTGATAAGCTTTCCGATGTTCTGGTTGGTAAGGGAACGCCACCTATTGAGCTTGACGAGGTGCAAGCCATGGGGAACAGAGACGCTCGGTCTAGGTTCATTTCTGGCGGCACTAAACCACTAGTCTCCAGCTTTGACCCAGATGAGCCAGACCACGTTGGAGACGAAACCTTAACCTTTGGCTCCGAAACTGGCTTTCGTGGGGCACCAGAAGGAACATCGCCCCAGATCGACATTACAGGCGGCATGGGGGCTGGTGGGTTGTCAATTGTAAGTGAGGGTGTACCTGGACATAAGGGCATGACGTTTGCAGCTGATGCCGTGTCCGACTATTGGCGCTTGCCGCCAGCGATTTACACGTCTCTTGGCCTTCACCCACAAGATACCGTATTCGTCCCGGTTCAAGGCGACAGCATGTACCCGACGCTTGAGGAAGGCGATGTGGTTGTTGTCGATACCCGTCACCGCTGGCCCTCGCCTGACGGCATTTACGCAATCCTCGATGAGATTGGTGGGCTTGTAATCAAGCGCCTCGAAGTCTCTCAGGAGAACGGCGAAAACGTAATCAGAATTATTTCTGACAACACGCGCCACCGGATCAAAGAAAAGAACCCGGACGATGTATTCATCGTGGGCAGAGTTCTAAGACGCTTCGGTGTGATTAAGTAAGAGGAAATTATGCGGGGATTTATAGCGGTGGGGGTCGCAATTGTGTTGATCGGGTGCGTTGCGAATACGCCAGCACCACAACAACCATCAAGCTTGACTGGTGAGAAATGGTCAACCGGATGCCAGCCCGATCAGAAAGACCCTTACGGCAAGCTAATCGAACGGTCGAAGTGCTGGGCCATGGTAACAAGCTTTGGTCAATCCGATGAAGGCGTAGCAATCGGCGTCGCCACATTGTTTGAGGTTGACCATAAAGGCCCTCGCCTCACTTCAAATCCAGACCTCGACCGTGATCTTTGTGATGAAAAACCTGTTCGCATGGCAGTAGACGGCAAGCGCATCGATCAGTTGCCGATGCCCCAACGAATTGAAGCCGTCCTTTCCGGTAACAGGTTTACACGCGAAAAAGACCGAGGCTGGCCTCATTGCAACGTCTACAACGAAACTACGACAGTTAAAGGCGCTCGTGTTGCCTACAACGAAATGATGACTAAGTGGCAATCGCATAAGTGATAGCTGGGGAAACTACGGGGACGGGGAATTTTATGAAGAAGATCATTTTTGGGGTTCTGGCAGTTGGCATCACGGCATCGGCTTGCGCAAAGCGTCCTGACGCTATTGTGCCAGTAGATATTCCAATGGCGGCGTACACAAACCTTAGCTGTCAAGCACTAGCAAGTGAGCTTGCGAAGGAAAAGACAAAGCTTACCACCCTTTCTAAGCAGCAAAACGAAGCCGCAACGGGTGATGCTGTTGGCGTTTTCCTGATTGGCGTTCCGGCGTCAAGCACTCTAGGCGGGGATAAAGAAGGCGAAGTAGCCGTCTCAAAAGGAAAAGTTAACGCCATCGAGAGCGCTGAGAAAAGCAAGGTCTGCAAGTGATGATCGTGAGAATTCTTTTGGCGACAGCAGCCGCTATACTTGTTGCTGGGCCCACTTACGCACAGACAACACCGCAGGAATGTTCTGCCATTGGTGACAGCCTCCAACGCCTGACCTGCTTTGACAAGCTTTTTCCAAAGAGTGAAGTAGCCGAGCAAAAGGCAGAGGCGGCAGAAGGTGAAAGCGACTTGGCAAGATGGGAGATAACCGAAGAAAAATCTCCGATTGATGAAAGCCCGCGCATCACGGCGTTTATAACTCCCAAAAGTACAGGCAGCAGCAAGCCGCTGCTTGGAGAACCGTCAATCGTCTTACGCTGTTACGACAAGAAAACCTCTGTAGTCTATTTGCACAATCAATTCGGCATGAATGACCAAACAGGCGTGACGTATCGGATAGGTTCAGAGCCTGCGAAAACGGAGAAATGGAGCCGATCAGACAACTATCGCGCTGTTGGCCTCTGGTCGGGTAACAAAGCGGTTCCTTTTATCAAGAAACTAAAGAACGGCGAGACACTTGCGATCCAGACAGACAATCCAAGAAGTGAAGCCGTCTTTGATCTTGGGAACGTCGAAGAAGTGGCTGCGAAACTAGCAGCCGCCTGCAATTGGAAATGAAAAACCAATGACCGACCGAGCAATCATCCGCGTACCTCATCCTGATTTCACACCCAATACGGTGGCTAAGGTCGTGCGCGGCTATAGCATGGGCGCGATACGGGATGGCTGGCTTGTTTTCTATGAGCAAGAGTTTGCACCGCCGCATGACGGTCTTCACGATAAGCTTTGTGTGGTGATGACTTCTGACGACCGCGATTTGGTTAGGTTCGTAAAGAAGGGCCGTAAGCCGGGGCGCTACGATCTTCTGACCGTTACAGGCGAGCCAATTATCGATGCAGAATTGAAGTGGGCTGCGGAGGTGACTTTGATTAAGCCGCACGTTCCAACAGATAAAGAAGCGGCAGCGCTGTGGGGAGATCAAAGGGATGGAGATTGATTGGGGCTTTATTGCCGCAGCTTTGGCATTAGTTGCTGGGCTATCCACCTTTGCTTACAAGGCGCCCGGAGTTTTCAACGCTGTTACGTCGACTATTAGTATTGCACTATCAGTAATTGGGATTTGCTACGTAATGTACGCGGTCGGTTATTCTAATGCTTTTAACGAATTGAAATATCTTTCCACGAACGATGACTTTGCGAAGGCTAAAAACCCTTATAATTCTAATTGGCTTTTCCTAGCTTCGGCAGTTGGTTTTGTATTTCAGTCATTATGCCGACTTATTCTTTATGTCGCCAATCATGTTCGAGCAGAAGAAGCTAAAAAAGCTATTTCCTGATTTTGGATACACCTCTGGCTATCAAGACGTTTACCTTCATACCGAAGGGTTCCGTCCTTTGCAGTTCATCCTATGTCGATGAACCGGGATGCTATGAAGCTTCAGTATCCCTGCCTGCCCGTTTCACCAGTGGGCCAGTCTGTCTCCATGCATGAAGGCTATATCGGCAGTTCAATCTCTCAAGTCACATCCAAACCATTCGAGCGGCGTCTACCCCGCTGAAACCGTTTCATCAGTCTGGGATGAAAAACCGCTGTGGATTTCATACACCGGGTGATCGGCGTAACGGGTCAAATCCAAAAAAAGACCGTCTCTTTAGCGTTTAAAAAACAAATCACCTTGGCGGGAACCTCCGAGCAGACCCAAGATTTTCAGTTATTCGACGCCCTGAATTAATCGTTTCGGTTGTGCAACGATCTATAATCTGCTAAACAATCCGTCTCAGACGATCTTTTCAGGCCCCGGCAGCTTCACCGCTCCGGGGCTTTTCTTTTACGCTGCGCACGTACGTAATGTCAAATTATTTACGCATAGTTCGTATTTTATCCTTGCTTATACGTTTTTTGCGTATATAGTGAACTCATCAAAGCAGTTCACGAAGAAGCCTTTGCCGATCTGAACCGCGAGATTTCAACCACTGCCGAAACTGGTGATGGAGGTTGTTATGTGAAGTGCAACGCGGTGCGCGTCTCAAGCTGGACATGAATTTTACAAGTGAGATTACGGACCTGAGCATGTCCAAAACTGCTCACAGAGTTTCCAAACCGAAGGATCAGCCATGTCAGACCGAGCCGAACTACTGGCGATTTTCAAGAACCACGTTGCGGCAGTTGAAGCCATTGAGGGCATTGCCGGAACGGTCAGCCTGACATGCTTCACGTTGAAGGATCAGGGCGAGAGTGGGCTTGATGTTCGCCGCTTGCTTGGCCGGTTTGTGGAAAAGAACTGTGACGATGAAATCCGGTTGATCGACTACCTGCGCGGGTTCGGCAGTGAGCCGCCAATGAGCGAAAAGGAGCGCCGGGATTACCGCCTTAAACGCTCTGAGGACGTTCTGGACCTGATCGACAAGGCGATCGAGACGATCAACGACTACGTCCATGGGAGGGCTGCATAATGATGATCCAGAAGAATTGCGCAGCTTGCGGAATCTTATTTTATACCCGTCTTGCTGATCATAAACGCGGCTGGGGCAAGTGCTGCGATAAGTCTTGCTCTGCTGCTTTCAAGGTTGGTCTTCGTCCTCGTGATGTCAACGAGAGATACGCCAAACGAAGTGCATGGGCTGACGTGTGCCTTACTGTTCGCAAAGCTGCTGGGGTCAAAGAGTGGCCCAAGGCTCCAAGCGTAAAAGATCAGATCGGTCAGAACGTAAAGATCAAGCCGATTTACCACTCACCAAGTAGCTGCCGTCACTGCGGGAAGCCTGTGAATGGTCCCGGCCTGTGCGATCCATGTGAACAACACGAAGACGCAATGAACTCAATGGAAATGGGCTGGGACGGCCACAAGGCATGGGCATGACCATCCCCGACCCTTTCCTGACACTCATCACCATCAACCTATCAATCGCGTTTATCGCGCCGTTTCTGGGGATTTAGCCCATGCGTGACCTTATTGAAGACATCGCTGGCTTTGTTGCCGTTTCTGCCTTCTGCGGCGTGTTTCTTGTCTGGGTATCCTCAGTATGACCGCCCTCCTCCAAGTAAGCGGCTATGTGCGCCGCCAGTCAGCCAAGGGCGATGAGAAGCGCCCACGGTTCACACCAGAACAGTTAGCAACAGCCAGCCAGATGCGCGAAGAACTATTCCAGCAATTCAATCAGGAATGCGTTCTCGCCGCAGACATAGCGCTGGCACAAGAGTTTCCGGGAGAGTTGAAGTGAAAATCGAGAGCAAATATTCGATTGGAGATACGGTTTACCGGGGCTCGACTGTATCTAATAAAAAGCAGCGCCCTTGCCCTGATTGCCTTGGCACCCGGAAGTGGAAAGCCACCTCACCGGCTGGCACGGATTATGAATTTTCCTGCCCACGGTGCAGCACTTCATATCAAAGCAACCACGAAATGTCGCTGGATTACTCACTGTTTGAGCCATCCATCACAAAGCTGACTATCGGAAGCGTTCAGTACAACAGCGCCGAAGGATCATATGACCACGGCTTTCGTTATATGTGTGTCGAGACGGGCATTGGCTCTGGATCAGTATACAACGAAAGCGATCTTCATCTTTCAGAAGCTGATGCAATCGTTGCCGCGCAACTGATCGCCAACGATCAAAATCAGACCGTTGATTGGGTAGTAAAGCAGTTCAATAAGACGCTTGAAATATCAGATTATCAGCTTGGCAGTGCTGCACTCAAACTCGCGTCGGACAAAGCGCATGCTTCGAGCTCTATGCTCTATCGCCTTCAAGACCTCTTTGAGGAAATCAAGGAAGCTGGCGACAAAGCAGAAATACTTCAAGCTATCAGCGATTATGTTGAACACGACTGGCAGAACGACAAGGCAAAGGCGCTTGAGGTAGCCCTTGGAGGTGCAGCATGACTGACACCTTCCAGCAAGTGGGCCAAGCGTTAAACGGATTGGCAACAGGACTTTCACAAGAACGCGTCTGGAAAGGTGAAATCATCACCAAGAACGGCGTTTATTCCATGGTTCCGATAGAAACCTATCACCGCGAAACCAGCCTGTTTGATGGGTTCTCAATCTCGTCATCAAGCCTTCGCACAGTTCTACGCCGTCCGCTCGAGTACTGGTACGCCAGCCCATACAATCCGAATGCTGTTGAGCCAGAAGGCTCTAAGGCGCTCGACTTCGGTAAAGCTGCTCACATGCTTCTCTTGGGCGAAGAAGGCTTCTCTGAACGGTATGCGCTGCGTCCAAAGGAATACGACGATAACAAGGGCGCTTCTAAGCCTTGGAATGCGAATTCCACCGCCTGCAAATCATGGCTCAAGAAACAGGCTGATGAAGGCCGCGCCGTTATCACTGAGACAGAGATTGCGCACATTAAGAACATCGCTGAAGCGCTTTCACAAAAGGAAGCAATTCGCCTTGGTATTCTGAACGGACGCATTGAGCGATCAATTTTCGCCAAACGTAACGGCATCTGGTTAAAGAACCGGCCAGACGTAATCCCCAATGATGGCGGCGATTTCGTTGACCTGAAAACGGCGGCGTCTGTCGATGATGACAGCTTGTCGAAGGCGATCTTCGCACACGGTTATCATATCCAGGCTGGCTTTACCCGCATGGTTGTCCGTGAGGTGTTGGGCGAACAGGCTTTCTCCTCTTTCACCTTCGTATTTGTCGAGAAAACAGCTCCTTACGATGTGCGTGTAGTGACGTTGAAAGACGCCGATATCGACCTTGGCGAAGCGCAGGCGCGTATTGCTCTCGACACACTGGAGAAGTGCATCAGGCTCAACGATTGGCCCGGATATGACGGCCATGATCAGCACATTTCCTACGTCGAAATGCCGCCATGGGCGCGCAACCGCGTCGAAGAACAAATCAAATATTCCGAGAAGGCAGCATAATGAACCAGATCGTACCGCAAGACGCTCCAAAGCAGCGCCAGATTATCGAAGTCGTTGACGCTGTTCCGCTTCTCGACACGTCCAAGTTTGAACACATGCAGCGCATTGCAACAGGCATGGCGCGTTCAACACTGATCCCTGACAGCCTGAGAGAGGAAGGCACGAAGGACAATAAGCAGGAGCTTCCATTTGAACGGGTAGCCGCAAATTGCTTCCTGATCGTCAATCAGGCCGTCCGTTGGGGACTAGATCCATTTTCGGTTGCTCAAGCCGTATCCGTGGTTCACGGAAAGCTTTGCTACGAGGGAAAGCTGGTTGCCGCTGTAATTCAGGCGAAGCTTGGTTTCAACCTTCATCACCACTTTGTAGGTGAAGGCGATGCTATGCGGGTTTACTTGAGCGACAGGCCGTTGACTGGTGAGATTGTCGCCACGCTTAAGCCGGGCATTCGCCGCCCAGACATGCGCCTGTTTGACGGTTCTGTCAGTGAATGGAAAACAAGTGGCAACGGCTCGCCATGGTCGCCAAAGAACTTTGTTCGGATGCTGATTTACCGCGGAACTCGTGACTGGTGCCGCATCTATGAACCGGCTCTTATGCTTGGCGTCTATACGCCTGATGAAATGCTCGACATGTCCGAGAATGCAAGGGCCGTCCGCGCGAAGGAAGTTTCGACACCTTCCATCATGCAGCGTCTGCAACAGCGCCAGATTGAGCCAACAGCAAGCGAAGGCTTCAATAAGGACTTTGTAACGGCTGAGACTGAAACACTCGCCAGCTCCCCGGATACTCAAGATACAACCGCATCTGATAGCGTCACCTCCAGCGCATCAGACAGAGAGGGTGGAGAAGGTTCGGTAAACGGCTCCACCCTCGATAATTCGGAAGATGTGAAGCTTGAAAAGCGTGAGCTAATGAAGCTGGTTGTCCAGTTGACCGCGCTGACCAAGGACTTCGACGGGGAAGATAAGACCAAAGCGAAAGATGATGTTTGGTCGTGGACAGAAGGCTTCATGCAGGCTGGCACGGTCGTTTCGCATGACGGCATCGAACTGGCGAAAAAGATCACCCGCATGTTTGTCGGCGTGGCTCAGGGATACAATTCACAAGCTTCTGTCCTTGAAGACGCCTGCAACGCAATCGGCACTGACATCGCCGAGTTGGACGAGGTGCAGTGATGGCTAGGAAGTTTCGAGCAAGAAACACACCCGTGACACCCGCATATCTTGATCTGCGTATTAAGGACTTGGCAGACCGAGGATATGGAAAAACAAAATGGATAGGCTTCTGTGAAGATGCGCTCGACCTTGGATTGTCACTGAGACTTTATGAGGCAAAGCACACCGTATCGAAATACATCACCGTCAGCAATGACCGCGGGAAAGAGTTCAAGGTCAGGTTCTCGAACCACCGGCCAATCAAAGCACGGGAAGAAGCAAACGATTGTGATTTTTTCGTAGGCGTCAGCAATAAGAACGTAACAACTACTGTTCAAGCATTGCAGGCTGTCAAATCTCACTTTGAGCTTGAGGAGGCAGTGTGATGGCCTCAGCAGTCCGCAGACACCCCGAAGCATTCAGTACTGCCCCATCCAAGGGGCAGAAGCGACCAAGGAAACAGGACGGAAAGCATCTGGCATGGATAAGAACCCTGCCCTGCTTGGTAACTGGTCAGTATGGCGTTGAAGCAGCTCATATCCGGTACGCAGCGCCAGCATACGGCAAGCGAGACACCGGGAAGGCTGAAAAACCGGATGATCGTTGGACAGTGCCTTTGGCGCCGTCAGTCCATCGTGAACAGCATGCCACCAACGAGCAGAAGTTCTGGGAACAGCACAAAATCGATCCGTGCCAAGTGGCCTTAGCCCTGTACGGCGTATCCGGCGACGATGATGCCGCAATCGTGATTATTCGGAATGCGAGGAAGCCATGACCCCGACCATACCAGATGAAGCAGTACAGGCGGCAAGCAAGCGCATAGACGAGTATTACGACACACCGAATTGCGTAGGTGAAACAGCCGTTCGCGCAGCACTCACAGCCGCCCTGCCTTTCCTGCAAGGGGCATCCCCGCGTGCGCAGGCGTTGGAGGAAGGCGACCTAAATGCACGCCTTAAGGCAAAAGGCATGTACTCCATTGATGAAATGATGGGAACTTTGCCAGTCGATAAGTGGCTCGTTCATTCCGGAATGACCGATATCAAGTTCTTCGGTGAATGGCTGGAGCGTAAAACACGTGAATATCTCACCATGAAGGCCGAGTATGACGCCGGAAATAAGGATGAACGCGACGAACTATACGAGTGGGTTCTGGCTCACTACGGCGCTTTTCGTGATGTTCTCGTCAACTTTCGAGCCGCCCTCTCGTCTCAGCCTGTAGCGTCCACCCGCCCGGCAGGAGGCAGCGACCATGGCGAATGAGCAAGGGCTTATCGTTAAGCACGACATTTCGAATGAAGGAATAGCAGACGCGCTTGAAAAGTGTGATTGGGCAGGCGCTTCAATCGGCAACAAAGCAATTCTTCAACTGGCGATACAGGCACTACGCAACACCCGCCCCGCCGCGCCGGTCGAAGGGTTGGAGCGGTACGACTTAGAAGATCGTAGCCACTTCAACGAAGGTAGCTATATGCATCCAGACGAAACCGGCGAATACGTCCGCTTCGATCAGGCCGAGGCCATCATTGCGGCGGAACGGGTAGAGAAGGAACAGCTTAAGGCAGAACTTGCGGAAGCCCTACGCGGCAATCGTTATGCACAATTGGAGCGGATGGCTGTTAAACGTGCCGAGAAAGCCGAAGCCGACAACGCGGCGCTGACTGCGCGGGTTAAGGAGTTGGATCACGACCTTAATGGGGCAAAGGGCAACGCAAAAAACGCAATGTCAAATGTTGATTATTGGCGTGGCCAGACGGAAGCCCTCGAAACCGAACTCGCGGCGGCAGAAGGCACTCTGACATCCATCGCTCACACGTTCTCCGAGAATAGCCATGGGTCTATGAAATCTTTGTCAGGCTCTTTTTACCAGTCGATGGCTAATCGATACTTTGCAGAGAAGGCCAAGCCATGACCCTCATTGACAGACTATCCAAGCTGGAAGGGCCACTAGGGGAGCAGAGCGAATGAAGCTGCAACTTGCCCTAAAAGCTGAATACTTCGACGCGATCCGTGACGGCACAAAGACCGAGGAATACCGGCTTGCGAACGCTTACTGGACACGAAGGCTTTTCGTAACCGGCTATCGAACAACCGGCCCCCGTAGTTTTAGCGGCATCGTCCTAACCAAAGGCTATCCAAAGCGTGAGGACGCAGAACGCCGCCTGGAATTGCCGTGGTTTGGCTTCGTTCGTAAGACAATTACCCATCCACATTTCGGCCCAAACCCCGTCGAGGTATTCGCCATCGACGTGTCAGGTCGCCAAGCCCTGAAAGGCGGTGAGTGACCATGGCTAAGCTTGAGCGATACGATAAGGATTGCCATAGGATTGTTGAAGGTGGAAGCGTTGTGGCATTTGCCATCCGCCTCTCAAATGACAGATGGCGTTTATCAGACGTTGACGACTTCCCACTTCTTGGCCGTAAGTCGTTCGATAAACCGACTGACGTTTTGGCCGCATGGGAAGCGATGAAGTCAGACCGCACCGCACTGCAAGAAAGGGGGAGTGAGTGAGAAGCCTAGCTCCAGCCACCTTTGGCGATCCCCGTTCTTCCGGCCTCAACTGGGTGGGCGCGCATGTCAACCTGCTTGCTTCCACATTTGCTGCACTTGAGCTTGGAAAGCAAAACATCTCGGTTTGTCGTGTGATCTGGGCCAAGCTTCTCAGAAGCCTTCACCAAATCCAGCCAGTTATTGTGGGCGCAGTCCATGCAGAAAATGTTGAACCGCATGCCATTCTCAATGCAGCCGCCAAGCGTTGCGTATGGACGATAAACCTTCATGCCGACCTCCTATCAGGCGGCAGCTATTACACCGTGAACGAAACAGAAACAAATCACAAATTGACGGAGGTTGGTGTCCATGATGAGGAATGATCCCGCAGCAACAAATCTAACCAACCCTATTCCTCGGATTGGCTTGAGCCGTGCAGAGGTTGCCATTTCGATTGGCGTAAGCCCTAATACGGTTGACGTGATGGTTAGTGAAGGCATGCTGCCACCTCCAAAGAAGTGGCACACCCGGAAAGTCTGGCTTATTTCGGAGATTGTTGCAGCCATGGCGGAATGGCCCACAGATACGCACGGCGCATTTGGCGGAGCTTCTGATGACGGGGAAGAATGGAAAGCAGCCTGAGAATAAGCAATGACGAATATTGAACTGCCATTCATTGAAAAGAATAAAAGCCGTCACGGCACAATGCGCTACTATCTGCGAATAGATGGTCGGCGCATTTGTCGTTTGCCAGACGATATAAATAGCGAAGAATTTCTTAAAAAGTATTGGCAGGCTCGTAATAGCCTTGAGGTGAAAAAGCCAAAGGTCAAGGGCGGTCAAGGTCAGTTGGCACCGGTAAAGCCATACTCATTCCGGTGGCTGTGCATTCAGTATATGACCTCGGAGCCTTTTTTAAAGCTTGATGAAACCACGAAAGCCAAGCGCCGCGCTATCATTGATGCAATGCTGCTTGAGCCACTGAGCGAGAACGACCCCCGATTATTTGCGGATATACCGCTTTCTAAGATGACCGCAGCCCATATTGAAGTTCTGAAAACTCGCAAGAAAGAAACACCTTTTGCGGCAGATGAGCGCCTAAAGATACTACGCCAAGTATTCGACACGAAGAAAGACGCAAAGCAAATCGTGCCGAATATCGCTAAGGGTGTGGATGCGTACCGGATGCGCACAGATGGTCATGCGACTGCTACCGCCGAGGATCTGGCTAAATTCATTGAGCACCATGGGCCAAAGTCCAAGGCTGCGCTTTATCTGGCAATCCAGATGTACACTGGTTTTCGTGTTTCTGATTTGGCAGTGCTTGGTCCGCAACACCGAAAGAATGACGAGTTTCGACTGCGGCTATTCAAAAACCGGAATACGACGCCGGTGGATATTATTATTCCACTTCACCCCATTCTGATATCGGTACTAGACCAGCAGGAGATTACAGGCCTCGTCTATCTCAAGACGGATTTCAACAAGCCGTTTTCCGTTAAAGGTCTTGGGAACCGGATTTCTGACTGGTTCAATCAAGCTGGTCTTAATCATCTAACGTCGCATTCAGTTCGCAAAGGGCTGGCAACAGATCAGGCGCACAATGAGGCGACGGACAATATGCTTGAAGCTATGTTCGGCTGGAGAGATGCAAAAACATCAAAAATCTATACCCGAAATGCAGAACGTGCGCGACTGGCGCGATCAGCTGTTGCAAAGATCAATTGGGATGGTTTAGGTGATAAGCTGATCAGCCTAGATGAGGCGGAATAGGTGTGGCACGGTGTGGCGCACAACATTGATAAATAATGATAATTTATAAAGCCATGTGTGGCGAAAACGGCTTATAACTAATTGATATTGTTTTACAAAACCACTCCGGGTGAGGCCTCCAAAATATTTCCTAACAAAAACAATGCATTAAGATACATCACAGGTTAGCTACAGCCTGATTTTATGTTGCATCTTGTCACAAATAGATTCCCCGCAATTACAACTGGTTACAAAAAATCCCAGCAAATCCATGCAACATGAGATGTGCGATTCATCCCTTCATCAACGCCCAAATCTTTTTCCCAAAGGTGGCGAATAATCCGCCAAGGGATGCGGTAGCGAAGGATACACGCAAATTGCTCCTACCCCACGCTCACGCCAGCGGTTGAAATCTGCAACGGGTTCTTCCACCTTTTCAAGGCGATGGTTCATGCCTTTCATCTGCCTGCTCATTTCCTCAGGCAGACGTTCGGTTTTCTCTTGGCGCTCATATTGCTGTTTACGGTCTGACCGCGCCTGCTCCTGATACCTGATACCTGATACCTGATGATATGATCAAGCTTGCCCTCAACACGGCCTAATGCCCGCTCCTGCCCTGCATCAGTCATTACCAACAACCCCGCGCAGTACCGAATTGATTGTGCGATGCGATATTGCGCCATGGTGCATATTCATAATTTTCATCCGAGATTTTGTGATCGAAGTCGTCTTGAAAAGAATAGTTTTGTGACTAAATCGATACCGTCAATCCAACTTTATCGTTCTATCAAATGGAGGTTCAAGTGAGCGACCGTTTGTTTGACAGCCCCATTTTTGTCAGGGACACCAAAAATCTGGTTCAAGAGATTGCGGGATTAGAAGACGCCATAGACTTTCTGCGCGAGTGGCCAGACGGTGACCGCGACGTCATTTATGAGATGGCGTGGAAAACATGCTGTGACGCACATAATGGCTTTAAGCCGATATTTATTGCACGCAACGCCATTGAAGGGTTTGCGAAAAAACGCAACATTCTTGAAAAGCCAGAAGTAGCTATTCCATGGATGACCGCCAAAACATCACTCGGCGGGCGAATGTCAGCTTAGAGCATTTCCAGTTTTCATTGAAGCATTAGAAATGCTCTATCTTTTTGTTTTTTACGCGCATCTTGTTCCGAAAATGGTTTCACACTTTTCGGGATACGCTCCAGAGGTCCAGCGATGCATTGGTATTTTCTGATTGAAGGAACCATACTTGCCGCTCTGTTCATCGTTACCGCGATAATCGTCAAAGATACGATGCGCAGGGAATAACCATCAAACCCCGGCTCGTCCGGGGTTAATCTTTTCCGCGTCACTCTACCCCCTCCTAGCGTGACGGGGATAAGCCGCAACCAATATGTGGCTTTCTTTTTTTCTTCTCACACCTGAACCTTTTCACCTCCAGCCAGTTAATCCACTGGAGGAACGCGAATGGGTATGTTCATCACTACGATATCGACATCTTGGTTTGTTCTAATTGCCTATTCAGTATGGCTAGAGCGAAACGAGAAGTGACGCCTTTCCTTTCAGCAATAAAACTGCGCTTAGGCGGCGCATCGGTCAGGCTGTAGCTGTGATTAAGCCAAAGCCCACCACATCTGGACATCATCAAGCTGCTCTGCCGTAATGCCGAGGACCTACTATAGCATAACGATATTTTGATACGTGCGGTGAAATTATGCCGTTTGTTCAATCTCAATACGGATTTGTTGATCAGCAGCAACAGCCAGTACATCGGCTTTTGACAATCAGAGGCTATCAACGCAGAGCCACAATTGGCAACGAGTGAGCGGCGGCATTTGCGTCCGTAGCTCATCTGGCGTGGGGGGGCCGGTTGAAGCGGCGCATATTCAGAGACCTTTGCACCTTATCAGCATCTCAGACCAAAGTTGTTCTGAAAATCGCCCCACTCGTCGGCGGATATTTAAACCGTTCCTGACGGAATATCCTCTCCATGCACTTCACGGCAGTAGAATTCTTTCGGGAAACCATCGCCATCACATAGAGCAAAATACGACACTACCTTGTTCATATCAGTTAGCATACGCTTGCCACGATATATAAGGAGAATTCCCGATGCCAGCTGCGCACATGATAGCAAGGAAATAATCTTTAGCTCAAATTGCACCGTACCCATCTGGTCCTATGCTTACGTTTCGGAGCGCCATAGGCCCTTGCCCGTCAAACGAATAATCAAGGGCGGCTGATGTCATCAAACGATGACGTTTCGTATGAACCGCAAAACTGCTTTTCTTTTAGAGTGGTCCAATTTCCCTCAACGTTACGGGAACGTCTTTTGAAGCTACGCCGTGCCATTCATTCTCAGGAACCTAAATCGGGGGCCATAAAATCACGCGTATTGCAACTGTTATTGAACATTTTGATATGTAATGACAAAAAAGCCGAAGCATCATTACAGATGCTCCGGCCCAAAAGATTATAAACTACTCCGATAAAGCAGCTTTGTTATTTTATATGTGCGCGATTACGCGAAGTCTTCTGGCAGAAGTTCCTTCGGGAAATTCTGATAGGAAACAGGGCGCAGGAAGCGACGGATAGACATTGTACCCACGCTGGTTGCACCAAAGTTGGTCGATGCAGGGTATGGCCCACCGTGAACCATTGAGTCCACAACTTCAACACCCGTTGGGAAGCCGTTGACCAGCACACGGCCAGCCTTGCGCTCCAGAACAGGCAGAAGCTTTTGCGCTTCGCCAATATCGCCTGCATCCATATGAATGGTTGCAGTCAACTGACCTTCAAAGCCACGCGCGAGTTTTTCCATCTCGTCAACGGAGCCAACGCGAATGACCAGTCCGAGAGGACCGAACACTTCTTCGCCAAGCGCATGGTCAGACAGGAAGCGCTCGCCAGTTGTTTCAAACAGGTTTGGCGAAACCTGACGACCCGATGACTCGGTTTCGTAGAGCGGCTTTACAGCATTGCGCGTTTCAAAACGCTCTTTGCCTTCGTGGTATGCCTGCGCGATACCATCAGTCAGCATGGTCTGCGGAGCGACTTTCTTAAGGCCCTCAACCGTTGCCGCAGTGAAGCGATCGGCATCAGCACCATCAAGAACCACGGCAATGCCGGGATTGGTGCAGAACTGGCCCGCCCCCATTGTCAACGAACCAGCCCAGCCCTGACCGAGTGTTTCTGCCCGCGCTTTCATGGCCTCAGGAAGAAGGAACATTGGATTGACGGAACCAAGCTCACCGAAAAATGGAATTGGTTCTGGACGCGCAGCACAAAGGTCAAACAATGCGCGGCCACCAGCCAGCGAACCGGTGAAGCCTACAGCCTTGATGTTTGGATTTTGAACCAGCGCATGACCAACATCGCGGCGTCCGCCCTGGATAAGCGAGAACACACCGGGGTGAACGCCGGTCTTTTTGATCGCGGCTTCAACAGCCTGTGCTACGATTTCACCTGTTCCCGGATGCGCCGAATGGCCCTTCACGACCACAGGGCAACCCGCAGCAAGAGCTGCTGCGGTGTCACCGCCAGCTGTCGAAAATGCCATTGGGAAGTTCGAGGCGCCGAATACCGCAACAGGACCTATGGGGCGCTGAACCAAACGAATTTCTGGGCGTGGTGCTGGCTGACGATCAGGAAGGGCAGCATCAAAACGGCGATCAAGATAATCGCCCTTTTCGATATGGTCAGCAAACAGGCGCAGCTGACCAGTCGTGCGGCCGGTTTCACCCTGAAGGCGTGCTTCCGGCAAGCCAGTTTCCTGCGAGCCGATCACGACGATATCAGCAATACGTGCTTCAATTTCGTCAGCTATTGCGCGCAGGAATGTGGCGCGTTCCGCGCGTGTCGAATAGCCATAAGACCAAAAAGCATCTTCCGCAGCTTCACAAGCGCGGTTCACCAGATCGACTGTACCGACTGCAAACGAATGCGCTGGCCCACTTGCTGGTGAAGATTCAAAAGTTCCGGCTCCATCGAGCCATTCGCCAGCAACAAAGTGTTTCCCTTTGGGCGTAAATGCCATTCGTCCATCCTCCTGTAGAAATCAACGCACAATTAAACCAGTATCTCACTGCATCTAAATTGTACTTGTCTAATGATTGTATACCCTGTTTGTTTGTATACAGTGTGTGCGCACATATCAATTGCCTGCGGGACGTTCCATGCAGGTTTAGCCATGAAAGATGCATGATGAGCGAGACCACCATCCTGAGCATTTCCACGCTTCACGACCGCGTAGAGGCGATTTTTCGTAAAGCAGGGCTGAACGCTATACAGGCTGCTGCCGTCACGCGCGTTATTATCGCGGGTGAACGCGATCACTGCAAATCCCATGGCATATATCGTATCGAAGGTGCGCTGCGCACAGTCAAGGCCGGAAAGGTAAAGGCAGACGCGATTCCTGAAATCGTGGCCGATGAAGCGTCAAGTATCGTACGGGTGAATGCGAATTTCGGCTTTGCCAATGCTGCGTTTGAAACAGGCGTTCCTGTGCTTGCCGAGCGAGCGCGTAAGAATGGCATTGCAGCGCTTGTCATCAATGATTGCACACATTTTTCGGCACTCTGGCCTGAAGTCGAAGCACTGACAAACGAAGGTCTGGCAGCACTCGTCATGTGCCCAAGCTACGCGACCGTTGCACCAACCGGCGGCAACAAACCACTGCTCGGCACCAACCCGTTTGCATTTGGCTGGCCACGCAAAGAAACCTCACCTTATGTTTTTGACTTTGCAACATCGGTTGCAGCACGTGGCGAAATCGAACTGCATCGCCGCGCTGGTAAGCAATTGCCGGAAGGCTGGGCGCTGGATGCAGAAGGCAACCCGACAACCGACCCGGAAACTGCACTTGCTGGTGCCATGTTGCCATTTGGCGGACATAAGGGTTCAGCAATCAGCACGATGGTTGAACTCCTTGCAGCCATCATGATTGGCGATTTGACCAGCCCGGAAGTGCTCGACTTTCTTGGCACGACAACCCTGTCGCCAGTGCACGGCGAACTGATCATCGCATTCTCGCCAGAAGCTTTTGCGAAAGGCCGCCCGGGCGATCCGTTTGCGCGTGCGGAAATGCTTTTTGACGCTATTGTCGGACAAGGTGCCCGCCTGCCCTCGCAGCGCCGCTTCAAGGCACGCGCTGAGTCCGAAAGTGAAGGCATCAAGCTCACCAAAGCAGAAATTGACCAACTCGATCTTCTGCTGGAAAAAGGCCTAGACGCCATTAGTTAAAAACAAAAAAGCCCTCCAAACGGAGGGCTTTTTCAATCTATTTCTATATTCAAGCCTTGTAGGTCTGAACAGCGCCCGGAAGCTTGCTCCACTCGGCATACCAGCTATTGAACAGCTTGAACTGTGCTTCAACATAACCACGCTGGCTGTCGGAGAGCTTATCGCTTGCGTTGAAGTGCAGCGTATATTCCTTGTCACCCTTCAGAACCATCATATGCTTGAAGTAAAGCACGAGGTCCGGGCCTTCGTCGAAAGACGAAAGAACTGCAAGCGCCTGTTCGAGTTCAAGCGCACGCTGGCGCGCATCGGCGTCACCCTTTGCTGCTGCCTGCGACAACTTGCAAAGCTGGATAACTTCCTTCGGCAGAACATTGCCGATGCCAGTGATAGCGCCGGTTGCACCGCAATTCACAAATCCATGGAACACAGCCGTATCAACACCGATCATCAGCGTGACATCGTCATCGCGGCTGGTGATGTTTTCGGCTGCATAACGCATGTCAGCAGGACCGCCGAATTCCTTGAAGCCAACGAGGTTAGGATGTTCCGCACGCAATGCGAAAAACAGATCGGCACGGGTTGCAAACCCATAATAAGGGCTGTTGTAGATAACTGCAGGAAGATCAGGTGCAGCCGAAAGCACAGCCTTGAAATGGTCCTTTTGTGCCGCAATCACCGAGCCACGCGACAGAACGCGCGGGATAACCATAAGGCCCTTTGCGCCGACTTTCTGTGCGTGGGCAGCATGGGCGGCAGCAACAGCAGTGTTTACAGCGCCAGTACCAACGATAACCGGAATGCCAGCAGCGGTCAGGCGAGCAACGCCTTCCATGCGCTGTTCATCAGTCAGCAGAGGCCAGTCGCCCATTGAACCGCAATAAACGACCGCCGACATACCAGCATCGATCAGTTCCTGCCCCTTGCGCACCAGCGCATCAAAGTCAGGCGTGCGGTCGTACTTGCACGGGGTCATCAGAGCCGGAATCACGCCGGAAAAAATATTGGCAGCCATCGAAAACTCCTCTCAGCGCACTTCCGTCGAACTGCAACGCAGCATTGCTACGGACAATGCAACAAACAAAACCAGAGCGATTTGACCGTTATGACATTTGCCATTTTCAGTTCGCTGCAACTGATATATCAGCCTGTATTTTATTTGTCGACAAAAATTACACGGCGCTACAGGTTTATTTCCAGACGGTCATCGCGCATCACCAGTTTCTGCACCTGCCGCACGATCTGCTCTGCATGTTCATGCGCCAGCTGTTCGGCCAGTTTTATGTCCCGCGCAGCGATTGCCGCGATCATTTCTTCATGCTCTTCGACAAAACGCCGTGGCAGACGATCATTATAAGACTGATAATAGAGCCGCAGAATGCGTCGGCCTTCATCGAGCAAGCGTTTGAAGAGGCTCGTGAAATATGGATTGCGACCCGCCTCTGCGATTGCGAGATGAAGCTCCGCATTGGTCGCTATCATTAAAAGTGCATCCTGCGCTTCCACAGCTTTGGCGAATTCCACCTGATGAACAGCGATGATGTCTAGGTCTTCCCGTCGATGGTTCTTTGCTGCAAGCTGGGTCGTGACGCGATACATCAGGGTCAACGCATCGAAATAGGTATGCATGTTAAGAAAATCGATGTTCGACACCATCGTCGAGCGATTTGGCAGGGTGTCGATTAGGCCCTCGCCTGCCAGTCGCACCAAAGCCTCACGGATCGGCGTACGGGACATTTTGAACCGCTCTGCCAGTTGAACCTCGTCGATCGGGCTGCCGGGCGGCAGCACCAGATCAAGGATTTCATCGCGCAGCAGGTCATAGACCATTTTCCCGCCAGAACCGCGCTTGCGTTCAGGGATGGCGTTATAATCGCTTTCCGTCATCAGCATATCCTTTAAAGCATTTCCAGCAAAAGTGCGTAGCGGTTTTGCGTAGGATAATGCGACAAACAAAAATCACGCGAATGGTTCTGTTGGTCCTTTTGCGGGCTGCGTAAACCACTGCGCGCCCTCGGCGCTCATGTAAATATGATCTTCGAGACGCACGCCAAACTGTCCCGGCACGACAATCATCGGCTCATTTGAGAAGCACATACCCGCTGCCAGCGGCAACTGATTACCACGCACGATATAAGGCGCTTCATGGATTTCCAGTCCCAAACCGTGGCCCGCACGATGCGGCAGGCCGGGGAGCTGATAATCCGGCCCCAACCCATGTTTAACCAGCACGGAGCGAGCAGCATCATCGAGACTGGAACAGGCAGCACCGAGCTTCGCAGCGTCGAAAACGGCTTGCTGCGCTTGCCGTTCAATGCTCCAGATGCGTTCAAAATCGGCTGTCGGCTCATCAAGCATATAGGTGCGTGTCAGATCGGAATGATAACCATCGATCCGGCAGCCGGTATCAACCAGAATGACATCGCCATTCTTATAGAACTGTTCGCCATCTGCACCATGAGGCAGAGAGGTGGCCTCGCCAAAAGAAACGATGCAGAAGGTCGAGCCGCCTGCACCCATTTCGCGATGCTGCTCATCGATAAAACGAACGACATCGGACGCCGCGATGCCCGGACGAATGAACTGATGCGCACGGCGGTGCACTTCCAGTGTCAGTCCCATGGCATATTTGATAATGTCGATTTCCGTCTGCGACTTGACGATACGCTGTTCCCGAATGATCGGTCCAGCATCGACAAGGCGTTCTGCACCAATTTCACGGCGCAATGCGTTATAAACAAACAGCGGAACAGCATCGTCAACAGCGAGCGTTTCACCGGCTTTCAGGAGGGAAGCGACGAGAGAAGCACTATTTTCCTCTTCCTGCCAGATGCGGATTTCGCCAGCCGAATGTGGAAGACTTTCAACCCGGCTCTGCTCAAACCCCGGAACAATATAAACAATCTCGCTGGATGTAATGACTGCACCAAGCAACCGCTCGCTGGAATGCCCCACAAGGCCTGTGTAATAAAGCAGACTTTCCGTCGACCCAAGCAGCATGGCCCCAATGTTTTTTTCGCTCAAATTGCGGCGAAGAACATTGATACGCTCCAGTCGCTCCTCGTTGGAAATGCCTGGATGTTGGGTATTGAGAGACATTGCTTGTTCCTTTCAGCCTGCCGCGGACTCGGTGACAAGCGGAAAGGATAAATCTCTGTACGCAATTTGTCGACAGTACTAGATTTTGACCAAACCTGTGCGCTTTAGCAGCCCCATCAGCGCCAGCGGCAGCAACGTTGTAAGCAGGATTGCGATGAAAGCCATCGCCATGCCAAGCCCAATCGACCCCTGCTCAAACTGCCGCCAGATGAAGATTGAGATCGTCTGCATGCCAACGGGTGCCACGAGAATTGAAGCCACAAGTTCGCGCGTTGCCACTGCAAAGACCAGAAGCATTGCGGTAATTAAGCTTGGTGCGATCAGCGGCAGCATGATGCGGCGAAAGGTCGTGAAGCTACCCGCTCCACAAACGCGCGCGGCGGCTTCGAGATTGTCACCGATCTGATGAAATGCCGCTGTCGCATAACGGATCGGCTGCGGCAACAGAATACAGCAATAAGCAAGCAGCAGGATCAGCGGCGTATTGTAAGGTGAAATCAGCAGCGATGGCTGGTTCCATGCAAGGATAAGGCCGACAGCCACCACGACACCGGGAAGCGAATTTGGCAACACCGTCAGAACATCGAGCCAGAAACGCCCACGGAAACGCATCTTAACAACGGCATAAGCTGCAACCGCGCCCAAGAATCCGGTTAGCAACGCACTCGCAACACCCAATGACAGGCTGTTGGTCAATGCGCGCATAGCGCCTGCACTGTTATCCGCAATGGCTGCAAAATTGTCGAAACCAAGATTGGATGGTGTCAGCCCGCCCGAAATGGTCTTCGACATAGCGGTTGCCAGAATGGCAAGTAACGGTACGCCAGTCGCAGCAAAAGCGACCACACCAAACAAAATTACGACCGGAATTTTGAATGCGCCGAGGTCACGCTTGTCCTTGTTTTGCGGCTTACCGCCAGTTGTCACATAAGAGCGACGCGTCAAAATCCAGCGTTGCAGCATAAAAGCTGCAAGCGACAATAATACCAATGCGAGCGAGAAAACAGCTGCGCCCGAAAGATCAATCGGCCAATCGGAAATACGCATATCAATTTCCGTTACCAGCACTTCGAAGCCCGAACGACTTCCAAGCGCTGCCGGTGTACCATATTCCTCAATTGCCGAAGCGAAGACCAGCAACAGGCTTGCGGCCAGTCCCGGCGTTGCAAGTGGCAGCGTAATACGGAAAAACGAACGCCAAGGTGAAGCACCAAACACACGACCAACATCGGAATAGCGTGGACCAACGGCTTCGATCGTCCGGGAGACTGCGAAGTAGACCAGCGGAAACGTGTTGAGCGCCATCACAAATGTCATACCGCCAAGAGAAAACAGGAACGGCGCGAGGTTGAATCCGACAAGCTGATCAAGATAACCGCGCGGCTGCAATGTCATGATCCAGCCTAGCGTTGCGATATAAGGCGGGATCATGAAGGGCACGAGCATCAGCACATCCCAACCCAGTGCAAAAGGCACTTTATAAAGCGCCCGGAATACGGCGAGCGGAACTGCAATAACAGCTGAGAGCACGACGACGCTGACACCGAGCAAAACAGTATTGCCGGTCATACGTAAGAGTTTGGGATCTTCAAAAAGAGCTGGCAGGTGCACAAAAGGGGCACTGAGAATCCCCTGCCCGATCTGCGGAAAAATGGCCTGCAGAACAATAAAAATAAATGGAACCGCGACGACAATGGCGAGGCCGATAACGGCCACAAGCCCAAGCGGATTTGCAGCGGTAGCGGTCTTTGCACTCATAATTGCCTCTGCGGTATTCCCGCTGCCATGAAGCATGACAGCAAATTAAAAACAAATGAGTTGGCTCTCCCCAATCTGAGAAGAGCCACCCAG
Source organism: Brucella pseudogrignonensis (assembly GCF_032190615.1). Lineage (NCBI taxonomy): Bacteria > Pseudomonadati > Pseudomonadota > Alphaproteobacteria > Hyphomicrobiales > Brucellaceae > Brucella > Brucella pseudogrignonensis. The sequence goes on from NZ_JAVLAT010000002.1 coordinate 43,114, forward strand.
ACTTTACTTCTTCGCGCCGAAAATCGCGTTGAATTCCTTCAAAGTCTCATTGCGCTTGCCGTAGACCGCTGCCGCATCAATCGGAAGGATTTTCAGATCACTGATCAGCGGACGGTTAGCAGCAACATCAGAACGAGCAGGCATCAGATAAGCCTTCGCCACAATTTCCTGACCTTCATCCGACAGCATGTAATCGATGAATTGCTTGGCTTCGTCTTGATTTTTCGACCAGTTGAGGATCATGGCCGGACGCGGAGCAATGACCGTACCCGATGTCGGGAAGATGACGTCAATCGCTTCGCCCTTGGCCTTGCCAGCAAGCGAGATGTAATCAACCGCGCCAAAAACTGCGGCTTTCGCGCCCTGAAGCACTGGGTTCAGCGCTTCTGCATTTGCCCCGGCAGCAACTGCGCCGTTGGCCTGAAGATTCTTGAACAGATCCCAGCCCTGTGTTTCCGAGAGCGCTGCAACAAGTTCAAATGTTGCACCCGACTGCGATGGATCCGGAAGATTGACCAGATCCTGATATTCCGGATTGGCCAGATCAGCCCATTCGGTTGGCTTGGGCGTCTTGCTGTTTGGGTTCCAAGCGATACCAAGCGCTGAAACACCCTGAGCAACAGCAGTTTCGTTCTTCAGGAAATCAGGAACTTTTGCGGCATTCGGGCTGGTGTAAGCCACAAGCCAATCGCGCTTGGCAAAATCCGTTGCTGTATCCCACGAAGCCGAAATCAGAACATCCACTACAGGATTGGCCGCTTCAGCTTCGATGCGCGCCATGACCTTGCCGGTCGTTGCCTGAAAGACATTGACCTTGGTACCGGTCTTGGCTGTAAAGCCCGCCGCCAGGCCTTCAATCAGCTTGCCTGGACCAGCCGAATAAACGGTGATGTCGGCGAAAGCTACCGAGCTTGCGAGCAGAGCTGCGGCAAATGCCATACCTGCACCAATAAGGGACTTTTTCATAAATCTCTCCTGAGATGTGCCTGAGATACTAGTGTTAGTGGGAGAACCAGCGGAGTTGCTCTGCATCAATTGCGATACCAACCGGCACGCCGGGCGTAAGACGGCGGCTATCGAGATAAGTCAATTCATGCGACACAGTCTGTGAACCGATGCGCACAGTCGTCAGATGACCGTCACCACGAAACTGCGTACGCAGAACAGTTGCGGGAATAGATGAATTGCACAATTCAACGCTACGTACCGACCGCGAGGGAAGAAGTACATGTGTCGCCTGTTCGGGCGCTACGCTGTTCGCAAGCCGGATTTCCGTTTGCGCTATGCGATAGCCAGTACTTTCACGCTCAACTGGCATCACACAGCCAAGACGAAGGAAATCAGCAACGGCTGGCGTTTTCGGTTGCGCGACAAGAACCTCGGGTGCTGCCAGCTGTTCAATAATGCCTGCCCGCATGATCGCGACCTGATGAGCGAGCGAAAAAGCCTCGCTTTGATCATGGGTTACATAGATTGCAGTCAAGCCAAGATTGGCAACGAGCTGACCAATTTCGGTGACCATGTTCTCGCGTAATTCGCGATCAAGATTGGAAAGCGGCTCGTCAAAAAGCACAAGACTGGGTTCGGCAACGATTGCGCGCGCAATTGCCACGCGCTGCTGCTGACCGCCCGACATATCGCTGATCGAACGATCACCGAAGCCTTTAAGTCCAACGCGATCCAAAGCTGACTTCACACGCGTTTCGCGCTCGGCACGTCCAATGCCACGCATTTCCAACGGAAACGAAACATTGCCATAAACCGTCATATGCGGCCAAAGCGCATAATCTTGGAAAACCATTCCCAGATGCCGTTTTTCCGGCGGTGAAAACTTTCCTGTTGTTGCATCAGCAACTTTTACGCCATTGATGGTGATTGATCCGGTTGTGGGTGCCAGAAGACCTGCCACCAGACGCAGCAATGTGGTTTTTCCGCAACCGGATGGACCAAGCAGCGCAAGCGTCTGGCCTTTTGGTAAGGTCAGATCGATGTTTCTGAGGATCGTATTCTTGCCATAGGCGAGGCTCAAACCTTCTGCCTCGACAGCAACATCCACGTGTATTTTAGTTTCATGTAACATAAGCGCGCAATCTTAATAGTTTGCGTGCTTTTATTCCGGCTGCATGACAGCCGGATGACATAATTTATATTAAAAAATCTATCATGTTAGCGTCTGCTGCAAATCGCCTTCTCAAGAAAAGGAAACAACAAACATGACTTCATCAGGTCAAAACAAGAAATTTTGATAGCATGAAACTCATGATTTTTGTTAATATTGACGATTCAGTCTAGTATATAATTATATTATCAATTAAAACAATAATTATAAGAACGATTACATCACCATTATTTTATCTTAGCTAAGTATTACATTATAACGGATACAGCGCCTCCAATTTCTATTTTATGCTTCATCTTATACGCTCAAACGACATCTTCACAATTCAGTTTTCAAATTACGATTATTAGCGCTTATCAGGTCAATTCCCTGGTCAAATTTTATCTACAAATGCTGGTATTCACGAAAGCTGGGCCGACCGTGCGCTTAATCATTTGCACGCGAAATGAAGCACAATTGTCCGCATATTCACGCAAACTGCTGCTAAATCTGTACACTTATGCTGAGCTTGCAACACTACTTCACGTTAAATAAAAAGCCGGGTAAGAAGCCCGGCTTATATCTTTTAATCTTCCGTGATCAGGCTGTCCTTGCTTGTATCGCGCATACGCAAATATACAACCAACGAAATGCCGATCATAACGGTAACTACCAATAGAATCCACGTTCCCAGCCACTGCTCTTAAAACTCAGGGCCACATATTCGGCAGTTCCACCGAACAAGGTATTAGCGAGAGCATAAGGCAACGCAACGCCAAGTGCACGAATATTCGCGGGGAAAAGTTCCGCTTTAACCACTGCATTGATTGATGTGTAACCTGTCACAATAATCAGCGCGCCCATCACAAGCATGCCTGCAACCCAAGGATCGCGGGTCTGCTCCAGCGTTGAGAAAATGGGATACGTGAACAGAACACCTGCCGCGCCAAAGGCCACCATAAGCGGCTTACGACCGATTTTATCCGAAAGAGCACCAGCGATGGGCTGCAAACACATGAATATAAAAAGTGTGATCGCATTGATTTGGCTCGCAATTTCACGACTGAAGCCAGACGTATTGACCAAAAATTTCTGCATATAAATCGAGTAAGCATAGAAAGCGAGCGTGCCGCCAGCGGTCAGCAACATGACCAGCGCTGTCTCCTTTGGATGATACTTAATGAGTGTCCAGAAACCCGACTTTGGTGCATCATTAGATTTCGCGTTCTTGAAGCTTTCTGTTTCAGCAAGACCACGGCGAAGCCAGAAAACCACAACGGCAAGCAATGCACCGACAAAGAACGGAATACGCCAGCCCCATGCTTCGAGGGCCGATGTATCCATCGTGCTTTGCAGCAGGACCAAAAGAGAAATCGCGAGCAACTGACCAGAAATAAGTGTCACGTATTGGAAAGAAGAAAAGAAACCGCGGCGGCTTTTTCCTGCCATCTCCGAGAGATAAGTCGCACTCGCGCCATATTCACCACCGACTGATAACCCCTGCATCAAACGAGCAAGCACCAAAAGAGCCGGTGCAAGCAGTCCGACAGTTTCATAACCCGGAGTCAGCGCAATGATCAACGAGCCAGCACACATCAGGGTAACGGATAGAGCCAGACCAGCCTTACGTCCTTTGCGATCAGCATAAACGCCCATTATCCACGCACCGATCGGACGCATAACAAAACCAACTGCGAAAACTGCAGCCGCGCTTAGGAGTTGAGCTGTCTGACTTTCAGAGGGAAAAAAGTGCGGAGCAAAGTAAAGCGTAAAGGCCGCATAAACATACCAGTCAAACCACTCGACAAGATTACCCGTAGATCCGCCAATAATAGATTTTAGCCGACCATTCGTGCTTAGCGCATCACTTTGCTTGGACGTAATTGAAGCCATGCGGCTGCTCCTTGATGTCTCTATATTGCCTGTTTCACCCGTTTTAGTGCCTCAAGGCACGCTTTCGGGTGACTTACATGTGTTGTAATTTATTCTTAGAGTTGTTTCAGATGCGCCTAATGCAGCACTTACAACGAGGAAACTGACGAGAGTTAATGGCGCATGACTCAATGGTACGGCACAAACCCTGGACTGAACTCAAGCTACGTTCCGTTCCCGTTTTCCACTGAGATACAAAACTGTACATTTGCCACGGCAAGCATTGGTTTCCTCCTGACGAAACTCCCATACCCGAAGTTGCGTTAAAATGCGGGACAAACCGATAAATCGCTAGCCGAAAAAAAATTACGCTTAGCCTATTGAAAACTATGTACTTATCGCAATTTCGTCATATTTCAGACCAGCTTAATGTGCAATTTTTTGCGTGACAATCTTTCCATCTGTGCATATTTCTGCACAAATGGATATTTCAAAGAAAATTATTAAAGTCATTTTCGTTCTGCTCGTTTTTCTATTGACCATAGCGACTTGGACAACAGCACGAATATGGTCCGAGAACATTGCACTTGAAAAACTTAATGATGATGCGACCCTGATCGCACGACAGCAAACTCGACTAGTCGATAGTGAGCTAGCAAAATTTCGTCTCCTCCCCACTGTCCTTAAAGAGTATAGCGACCTCAATGAGGTGCTTGACGGCGGACAAAACACGGCAACGCAACGACTGAATAAAAAACTGAATTTTTTAGCCCAGGAAATTGGCTCACCCATCATTTATGTCATCAAGAACGACGGCACCGTTGTTGCTTCCTCCAATGCAAATACGCCGGAAAGTTTTATGGGGAGAAACTATGGATTTCGCCCCTACTTCAAAGGATCCATGAGCGCCGGTGCGGCAGAGTATTACGCTATAGGTGATCTCAGTGGGCGCTTTGGTCTCTTTATAGCCAAGAGAATTGGCGATGAAACCACCCCTAAGGGTGTCGTGGTAGTTAAGTTTGAGTTCAACCAGCTTGTGAGTACTTGGGCAAACGATCCTGGCCAAACCTTTGTCGTAGACCCACGAAGCATCATATTGGCATGCACGCACAGAGACGAGGGTTTGCGGTCTTTTTCCCCAATCCCTCCAGTTGAACTCAAAAACATTAGTCAAAGTGGGCAATTTAAAGTCGCAGATCTTTTACCCAGTCTATACAGGCGAGAGACCCCGGATTTGATGCGCGGGCCTACTGGTACAAAATTTATAACAGTTGAAGAGCCAATTGCAGGTACAGAGCTCAAGTTACTTCACATTGAAGCTATTGAGCCCGCAACAAAGAAAGCAAATGACGATGCGAGGTTGATAACTGTCGCAGCACTTCTGGTCTTTCTGATAATCGGAACTGCAATCTATTGGCGAGCAACCCGTGCCGCACGTGCAGCCTCCGATAAAGCTGCCCTTGAAATCGCCGTTACGAATCGTACTGCCGAATTGAATGCGGAAATGGCCGAACGGGAGCGTGCAGACAGACGCTTCCGACAAGCACGAGAAGAGCTAGCACAGGCAAATAGACTTGCGTCGCTGGGTTCCATAACAGCGGGCCTCGTACATGAAATCAATCAGCCTGTTGCAACCATACAAACCCTGTCAGAAAACGCCCAACACCACCTCGGCAAAGGAAGACTGGACAAAGTTGCCGCTAATCTTGCATCGTCGATTGAGTTGACCTCTCGCATTGGATCTATAACGCAGGAAATGCGTCGATTTGCACGTCGAGGACATCGCGAAGTGGTTCCTACAAACGTCGGTGAACTACTCGAAGAAACGTTGCTGATTATGGGAGACCGCTTCCGTAATGCCGGTGTCGAACTTGAATTTTCAGATAACAGCACCATCACAGTCCTGGCAAATCGTGTGCGGCTGGAACAAGTATTGGTCAACCTCTTTCAAAACGCTTTGGATGCAATTACGAACCACCCCACGCCGCGTATTGTACTGTCCATAGACCAGGATGATCAGTTTGTATCAATAACTATAGCAGATAATGGACCCGGTATAGACCCTGCGCTTAGCGACAAAATTTTCAGCCCTTTCATATCCGGAAAAGCGGATGGTCTCGGTCTGGGCCTTGGTATTGCGCGCGATATCATACTTGATCTCGAAGGCACATTGCGCATCGTTCCTTCACACTTAGGCGGCGCGGCCTTCGAGGTTAAAGTAAAACGAGCAAAAGAAACATGACCGCCGAAACCCCTGATATGAACCCATTACGCGTGATGCTTGTCGACGATGACATCGCTTTTCGCGCAGCGCTTGCCGATTCTTTTGAAATTGCCGGATTTCAGATCGAAATACATGCCGATGGACAGTCAGCCCTGGCCAATCTAAATGCGGATTTTCCGGGCATTATTGTCACAGATATCAGAATGCCTAAAGTAGACGGCCATGCGATACTTGATGCTCTTTTAGCAAGTGATCCCGAATTACCAGTGATTCTTATGACTGGTCATGGTGATATCAGCATGGCGGTTACAGCGCTTAAAAAAGGTGCTTTTGATTTTATTGCAAAACCCTTTTCAATTGATCATATGATTGCAAGCATACGTCGCGGACTTGAAATGAGGCGTTTGGTTCTAGAAAATCGGCGTCTGCGAAAGGCAGCAACAGAAGCAGCTCAAGATTACCCACTGATCGGCGACACACCAGTGATGGTGAGGTTGCGCGAGACCATTAAACAACTTGCGAGTGTCGACGTCGATGTGTTGATCGAAGGTGAGACGGGAACCGGCAAGGAACTAGTTGCAAGGCTTCTTCATCGCTGGAGTACCCGGCAATCACGGAACTTCATCGCCGTTGATTGCGCTGCACTTCCAGATCCAATTGTAGATGAAGTTCTTTTCGGAAATCGTATCCAACGAGGAAGGATTGCCGATGCGGATCGCGGAACGCTATTCCTAGACGAAGCTGATAGCATGTCGCCGGTGCTTCAAGGCAAACTCCTGCGCGTTGTAGAAGAGCGGGAGCTTCCAAGCGCTAACGGCGACCCCCGCGCTGTCAATTTACGCGTTATTGCGGCAGCAAAAGGCGACTTAGAGGCAGCTGTTAAGGCAGGAAAGTTCAGATCTGATCTTTTCTATCGGCTTGAGACGGTGCGCATACGAATTCCCCCACTCAGGGAGCGCAGGAAAGATATAGGACTATTATTTTCCTACTTTATTGATGAAGCTGCTAAGCAATTTGGCCAGCCTCGTCCACAAATGGATGCAACCATTGAAAACCGATTGAATTCGGACGACTGGGCGGGAAATGTGCGCGAATTACGTAACTTTGCAAAGCAAGTTGTCCTCGGTCTGCATAGCGATTACGCAGAAAATGCAAACCTCTTGCCGCTTTCCGAACAAATGGACGAGTTTGAAGCTAAAGTACTTTCCGAAACACTTAAGAGATTAAATGGGGATGTTGGCCAAGCCGCTATTGTACTGAAAATGCCACGTCGTAGCCTTTATGCGCGATTGAACAGACATAAACTCGACCCAGCGTTATTCAGGAAGCGAAACTAATAACTTTAATTTTTATTAACGTATAAAATGCAATAAGCCCGCAAAAGCGGGCTTATACAATAATCTACTTCAGACCAAAAATGTAATCATTCCCACTCAATAGTGCCCGGAGGCTTCGAGGTCACATCGTAGACCACGCGGTTAATACCGCGCACTTCATTGATGATGCGGGTCGCCGCATTGCCAAGGAAGTTCATATCGTAGTGGTAGAAATCGGCAGTCATACCGTCAACGGATGTGACCGCACGCAATGCACAGACAAACTCATATGTGCGGCCGTCACCCATTACGCCAACAGTCTGAACTGGAAGCAGAACGGCGAAAGCCTGCCAAATTGTGTCGTAAAGACCAGCTTTGCGGATTTCATCAAGATAAATCGCATCAGCTTCCCGCAGGATTTCAAGCTTTTCGCGCGTGATGCCGCCCGGACAGCGGATCGCAAGACCCGGACCAGGAAACGGGTGACGGCCGATGAAGCTGTCAGGAAGACCAAGTTCCTTACCCAATACACGCACTTCATCTTTGAAGAGTTCACGCAGCGGCTCGACCAGCTGCATGTTCATGCGTTCTGGCAGACCGCCGACATTGTGGTGCGACTTGATCGTAACCGAAGGACCGCCCGTGAACGAAACGCTTTCGATAACGTCCGGATACAGCGTGCCCTGCGCGAGGAAGTCCGCGCCGCCCAGCTTGTTGGCTTCTTCTTCAAACACTTCGATGAAGAGCCTGCCGATGGTCTTGCGCTTCTTTTCCGGGTCGCTTTCGCCTTCAAGAGCCTCAATGAAGCGGTCCTGCGCATTCACCAGAATGAGCGGCAGATTATAATGCTCTTTGAACATAGCCACCACATCGGCAGCTTCGTTCTTGCGCATCAAACCATGATCAACAAGGATACAGGTTAGCTGATCGCCAACGGCTTCATGAATCAAAAGAGCAGCAACAGAGGAATCAACGCCGCCGGACAAAGCACAAATAACTTTACCCTTGCCAACCTGCTTGCGAATGGCCTCAACAGCCTGCTCGCGATAGGCAGACATCGTCCAGTCAGGCTTTATACCGACGATGTTATGTACGAAGTTCTGAATGAGCTTTGCACCATCAGGCGTGTGCACGACTTCCGGATGGAACTGAACCGCGAAATATTTGCGCTTCTCATCCGAAATGGCTGCGAAAGGTGCATTTGGCGATGTGCCGATAACCTTGAAGCCCTCAGGAAGCGCGGTAACGCGATCGCCATGGCTCATCCAAACCTGATGACGCGTGCCCTTTGCCCAGACGCCAGCAAACAGCGCGCTGTCTTCTTGCACTTCAAGGAAAGCACGACCGAATTCACGATCATGACCGCTTTCAACCTTGCCACCCAACTGGGCGCACATGGTCTGCTCGCCGTAGCAGATACCGAGAACTGGAATTCCAGTCTCGAAAATCGCCTGCGGCGCGCGCGGGCTGCCAATGTCCGTTGTCGAGTGTGGGCTACCCGACAAAATCACCGCCTTCGGATTGATGCGCTTATAGGCATCTTCCGCAGACTGGAACGGAACGATCTCGGAATAAACTCCGGCCTCACGTACGCGGCGTGCAATAAGCTGCGTGACCTGGCTGCCAAAGTCGATGATAAGGATAGTGTCAGGATTTGCTGTGGTGCTCATGCCGAGCATCTAGATAAAAAGCGGCAAAAATGCAATGGACGAAGTGCCACGTTTCAACAAACAAACGAAGAAACTTGCCCTATACTGACACATCCTTGTCAGGAAGTGTCAGTGCGTCAGCAACAATCGCCGCTTCAAGCGCCTCAACGGCATTCGCGAGCTTTTCATCAATGACGTGTAGAAACTCGGTCCAATCATCAACATGACGCAACTCACGCGCACCATCTGAAATGCCACGCAGGCCGATCAGATCGACACCATACGCCTGGCACGCACGCAGACACGCATAGGTTTCCATGTCTACCATATCGGCGTCGATGATTTCATAAGCTTTGCCAGACACGATATTCGCACCAGTTGAAAGCGATGCACGCGGCAGACCCGGGATGATACACGGCAAGTCGACGACTTTAGGCAAATCGAGAAAAGGCGTGCAGCCTTTTTCAAAACCCAAAGGTGACGCGTCCATATCGCGATAGCTAACAGATGAAACCTGAAACACCTCTGTTTGAGGCAGGCGAGCCGATCCGGCTGAGCCGATTGACACTACGATGTCTGGCAGCTCGCCTTGTTGTTCAAAGACCGTCAGAATACGCATCAGATTGATTGCTGATTCAACTGGCCCAACGCCGATCATCAGCGGCAAAAACAGCGAACTCAAATAAGGGCCATATTCCGCTTCTGTCGCCATGACGTAAAGAAGACGCTTGTCTGCAATGGTTTTGATCATCTCTGTCGCCCTTGCCCCTGCGCAACCACCCTGTTTGCGTTGCTCGCGAATAACAGCCTTTGCGCGTCGGCAAAAAAACTTGCCCATTGTGAATGATTACGACCGTATCAGAGCGAATAGCAAATACATTTGTCTGAGATTAAGTATTTCTATGCAGCACACTCACATAAAAACCATCTGTATCTGTCGATAGCGGAGAGAGTACACTACCTCGCGAAGGGAAAATGGGGGAAATAAGCCCAGCATCAGGCACAATTGATTGCCAGAGTTGTTTTGGATCTGCTTCAGAAAAATTGCTGTTTTCACCAAGAAAACGGTCGACTTGCTGGGTATTCTCTTCAGCAAAAAGCGAACACGTCACGTAGACCAGTCGTCCGCCGGGTTTGACATAATGCTTTGCAGCATCCAGAACTTCCTTCTGGTCCTGCACACGACGATCAAGTTGCTGCTCATTCAGACGCCATTTTGCATCAGGTCTACGCCGCCAAGTGCCAGAACCTGTGCAAGGTGCATCCGTGAGAACGAGATCCATACGTTCAATCAACGGTGCCAACGCATCCAGGTTTCCATGAATCTGCGTATTACGAACCCCTGCCCTCTGCAAACGATCATGCATCGGTGAAAGGCGCGCGCGCTCTGCATCATAAGCATGAACCTGCCCACTATTTCCCATGGCTGCGGCCAGAGCCAGGGTCTTACCGCCCGCACCAGCACAATAATCCAACACTTGTTCGCCGGGTTTCGCACCAGCAAACAAAGCAGCAAGTTGCGAGCCCAAATCCTGTACCTCAAACCAGCCGTCTAGAAACGACTGATCAGTTTGCACATTCGGATGACGACCAAGCGCTTCAATCGGCGGGATACGCAAAGCTTGGTCAAGCAAAGGCGCTTTACCAACGCCCGCCTTTTCCAATGCTTCAATAACCGCTTCGGGTTTCGCCTTCAGCAGGTTAACGCGAAGATCAACTGGCGGACGTGTCGAAAGAGCTTCGGCCTCACTCACCCATCGATCACCGAACTGTGCTTCAAGCGAAGGAACACACCATTCTGGCACATCTGCTCGAATATATTCAGGAGCATCCCCAACATCACGGCTTGCCCATGCTTCGCGTTGCGCCGTGCTGAGCGCTTCAGGAGCAAATTTATCGCCGTCGAGCGCTGCATCAATGGCTGCGAAATCCAATCCACCTTCGCAGACCAGCGCACCATAAGCCAATGCACGGGCGTCATCGCTATGCATACGCCAAGCAATAGACAATTTGCGGCGCAGTGCATCATAAACAATATTGCCAATCACGGCGCGATCACCCGCACCGGCAAAGCGATGCGACGCACCCCAATCCTTCAATGCATCGGAAGCGGGCCGTTTGACCACCTCAATATCGTTTAGAATCTCAATCGCCGCCTGAAGGCGTCCGCCAAGCCGCATTTCTGCTCCTTCATATTTATTACGTCGGGCATAGCCTTCCTTGGTGGGAAAAGGCAATCAGCAAATCGGTTGCAGCGAATTTAAAGTCTTACTGAAATGCAAAAAGCCGGAGCGGGGGCAACCGGCTTTTCACAAAATGAAGAAAATGGGCGGTTATTCCGCTGCATCCACTTCCTCATTAACGGCAATCGTATTGGCCTGATAGCCATGAGCGTTATGAAGCGCCTTGCGAACTCCAGCTTCGTAATCTGGATGTACCAGCTTGAAATGCGCCAACTGACGTTCGACAATAAAGCCCGGCACTCCACCCATCGCTGCTGCAATGTTTGAGAACAAACGCGCCTTCTGACCGTCGTCAAACAGATTGAACAAGGCACGCGGTTGCGAATAATCATCATTGCCGATGCGATGATTGTAGCGATCCGCATCGCCGCTCAGACGCAGCGGTGGTTCTTTCGCAGAAGGCTGCTCAACCGGGCCGTTGAACGAGTTTGGCTCATAATAAGCATCCGGGTTGCCCGTTGCAATGCCGCCATAGGTGTTCATCTGACCATCACGGTGGTAGTGATGTACTGGGCATTTCGGCTGGTTGACCGGCAGATTCTCATAATGCGTACCAAGACGATGGCGATGGGCGTCAGCATAGGAGAATAACCGTCCCTGCAACATCTTATCCGGCGAATAACTGATGCCCGGCACAATGTTTGACGGCGAGAAGGCCGCATTTTCGATCTCAGTGAAATAGTTTTCCGCATTGCGGTTCAATTCCATTATGCCAATATCGATTGGTGGATAGTCAGCATGCGGCCAAACCTTGGTGAGATCGAATGGATTGTAAGGCGTCTTGTCGGCATCCAGTTCCGGCATGATCTGCACCTGAACTTTCCACTTTGGGAAGTCGCCCTTCTCGATGGAAGTGAACAGATCTTCCTGCGTGGATTCACGCGTACGACCGATCACACGTTCAGCCTCTTCATTGGTCCAATGCTTGTGGCCTTGCAGTGTCTTGAAGTGGAACTTCACCCAGTAACGCTCGCCAGCATCATTCCAGAAGGAATAGGTATGCGAACCATAACCATTGATATGCCGCACGTCGGTTGGGAGACCACGATCCGACATCAGGATCGTCACCTGATGCAAGCTTTCTGGTGAAAGCGACCAGAAATCCCACATGGCCGTTGCCGAACGCAGGTTCGTCTTGGGATGACGCTTCTGGGTATGAATGAAATCCGGGAATTTCACGGGATCACGCACGAAGAACACCGGCGTGTTGTTGCCAACAAGATCCCAATTCCCTTCTTCTGTATAGAACTTCAATGCAAAGCCGCGAACATCGCGCTCAGCATCTGCAGCACCCTGCTCACCGGCAACGGTTGAGAAGCGCGCCAGCATCGGCGTTGTCGCACCCGGCTGCAAAGCCTTGGCTTTGGTATATTTTGAAATATCGCCAGTGATGGTGAGCGTGCCAAACGCCCCCCAGCCCTTAGCATGTACGACACGTTCAGGAATACGTTCACGGTTCTGATGCGTCAACTTTTCAATCAGCTGATAATCCTGCAATAGAACAGGACCGCGCTCGCCAGCGGTGAGGGAATTCTGGTTATCCGGAATAGGCGCACCAGCGCTTGTAGTCATAATCGGACGGTCTGCCATGGGAATTTCCCTCCTAAAAAAATATATTGGTTGGTCCAGCATTCAGCCTGGCTTGTTGCGTGAACATTATCTGCTGCCTCACACACTGGCTTGGTAACACGTGCAGTTTAGACTTATTCCAATAATAATTTCCAATTGATTTTTATTTCGCAATTGATAGGATTTCCTTATCATGTTTACGATCAGACAAATGCGCTATTTTGATGCGCTCGCGACCACTCTGCATTTTAGAAAAGCAGCCGAGCTTGCGCATATTTCGCAGCCTGCCCTTTCGGCACAGATTGCCGAAATGGAAGCCGTTGCGGGCGCACCTCTTTTCGAGCGTTCACAGCGTAAAGTCATCATGACAGAGCTGGGCCGCGAATTGCTGCCGGGTATTCAAACCATCCTTAAGGAGCTTCATGCACTTGAGGAGATTTCTGCGCAGAGCAAAGGGCTGTTACAAACCCAGCTCCGACTTGGAATCATTCCAACCGTAGCGCCCTATCTCGTGCCAAGTCTCATTCCACTACTACGGGAAAAGCATCCGTCATTTCGCCTGCAGTTGCGCGAAAGCGTGACAGCGAAGCTGCTAGAGGAGTTACACGCAGGCGAAATCGACGCCATCGTCGCAGCTTTGCCAATAGCTGATGATCGTCTTGCGCATCTAAAACTGTTTGATGATCACTTTCTAATTGCCACCTCCAGCAATGATCAGACAATCCTATCCTCACCCATGACGCAAGACAATATCGCACTCGACCGATTACTTTTGCTCGAAGAAGGCCATTGCATGCGCGATCAGGCGCTGGCAGTGTGCTCACTCCCATCCCAACGCCAACTGGTGAGGTATGGCGCAACAAGCATGGCCACATTGCTGCAGATGGTTAGTCATGGAATGGGGCTGACGCTTATTCCTGAAATCGCCGTTAGCGCGGAAACACGCAACAATAATATGCGCATTGTTCGGTTTGAAGGCGAGCAGCCAAAGCGAGAAATCGCCCTTTTCTGGCGCCGACAAAGCAAGCGCCTTAGAGACTTCCAGGCGCTGGCAGAATGCATAATGGAATCCGTCAAGCTATGACAATGAGTTAGCATTAGCATCACGAGTGCGATCAGGAGACCTTCTACTCACGACTATTGCCTTCTAAAAATGCAGATATGGAAAAATCGGAAAGTACATTTTTGAAAGTAGTAGAAGTAAGAGCAAGTTTTCGCCCGGGAAAAGGAGGAGGACACCCCTCTACAGGACCTATCGACCGCATGGAATCTATTTGAGGTGGACACGGTAGATAGAATATAGAGTTGCTGACCGTATAGCCTCCTCCTTTAAGATCATGACGATTTTTCAGCCTAATCTTGGCGTTTGGCAAAAGAGGACCGTCTATGAGTGGATCGCTACCAAACAAAAGTGGGAAATCTATATCGTGGATTGGTTCTGAAATAGGTGAAGAAACCTCTCTAAAACCCGACGCTCTCATTTTCAGTTCAGCCCCAGACATTGCCTGCCGATGGAACGGTTTGCCTTCAAACCGCAGACGGGGTTCGCGCAGTTCCGAAGCACCTATATCCTTGGGCACTCGGCGCATATTTCCCGCTCTTTCATCCGAAGAGCTCGCCATATGTGCACTTTCGTGGCGACCCATGGCACTCGGCGTTGCTGGACCAAAACTTCCTTGCCCCACGGAGTGGACAGACTCACTACCTCCAAATTGCTGCAAGCCAGGCCTTGCATACCGACCCCAAGCATTAATCTCGTCTTGAACAGCGGCCCGGCGCTCCGTGGTCATCGCAAAAGCCTCGGAAGCGAGAGGCTCATCAATTATCGACAACGGAATATTTTGATACATGCGATATTTCCCCTGTATTAATTGATAAAACAATTAAATAATAAATACATTTTATTGTATTTAAAAATAAAAATCTTATACCGTTAGCTTTATAATAATTTAACATAATATTATTTTACACAAATGCTAATTTCAGCATTTAAATTATTAAATATAAACTCCAAATTATCTAAAAAAATCAATCATACCAAAGTTGAATAACGTTTATCAGTACCATAGGAAGTCGATGGGTCGGCTTACGAGTTGGCGGATCACTGAAAATATACGACCCTGACCGCAACAGCATTTGATGAAATGAAAGCTAAAATCTCTCATCATACCCGTTTCGATGCGAAGGAACAGGTGGTTTTGTCATATAAATACTGTCAAATCTTAATTCGCTATTTTTAGAAATCCGCCTGTCTCGCGGATTATAAACCAGAGGCCATAGCGGCAAACCACTAAAAATTTCTTGATAATGAACCGACGACTCCACCCCTGACCACTGGTTCTTATCATGACCAGTCTCCGTATAAGTTGGTAGCCTTGGCGGTTGATCAAGGCTATGGTGTTCCTTCCGGCTCCCAAGAATCTTCGGGTGTATTTGAAGAAACCTTGGCATCATCAAAACTTCGCCTGACCAGCGCATTCCTCTCCTACAATAATTCAATTTCAGCGTTACCACCAATATTTGTATATGACCGAAAAAACCAATTCCTATTTGGTATGCATGATTTGACGCATGAGCAATGAATAATATTCAGTGAAACGATGCTGTTTAAATGACGAATGGCGAAACGTCTGCATTAATTCGATAATTATTACTCACATCTTATAAAATAATTTATTTATCATTATTATTAAAATATTTGATATTAATTTCCTAATACATATTAATATTAATTAACCACCTCTGAATAAAATAACAAATATTTAATTATATAAATTCAATTAATATATGTTTTTTGTTTTTTAATATCTTCATTCATTGAATATTTTGGGAGTGCGGGTAAATTTAGAGATTCCTGATAAGATGGAAGTGGGAAATGTGAGGAAACAAACCAATCAAAATCAGAGAAATCCATTCTCGTTATACTTTCAACGGAGACGTTCTCATTCTCTCTGACAAAGCCTAAAAAGGAACGATGTGTAAGATTTGACGAGTGTATTGCGCGGAGGTGGTGTACAGAAGACATCTCAAACCTGCGTACCATGCGCGGATTTGGAAACCTCGCATTATTCATTAAAACTCGTTCCATCTCTTGCATTTGCGCCATGATGCCCTCCAACCTTGTAAAATCAGGTCGAGCGACTGATGGTCGGGAATATTGTGAATGAAAATTAGATAAGCTCTCATCAACGCTACGGTCTATAGCTTCGGATCGTAACACCGATGAACCAAGATTATGCACTGTGAGTGGCACATTTCTCCGGATTGTAGGAGATGGTCTTTCTCTATCAGTTGACGACACACCATCACTGCGCAGTAATGGCGGTCTATTCCTCCTAGAGGCTAGACGCCTATCATCCAGCGCATCTCTGACAATTGTAGATTCCTCTAAAATTTCGTTCATTTCCAGAGGCACAGTTGGCATGACAGCATTCTCCTAGTTCAAATAACATTCAGACAATACATTCGAAACTCAGCCTAACATTCATTATACCCCACCCGTGAAGTTCAGAACTTCAAGAGTGATCGCTACATCATCCCTCGACCATTTATCACATCACTCGTCAGACCATCCAATAGACGATTCATCAGAACTATCCGAATAGTCTGCGTAACCGTCAAAGCGCCTATTTTCTAGTATGCGCAAGATTGCAGTTGCTGTAGAAGCTGGAGATAATCCCAGCGGTGGCGCAGGCGGTGGCGGTGGTGGTGGTGGTGGTGGTGGTGGTGGTGGTGGTGGTGGTGGTACTCGAACAGGGAGAACGCGAGTTCGCGCGCCCTTAAAGTGTAGTGGCTGATATATTGCCCCATCTAAACTAGGATTCCGAAATGGATATTCGGGATAGTTTGCAAGATTAAAACTCGGCTCAAGACTGCCGAACAAACTTAAGTTTCGCGCTTGAACTTTTTTAATCAACTCATTCTTAAAAGGACGTGGAGTTCGAAGAGGATTAATGGATTCATTTAAGCCCTCCTTCTCAATAGCGGACTCTGCATGAGGCATTCGGCCTGATGCAATTCCGTTTGCTGAGGCAACTGCGTCAAAACCAATTCGTTGTCGAATAGATGATCGAGCCCCACCCTCAAAACGGCTCACAAGCTCCCCGACACTAAACGTGGGCGAGCTTTCTAGATCTCTAGCGCTTCCAACCAATCCTCCCACCGACATATTTTGACGACCTCGTAAAGGCCCAGCAAAATCCCTTTGGACAGGATTACTTGGACCTTGAATCGAGTGTGGTTGAATATTTACTCTCACAGCTCTGATCTCAGGGTTCCGAGCGATTGTTTCGTCGTTAAAAACCTTTGCAGGGAGTGAAATGTCTTCTATTTCTAGCGTGCTAAACCAATCTGGCATCTACAAAACCCATAAATTATTTCTAACTCATTTAGGTATTGACATTAGAAAATAATCACGGGCTTGAACACCTGTAATGCCTGCCAAAAGACGACCTCATCTTTGCGAAGAGGCCGATTTGGGAGCATTTAAAATGCTACATACCACCCGGATAGTTCGGGCTTTCGCGGGTAATTGCCACGCCATGCGAATGGCTTTCACGCAGGCCAGCATTGGAAATGCGCACGAAAGTTGCCTTTTCGCGGAATTCTTCCAACGTCTTGGCGCCTACATAACCCATAGATGCGCGAAGACCACCAGCAAGCTGATGCAGAACCGCTGAAATCGGCCCCTTATAAGCGACCTGACCTTCGATGCCTTCAGGGACGAGCTTCAGCTCATCACGGACTTCTGCCTGGAAATAACGGTCAGCAGAACCGCGTGCCATAGCGCCAACCGAACCCATACCGCGATAGGATTTGAACGAACGGCCCTGATGCAGATAGACTTCGCCCGGGCTTTCTTCAGTACCAGCAAGCAGCGAGCCAGCCATAGCAGCGACGGCACCAGCGGCAAGTGCCTTGGCGAAATCGCCGGAGAACTTGATGCCGCCATCGGCGATCACAGGAATGTTGTGCTTTTGGGCGGCTTCGACCGCCGACATGATAGCCGAAAGCTGTGGTACGCCAACGCCTGCAACGATACGCGTCGTACAGATCGAACCCGGTCCGATACCGACCTTCACGGCATCCGCACCGGCATCAATCAATGCCTGAGTACCGCCCGCGGTGGCGACATTACCGGCAAGAATAGCAACATTTGGATAGGCTTTCTTGATACGTGCAACAGCATCAAGAACGCGCTGCGAATGACCATGGGCCGTATCGACAACAAGCAGGTCGACACCCGCGTCAATCAGGCGTTCTGCGCGTTCATAACCATCTTCGCCAACGCTTGTCGCGGCAGCCGCACGCAGACGGCCCTGCGCGTCCTTGGCCGCATTTGGATTGAGCTGCGACTTTTCCATATCCTTGACAGTGATCAGGCCAACGCAACGGCCCTTATCGTCCACAACCAGTAGCTTCTCGATGCGATGTGCATGAAGCAAGCGCTTGGCTTCGTCTTGATTGACATTTTCGCGAACCGTGACAAGGTTCTCGCGGGTCATCAACTCGTAAATTTTCTGAGCAGGGTCAGAAGCAAAGCGTACATCGCGGTTGGTTAGAATTCCAACGAGACGCCCTGGGCCCTTCGCACCGTTCTCGACAACCGGAATACCGGAAATGCGATGTGCCTTCATCACCGCTTGCGCATCGGCCAGCGTTGCATCCGGTCCGATAGTGACAGGGTTCACGACCATACCAGATTCGAACTTCTTGACCTGACGGACTTCTTCAGCCTGACGCTCAGGGGTAAGATTGCGATGAATAACGCCTATACCACCCGACTGTGCCATCGCGATAGCAAGACGCGATTCTGTGACCGTATCCATAGCAGCCGAAAGAAGCGGGAGGTTCAGTTCAATATCTTTGGCAATACGCGTGCGCAGGTCAACTTGCCCTGGCATAACCTCGGAATGACCAGGCTGTAAAAGCACATCATCGAAAGTGAGAGCGAGCGCGCCGGTGGACGATTCCACGATTTTAGCCATTGCCAATTCCTTTACCGGTTTTACTGAATGAGAAAAGTCGCCTCCTCCGGAGATAAATCCGGGAGCTGCGACTGGACTTCATTACGTGTTGAATTGGCACCGGCTGGTAACATGCTTATGACTGGTTGAAAAGTCTTTTACGGACAAGTTTCAGTTACTCGCTATAATTTTTATGATAATTCGCTGAGCGTAATTATTTATAACGAGCCCAAAAGGGGCCAAAATGCGAAAATCATATCGACAGCTACCGCTTCTTCGCCGTTCTCAAGCAATGTGGATGAACCCGCGCTTATGGAAACCGCGTCTCGTATTCTGGTGCGGGGCTATTGCGATAGGTTTGATCAGCGTTGCATTCGCCGAAGCTGCCGATATTGCTCAGGGCCTTTTCAAAAATCTTACGAACGGCACTGAAAGCACATGGCGCGCATGGTTACCACTCATCATTACGCCGCTTGGCTTCATGCTTTGCTCATGGATTGCTATCACATGTTTCCCCGGTTCTGGCGGCAGCGGCATTCCACAAGCCATTGCAGCACGACACCTCAACAACCCCGAAGACCGCTCTCTGTTACTGTCACTTAGAATTGCGTTCGGAAAAATCATTCTGACAATTGCCGGCCTTTTCTCAGGCGCGTCCATCGGGCGGGAGGGACCAACCGTACAAGTTGGCGCTTCGATCATGTTGTTATCTGCCCGTATCGGCAGCATGGAACATGCGCGCGGTCTCATCCTCGCGGGCTCGGCTGCAGGGATCGCTGCGGCTTTCAACACGCCACTTGCAGGTATTGTCTTTGCTATTGAAGAAATGGGGCGCGCCTATGCCGCCCGCACCAATGGCCTTGTGCTCTCGGCAGTCATTCTCGCGGGTCTGGCCTCACTCGGACTTGTGGGAAATTATAACTATTTCGGCCTCACGACGGTTACAGTAGGAACGCATACGGACTGGATTCTGGTCGCAAGCTGCGGCGTGATTGGTGGTGCATTTGGGGCTGCTTTCAGTGCCGCTGCGCTCAACCTCACAAAGCGCGTAAGGCGCCGCGTACAAAAAGCACCGCTGCGCAGAACAGTCATGATAGCAGGCATGTGCGGTCTCGCTGTAGCCGTGATTGGCATTGCATCAGGCGGAGCAACATTCGGCACAGGGTATGATCAGGCGCGCTCTGCGGTCGAAGGACTTTCGCTCCCGCCTTTCTATTTTATAGAGAAACTAGTGGCCGGTCTTCTTTCAATGATCTCGGGCATTCCCGGTGGCATCTTTGCCCCTTCCCTCTCTGTGGGTGCAGGCCTTGGCAGCACCATAGGGCTAATACTAGGCACGAGCGCCAGCCTCGCCGCTATACTCGGCATGGCGGGCTATTTTGCAGGCGTTGTTCAGGCTCCGATGACAGCCTTTGTGATCATTCTGGAAATGACCGGCAACCACAACAATGTAATTCCGCTGATGTGTGCGTCTATGCTCGGCTATGGAACCGCCCGACTGGTTTCTCATGAGCCACTTTATCATGCTCTTTCCCGCACTTTTGTCGCGGACGTCTTGCGTCTTCGTCGTGCTCAAGAGAAAAATATTATTACGGATTGAAAGTCATCTTCGGGACCAAATACTTACAAGCAAATATTCAAAAAAAACACTTGCAGGACTTACAACAATACCTTTCATTAGCCACCCAACATATAGGGTAATAAAAGGTAATCAAAATGTTGGAACTGATGGGCGGAAGCATCACCGATGTACCAGGAATAAAGCTTGGGCATCACACACTTTCTAGACGCCCAACAGGATGCACGGTATTGCTCTGCGAAGAAGGTGCAGCAGCAGGTGTGGATGTGCGCGGCTCGGCACCGGGCACCCGGGAAACTGAACTGCTTGACCCTGTAAATCTTGTTGATCGGGTACATGCGATCCTGCTTTCAGGTGGCAGTGCATATGGTCTCGCTGCTGCAACGGGCGTCATGCGCTATCTCGAAGAGAATGATATCGGTTTTAAGATCGGCAAGGGAGTCGTCCCAATTGTTCCCGCCGCTGTGCTTATGGATTTAGACGTTGGCGATTTTTCGGTCCGTCCAGACGACGAAGCGGGCTATCTCGCCTGCAAAGCAGCCCAAGCAGAAGCATCAGACGAAGGCAATATCGGAGCAGGCGCAGGGGCTTCCGTCGGCAAAATGTTTGGCATGGAATACGCCATGAAAGGTGGCCTTGGCACCGCGAGCTATCAGGTGCCGGGCACAGAGATCATTATTGGTGCCATTGTTGCCGTTAACGCCGTGGGCGACGTTTATGCACCCAACTCAGCACAAATCCTTGCTGGTGCGCGCAATGAAAACAGCAAGGGCTTCCGCAGTATCATGGAGGCAATAATGCAGGGCAAGAGCGTTATTCAATCGGCCGGCGCCAATACGACGATTGGCGCTATTGCAACCAATGTCCCATTCAACAAAGCCCAGCTGAAGAAAATCGCTGGCATGGCGCATGATGGCTTTGCACGAACGATTAACCCAATCCACACAATGTGGGATGGCGATACAATTTTTGCGCTCTCGACAGGCAAGGCTACCGGGGTTGAAGCTGACGTAACGGCAATCGGCGCAATTGCGGCAACCGTGATGGCGCAGGCCGTAGCGCGTGCGGTCGTGCATGCCGAAAGTCTGCCGGATCTCAATCTACCTGCACATCGAGACTATGTGCAGGTAGAAAGTTCTCGATAACCACATAAACATGCAACGATTGAAACGATCTCGAATATACGCGATAGGAAAGGTCGCAGCAGATTAATATTCATTTCAAAAAAATAGGTTTGAATACGACATGACAGGCAATTCTCTCAAATTCGGCACAAGCGGCCTTCGGGGTCTTGCAACCGAGCTTAACGGATTGCCCGCCTATGCATATTCACTGGCGTTCGTTGAAATGTTACGGGCACGCGGCGGACTGAATACAGGCGATCGTGTTTTTGTCGGGCAGGATTTGCGACCTTCAAGCCCGGATATTGCAGCCCTTGCAATGGGCGCTATCGAAGATGCAGGCTTGACACCGGTTAATTGCGGCGTGCTGCCGACACCGGCTCTGAGCTATTTTGCTATGGCACAGCAAGCACCCTGCATTATGATCACGGGCAGCCATATCCCTGATGATCGCAATGGTCTCAAATTTTATCGTGCCGACGGTGAAATCGACAAGGAAGACGAGGCGGCAATCAGTGCCGCCTTCGCCGCCCTGCCCGATGATATTGTTGTACGCAAAGCTGAGAATTTGCCAACAAGCGATCAAGCAATCAACGCCTATGCCGAGCGCTATATTAAGCTATTCGGTGCAAACAGCCTCGCAGGTTTGAAAGTTGGTGTCTATCAGCACTCGTCTGTAGCGCGCGATCTTCTCAAGGAAGTTTTAAGCGCTCTGGGTGCAGAAACAACTGCACTGGGTCGTTCGGATGTGTTTGTTCCGGTCGATACTGAAGCGCTGCGACCGGAAGATATATCGCTTCTCGCTCAATGGGCGGGCGAGAGTCACTTCGATGCTATCGTCTCAACCGATGGCGATGCGGATCGTCCGCTTATTGCCGATGAAAATGGGCAATTTGTACGCGGGGACCTCGTCGGTGCCATTACGGCAGCCTGGGCTGACGCAGACACCATCGTAACACCTGTCACCTCAAATACAGCACTGGAGGAATGCGGAAAATTTGCCAGCGTCTTGCGGACCCGCGTCGGTTCACCCTATGTGATTGCGGGGATGCAACAAGCTCTGAGCAAAAATGCCAGCAGTGTCGTTGGTTTTGAAGCCAATGGCGGTGTGCTGCTTGGAAGCACCATTGAGAAGAACGGACATGAACTCTCTGCGTTGCCGACCCGAGATGCGCTGCTGCCAATTCTCGCTTGCCTTAGCACGATCAAGGAAACGCAAAAGCCGCTCTCTGAAATTGCCCGAAACTATGGCTTTCGAATTGCCTTAAGCGACCGCTTGCAAAACGTCGCACAAGAAAAAACTGCTGCTTTTCTTTCTGTCATCACACAAGAAGAAGCGCGCTTGCGCCTGTTTCCTTTAACAGACGCGATTATTCGTTTGGAAACAATCGATGGTGTGAAACTGTTTTTTGCATCAGGCAATGCTGTGCATTATCGTGCATCAGGAAATGCGCCAGAACTTCGTTGTTACGTCGAAGCCGCCACTCGAGAACAGGCCGCAGAACTATTGACCATGGGACTTGAAGTCGCCCGCACAGTTACAAAGGAAGCTTGAGAAAAATGAGCTTAATTCCAGTTATTATCAGCGGCGGTTCAGGTTCACGACTTTGGCCATTATCGCGTGACGCACACCCGAAGCCGTTCATCGAGTTGCCTGACGGCGGCACGCTTATTGGCAAAACCTATGCGCGCGCGTCGCATCTTGCAGGTGTCGAACAAATCCTGACCGTCACAAACCGCGACTTTCTGTTTTTAACGCTTGATGCCTATGCCGCAGCCAATGCACGCAAACTGGAAAACACATTCCTGCTGGAGCCACTTGGTCGCGATACCGCACCTGCTGTCGCACTCGCAGCCCTACAGGCCGCTGCAGCTTACGGCGAAAACGCTGTTTTGCTCGTCATGCCTGCTGATCATTTGATCGAAGACGAGCGGGCATTTGCAGAAGCCGTCAGCAAAGCCAATGCGATTGCTGAGACTGGCCGCATAGTAACATTCGGCATCGTACCAGATCGACCAGAAACAGGCTTTGGTTATATTGAGGTCGATGGCTCTGATGTGCTTCGCTTTGTCGAAAAGCCGGATGCAGTAACAGCCCAGGCTTATGTTGATGGTGGTCGCCATTACTGGAACTCAGGCATGTTCTGCTTCCAGGCTGCGACCATGATCACCGCAATGCAGCTTCATGCGCCGGAAGTTCTGGCTGGTGCAAAAGCGGCCCTCGATGCCGCGCGCCGCGGCAACAATGGCGAAACCAAAACCTTAGAAATTGCCAAAGATGCCTTTGCTGCAACTCCAGCTATTTCCATCGACTACGCCGTGATGGAAAAGGCACAGAACATTGCGTGTATTCCCGTTTCTTGTGGCTGGTCTGATATTGGCTCGTGGGCTGCAATGGCCGATCTTATCCCAGCGGATGTTGAAGGCAATCGACTGCGTGGTGAAACCGTTCTCGAAGACACAACCGATAGCTTTGTTCTTTCTGAAACCCGGCTTGTAAGCCTTGTCGGTGTTCATGATCTTTTGGTCGTCGATACACCGGATGCCCTTCTCGTCGCCCATCGTGACAAGGCGCAAGACGTTCGTAAAGTGTTCAACAAGCTGCGTGCGCAGGGTCATGAAGCAGCAAAACTGCATCGCACGGCACACCGCCCTTGGGGTACCTATACCGTGCTTGAAGAAGGCGATGGCTTCAAGATCAAGCGTATTGAAGTGAAACCCGGCAGCCGTCTCAGCCTTCAAGCGCATCACCATCGTTCAGAACATTGGATCGTGGTTTCTGGAACAGCCAAGGTGGTCAATGGCGAGCGCGAAATCCTGCTCACCAACAACCAGTCCACCTATATTCCCTGCGGCTTCAAACATCGTCTGGAAAATCCAGGTATTCTGCCACTCGTTCTGATCGAAGTGCAGAGCGGCGAATATCTCGGTGAAGACGACATTGTTCGCTTCGACGATATTTATGGACGCAGCTGATCGTCATGACGACGAATTAGCGGTTCTTCGCATAAGCGAATCCGCTATAATCGCATCATGACGATCCAGCACTTAAGCGAAACTATTATCAACCAGATCGCGGCTGGCGAGGTGATTGAACGCCCCGCCAGTGTGATCAAGGAACTTGTCGAAAACGCTATCGATGCGGGCGCAACCCGCATTGAAGTCGTGACCGCTGGTGGTGGCAAAACACTGCTGCGCGTGACCGATAATGGTTCTGGCATTCCATCGAACGAACTTTCGCTTGCCGTTTCGCGTCATTGCACCTCGAAACTCACCGACGATGTGAACGATATTCGCGCGCTTGGTTTTCGCGGTGAGGCATTGCCGTCGATTGGTTCAGTTTCAAAGCTATCGCTCAAGTCCCGCCCGCAAGATGCAGAGTCCGGCTTTGAAGTGACAGTGAGTGGCGGGCATCTCGAAGGCCCTCGTCCCGCAGCGCTTAATCGCGGTACGATTGCCGAAGTGCGTGATCTTTTCTACGCGACCCCAGCTCGTCTCAAATTCATGAAGACCGACCGCGCAGAAGCGACTGCGATTACCGATGTGATTAAACGAGTCGCTATAGCTTTTCCTCATGTGCGTTTTTCGCTCGCAGGCACCGACCGCACCCCGCTTGAACTGCCTGCGACGGGAACAGGCGTCGATGCAACGTTAGAACGTATCGGACAGATCCTTGGCAAGGAATTCTCGGATAATGCGCTGCATATTGATGCCGAACGTGACGGTGTTCGACTGGCAGGTTTTGCTGGCATCCCGTCATTTAATCGCGGCAATGCATTACACCAATTTGCCTATGTGAATGGCCGCCCCATCCGAGACAAACAGATATTTGGCGCATTGCGCGGTGCTTACGCCGATGTGATTGCCAGAGATCGGCATCCGGTTGCTGTGCTGTTTTTGACAATTGATCCGGCATTGGTCGATGTGAATGTGCATCCAGCAAAGGCAGATGTGCGCTTCCGCGATCCCGGTCTGGTGCGTGGCTTAATCGTTGGATCGATCAAACAGGCGCTGGCACAATCCGGCATTCGTCCTGCAACCAGTGGCGCTGAAGCAATGTTACAGGCGTTTCGCGCTGAAGGGTTCAGCCCACGTCCCGCCGCGCAGAATTATGCCACACATAACTGGCGCACTGCCGCCCCAGCCCCACGCAGTGAGTGGTCGCCACAAACAGCCCACCCGGCACATAAGCCACTCGATTTTGATCATGTTCCGGCATTTCGCGAAGACGAACAGGCTACGATTTCAAGGTTTGCAGCGCCTGCTGCCGACGCGCGCGCCACAATCGCGGACGCCCCGGTTGAGCTGATGCAGAAGCCGCTCGGCGCTGCTCGCGCGCAAGTCCACGAAAATTACATCGTCGCCCAAACGGAAGACAGTCTCGTCATTGTCGATCAGCACGCGGCCCATGAACGGCTCGTCTATGAGGCGTTGAAGAATGCGCTGCACTCGCGTCCGATCCCCGGACAGATGTTGCTAATTCCCGAGATCGTCGATCTGTCCGAAGAAGATGCCGAGCGGCTTGCCGCCCATGCCGAAACTCTCGCGCGTTTCGGTCTTGGGATCGAACAATTTGGTCCCGGCGCAATTGCCGTTCGTGAAACGCCTGCGATGCTGGGTGAGATGAATGTGCAGCAACTGATCCGCGATCTGGCCGATGAGGTTGCTGACCATGATACGTCCGATGGACTGAAGGCCATGCTCAATCATGTTGCTGCGACGATGGCATGTCATGGCTCGGTTCGTTCTGGTCGCCGCCTGAAACCGGAAGAAATGAACGCTCTCTTGCGCGATATGGAAGCAACTCCGGGCTCTGGAACATGTAACCACGGCCGTCCAACATATATCGAACTGAAGCTTACTGATATTGAACGCTTGTTCGGAAGGCGCTAGAGCATGTCACGGAAAAGTGGGAACCGGTTTTCCGATACTGACATGCGTAAAAAAAACGATTAAAGCGTGTAGTATAAATACGATATGCTTTAAGACTTTTCTTGCATCAGGGAATTACACAATGAACAAATTTGAATCACCGCGCTCTTCCGAAGCTGTCCTGCGCTATCTTGATGGCGATTTTGAAATCATCAAACACGGCTCTTACGTGGTTTGTGCAGTATCGGCGTCTCAGATTCCGCTGGATGAGCTGAAATACTGGAGCGTTGCGCGACAGGAAGCCTATGCGTCCGGTCTTATTTCCTATGAGCGTGAGCTGGCACTCAATCCTGAGCTGCGCAGCCGCAAAAAAAGCTAATATCGCAGACAATCATCAGCGACTTATAAAAACATATTTCATAAGCCTACTCCGGGTATCACGTGGCCTCGCAGGTGCGACTTCTGGACCGGTCATAAAAATAGCGCTGAACATAATTGATAAAAAACGGTGGGATAATCTCCCACCGTTTTTTACATAATAACGCCCGACTTTTCAGAAGTTAGGCGGCCAGCGACTCGTTTTCTTCAGTTGGAACTTCCGAGATTGTCTTCAGAACCTGTGAAGCGATCTGGTATGGGCAGCCCTGCGAGTTTGGACGACGGTCTTCGAGATAGCCCTTGTAACCATTCTGAACAAAGGAATGTGGAACACGGATCGATGCGCCGCGATCAGCAACACCATAGGAGAACTTGTTCCAAGGAGCTGTTTCGTGCTTGCCAGTCAAACGCATGTGATTGTCTGGACCGTAAACTTCGATGTGCTCCTGAAGGTTCTTTTCGAACTGCGCCATAAGTGCTTCGAAATAGGCTTTACCACCAACTTCGCGCATAAATTTGGTCGAAAAATTGCAGTGCATTCCCGAACCGTTCCAGTCGGTATCACCGAGCGGCTTACAATGAAATTCAATATCAATTTCATACTGTTCGCAAAGACGGAGCAACAAATAGCGAGCGATCCAAATCTGATCGGCAGCGCTTCTTGAGCCTTTACCGAACACCTGAAATTCCCACTGGCCCTTTGCCACTTCAGCATTGATACCTTCGTGATTAATACCTGCAGCCAAACAAAGATCCAGATGCTCTTCCACAATCCTACGAGCGATAGAGCCGACATTCTTGTAGCCCACACCTGTGTAGTATGGACCCTGTGGTGCTGGATAGCCCTGTTCAGGGAAACCGAGCGGACGGCCGTTTTCGTAGAAGAAATACTCCTGCTCAAAACCAAACCATGCATCCGCATCATCGAGAATTGTTGCGCGGCTATTAGACGGATGCGGTGTAACGCCATCTGGCATCATCACTTCGCACATCACAAGCGCACCATTCGTTCGTGCTGGATCTGGATAGATAGCGACTGGCTTCAATACGCAATCCGAGCTACGGCCCTCTGCCTGCATTGTTGATGAGCCATCAAAACCCCAAAGCGGAAGCTGCTCAAGAACAGGAAAGGCGTCAAACTCTTTAACCTGTGTTTTGCCACGCAAGTTAGGAGTTGGAGTGTAGCCATCGAGCCAGATATATTCGAGCTTAAATTTTGTCATCGCCTAGTCTCTTTTGTTCTGCGTAATCAACCAACTGCGGACACATCACACTCTTGGAATGCAAATAGTCGCGCTTAAAAAGATAAAAGCAATTTGCGTGCCAGTTTCAAAAAAACGGCAGATGCGCTTTTAAAATAGATTTAAGTTGTTGAATTACTTCACACCTATTTTAAAGAAGCGGAAACAAGCTTCCCCGAGATATACCGATCCAATTTAACAAAGCAGCATCCCCGATAGGATCTGCATCAAAAATAGACACGTGATTAAATATTAAACATTTTTCGCGATCACCTAGCGCCAGCGGTTCAGATTTGTTTGTCCTTCAACAAAACTTTGTTGCTCTCAGGCTTGAGAAAAAAACGCCGCTTCTAGTTATGAGGCTTAAATGCCTGATCCTGTGATCCATCAGTCTCTGAAAGCCGTAATGGTTAGAAAAGTTTAACGTAAGTAAGGATGATACATGACTGCGAATGCGCTTGTCTGGTTGCGCAACGATTTGCGCCTTGCCGACAATCCTGCCCTTCAAGCCGCCGTCAAGCTGGGTGGCAAGATCACAGCGCTTTATGTGCATGAAACCAATCCGCAATTGCGCGCACCCGGAGGTGCCGTACTCTGGTGGCTGGAACAGAGCCTCAATTCACTCGAAAAAGCCCTCAAAGAACGCAATGTCGCGCTTTGGGTCGCACGCGGCGATGCACTCGATATCATTGAAAGACTGATTGGACAAAACAGCTTCGATACAGTGTTCTGGAACCGGCGTTATGCGCCGCAGGAGCGCGATATCGATGCTGTCGTCAAGTCCACACTGAAAGACAAGGGGCTGAATGTGGAGTCCTTTGCAGGCAATCTTCTGGCTGAGCCGTGGGAGATTAAAACAGGCAGTGGCGGTCCTTATCAGGTCTTTACACCCTACGCCAAAACGCTGCGTCAGCAGGGCGTAAACCGACCGCTCTCCATGTCTGACTGGAAAGCCGAACCATCGACCCTCAAGCATAAGCCTGCAAGCGAAGTTTACAACCAGCCTTTCTGGTCAAAAAAGATGCGTGGCTTGTGGAAGATAGGCGAAGCGGCGGCTATTGATCGGTTATATCATTTCTTCGATGAGGCCATCCTCAATTATACCGGCGATCGTGATCGTCCGGCTGTCGAAGGCACATCAAAACTTTCGCCACATCTGCGCTTCGGTGAAATCAGCCCGAGACAGGCATGGTATGCCACGCTTTCGCTGATGGATGAGCATCCGAACACACAAACGGGCGGTGAAAAATTTCTCTCCGAACTGATCTGGCGCGATTTTCACTATCACCAGCTCTATTATCGTCCGGACATCGCTGAAAATGATATGCGCGATACACTGGCTGAGGTTCAATGGCAGAGCAATCCACAAGCGTTCGAAGCCTGGAAACTGGGGAATACCGGCGTTCCGATGATTGATGCCGGGATGCGTCAGCTCTGGGCTACGGGCTGGATGCATAACCGCGTGCGGATGCTGGTGGCGTCCGTCCTAAGCAAAAACATGCAGATCGATTGGCGCGACGGCGAAAAATGGTTCTGGGACACGCTGGTGGATGCAGATATCGCAAGCAATCCGGGGAGTTGGCAATGGGTTGCCGGTTGCGGCATGGACGCGGCACCCTATTTCCGCGTATTCAATCCTGTTTTGCAAGGCGACAAATTCGATACCGACGGCGGATATGTGCGCGAATGGGTGCCGGAAATCGCGGCATTACCGGATCGTTGGATCCATAAACCCTATGCTGCACCGGAAGACGTGTTGCAGAAAGCGGGTATCATTCTTGGCAAAACTTACCCACTTCCCGTTTTCAAGGCGCCCAAAGCGGGTAAATAAACCCGCTTACTGCGTCTAAAGTTAAGACAGGACATTTGAACCACGATATCCGACGCAAAGCCACTTCGCACTTTTGCTTGGAAATGCTTTAAAACTTCTGCATCAACCGACGCGCGGCAAGCTCGCTGCGCTTCAGATTTTTATAGATATCGCGCTTCGCAGCATGGAACTCGCTGACCAAACCTTTCTGCGGCGCAATCGTTTCAGCGATTGCGCTCATGCTGGCAGCAATCTGAGCGAGATCAGTTTTCTCAAAAGCGCTAGCGCCCGCGATGCCTGAGCCAAGCAGAACAGGCTCGGCAGAAGACGGCATGGATACTTCCAGGCCTGTCGCATCAGCCAGTATCCGACGCATGAGCGGACTGCGCGCAGCACCGCCACTCACGATTATGGTACGGATTGGAATATCTTTGGCAGTCAGTGCATCAAGAATATCCGCCGTGCCATAGGCCAGACCACAAAGTCCTGCAACGAACAGACAAACCAGATTTTCTCGCGATGCATCGAGCTTGATGCCCATTATAGTGCCGGTCGCATCAGGATCGGCGTCTGGCGCACGATTGCCCAGAAACTCCGGCACAACGTGAAGCCCCTTTGCCAGGAGCGCTGCTTTTGAAAGCTCACCCGCCGCATCGATGGCCAGCTGCTCAAGATAGTCGAGAAGTGAAAGGCCTTTGGCTGCCGCTTCCTTCTCAGCCTCTGCCTTAAAGGGATGCATACCGACCAGATAATCAGTCGCGGCACCAAATGCCGACTGCCCCCCTTCATTGAGCCAAAGGCCAGGCATCATGGCACCCCAGTAAGGCCCCCAGACACCATCCACAAATGCAGGTTTCTCGGTAACACTCATCGTGCAGGCAGATGTGCCGATAATGAGTGCGAGCCTTGTCTGCATATCGACGGCGCTGTTCTCATCCGCACTTCCTGCAATTGTGCCGACACCACCGGCATGCGCATCGATGAGCGACGCACCGACCGCCGTACCAGGCACAAGTCCCAGCTCTTTTGCAGCCTGCTCAGTTAATCCTTGCCCCAAAGGGGTCGCGATATCGACAATGTCGGTCCCAATATGGGCAAAACCTTCATCAGCCAGCACGCCGAGGCCAATTGTGCGGAAGTAATCCTCATTCCATCGCTTTTCGTGGCCAAGATAGGTCCATTTGCAGACCACCGTGCACAGCGAGCGGGAGTGGCTACCAGTTGCACGATAGGTCAGATAATCAGGCAAATCGAAGAAGAGACCGGCGGCGTTGAACGTATCAGGGTTATTTTCCTTCAACCAAAGCAGCTTTGGTGTTTCCATTTCTGGAGAAATGCGTCCCCCCACATATCGCAAAACGGGATGGGCTGTCGCATTGATACGTTCAGCTTGTTCGCGGGCGCGATGATCCATCCAAACGATGATGTTTTGCTCTGCGTCACCGGCAGGGCTCGCAGGCAATGGATTGCCGTTTTTGTCGAGAATGACCAGCGAACAGGTTGCATCAAAGCCGATGCCTTTGACGGATTCCGGGGCGACATTTGCCAGCTCCAATACTGCTGCCACTGAGCTGCAAACGGCCTGCCAGATATCTTCCGAAGATTGCTCGACAATATCCGACCCTTGCTTCCACATGCGGATATTGTGCTTGGCACTCGCCAACAACTCTCCATCGCGTGTAAACAGACCTGCCCGCGCGCTGCCAGTGCCAACATCAACACCCAGAAATACGTCCACCTCATGCCTCCCATGCAAGCAAGATGCGCCAAACCGGCGCTCCGTGCGGCGTCTTGGCTACAACATCGGTGAGAAAATCGGAACCGTTTTTTCTGCTCTATTGCAATGGCGCACCGTTGGTGCGCGTTCCGCAAAGCTAAGCTCAGGACCACTTATTTGGGATATTGAGCTGATTCAGTTTCGCTTGAGGAGACTGATTAATGAGTAATCTTCACTGGCTGAGCGAAGGGTAAATGTCACGCCTTTGCCCCTTTTTCCCAAGAGTCACAGACGTCGACGCGTTGATGCCAGGCGTTTTTTGAGTGGAATTATATTCATTCTTCTTAATGGGTTACGGTGGTGTCACAAGGGGATATTTGCTCAAATACTGGAAGGTTTGTTTTCTAAGTCGTCGGTCGGAAAGACTGTCATGATAGATGCGACCTATTTGAAAGCGCACCGCACGGCCTCAAACCGACGGTTAAAAAAAGGGTGTGGTGGACGCCTGATCGGCCGGACAAAAGGTGGCATGAATATCAAGTTGCACGCCGTCACCGACACGCAGGGTCGCCCTATCAGGTTACACGTAACGGCGGGACAAATCAGCGACTATACCTGAGCTGCCGCCTTAATCGAGACGCTACCGAAGGTCGACTGGCTTCTTGCTGATAGAGGCTATGATGCCGACTGGTTCAGAAAACGGTTAAAAGACCAAGAGATAAAGCCATGCATCCCGGGTCGCAAAAGCCGCAAAAAGGCTATCAAGTCTGACAAACGCCGATAGAAGCGGTATAATCGTATCGAAATCATGATTGGAAGATTGAAAGACTGACGCAGAATTGCCACCCGTTATATTCTGGCTCAAAAAGGTATGAGTCCTGAGCGTAAGTTCTCAACTGGTGATCAGCGCAATGCTTCCAGTTCAGCGATACGGGCTGCACTGTCTTTTTCCAGAACGCGCGTCATTTCACGAATGATTGTTTCAGCCAGCACGAAAAGTGCCGCAGATGAATCCCATGCAGACGGCACCGCAATACGACCTGCAAGAACATGACGTGATACTCGTGCGATGGGCGAAAGCCACTGGTCGGTCACAAGGATGACGTCCACCCCTCGCCCGCGCGCCTTTTCGGCCAGCCTCAGAAGACTGTCCTGATAACGACGAATATCAAACACCACCAGTACGTCGCGCTTGCCCATATCAAGCAGACGATCTCGCCATACACTTTCCTGCCCGCCAAGATGAAAAACGTTTGGTCGGATAATGGTCATATGCGCTGCCATGTATTGCGCAATAGGGTCGGTGAAACGTCCGCCGATCAGGTAAACATTGCCCTTTGAGGTACAAAGAGCAGCAACCGCCTGTTTCAGCTGCTTTTCGCCCAAATGCCGGAAGCTTTCGCGGATATTCTCAAGCGTATGCTCGACAGCCGGATAGGCCTTGTCCTGCTCTTTGTCCGGCCGCGCATTGCGATGATGTGGAGACTGTAATTGGGCGGCAAGCTCATCCTGCAAACGAGCCTGAAAATCAGGATAACTCTGGAAACCAAGACGATTGACGAAACGCAAAATTGTCGGAGAACTGACCCCGGCCTGCGCTGAGAATTCAGCAACCGTTTTCAAACCCAGCATAGGATAATTGGCGACCAGAGTTTGCGCAGCGCTTCTCTCTCCCGCTGGCATTGCATCAATCCGTTCATTGATCAGTTCCGCTACTGTGGCACTCGTCTGCAAGCTGTTTCCCTTTAAGTCTGCCCTTTTCAGATTTGGGCGAAATTGTGTTTGACAAATTATCATAGACCGTATCAAATAATCCACAATAGCGCATAATCTGAAAAAACGTAACATAAGTTACAGCGCGGGGAACAAACAGAATGACGGACGAGCGAGAAAATCGCGTGGCTTCGTGCGCGCCTGTTCATGTCGTAAATGAGGACGGCAACAGCCCTTGGCTGTTGATCTGCGAACACGCTTCAAACTTCATTCCGGAACGCTTCAACAGTCTTGGTTTAAACGCTGACACACTAACAGCGCATATCGCCTGGGATCCCGGCGCGGTTGCGGTTGCGCGTCGGTTGAGTGCAGGCTTAAACGCCACACTGGTAGAGTCAGGCCTATCCCGATTGCTGATTGATTGCAATCGACCCCTCCATGCCTCTGACCTCATACCGGAGATCAGCGAAACCACTATCATTCCCGGCAATCACGATCTGAGCGCGAAAGAGCGCACTGCGCGCATCGACCTTGCACATCGACCATTTCACACCTGCGTCGAAAAAGTAATCGCGGAACGCACCAAGCGTGGGTTGCCGTCTTGGATCGCTACCATTCATTCTTTCACGCCGGTCTACCGCAGCGTTTCCCGACCATGGCAAATCGGCATCATTCATGACGAGGATGATCGCATCGCAAAGCCGCTAATTGCAGCTCTTTCGCAAGACAAAAGCCTGAATGTCGGCATTAACGAACCTTACTCGCCAGCTGATCGGGTCTATTACACGCTGGAACGTCATGCGCGTCCACGGAACGCACCCTGCGTGATGATTGAGCTCCGTAACAACGAAATCGCCAGCACCAAAACACAGGCGCATTGGGCAGAGCGGCTTTCTACCATTTTTGCGGCAATCGGAAACGATCTTGTCTCCCAAGGTCAAAGCAACAGATCGAAAGCCTGAAGGAGCGTGAAATGCCCAAGCCAATCAGACTGTTCATCAAATATGTTGATGCACTAAACCACTATGTCGGGCGTTTTGCGATGTATCTGTTCTTCGTGCTCGGTGCCTGCCTTCTTTACTCGACTTTTTCGCGTGTTGTTCTGGGCGTACCCATCAACTGGGTGTTGGAAATGTCGCAATTCTTGCTTTCGGCCTATTATCTGCTCGGCGGAGCTTATGCCATGCAACAGGGCGCGCATGTGCGCATGGACCTATTCTTTGATCGCCTGAACCCGCGAAAGAAGGCGATCACCGATATGATCACCATTCTCTTCATCATCTTCTATCTCGGCGTGATGGTAATGGGCGGCATTTCATCCACCACTTATGCAATCTCTTACAACCAAAAAAACTATACGGCATGGGCACCATTGCTCTGGCCAATTAAGCTCATCATGACGGTGGGCATCTTCCTGCTGCTACTGCAATGCATCTCGAATTTCTTCAAGGACTGGGCATTCTTAAGGGGCAAGCCAATAAAAACAATGGCAGGGCCAGCGATTGAAGAAGGGCATCATTTATGAGCTCAGAACTCATCACCCTTTTCATGTTTGCCACCATGATGGTGTTGCTGATGACCGGGCAGCGCGTCTTTGGCGTCATCGGATTTGTAGGCACAATCGCTGCACTTCTGTTGTGGGGCAAGGGCTCTTTCGAGATGCCCTACAACGCCACGTTCGCGGTACTGAACTGGTATCCGCTGATCACGGTGCCATTCTTTGTCTTCATGGGTTACATGCTTTCGGAGTCCGGCATCGCCAGCAATCTTTATCGCATGTTTCATGTGTGGTTCGGCGGCATTCGTGGCGGACTGGCACTTGGAACCGTCGGCCTGATGGTTATCATTTCCTGCATGAACGGTCTAAGCGTGGCGGGTATGGCCATTGGTGCGACGGTCGCCCTGCCCGAACTTTTGAAGCGTGGCTATAACAAGGTCATGGTCACAGGCGTTATTCAGGCAGGAAGTTCACTCGGTATCCTGATTCCACCCAGCGTAGTTCTCGTGCTTTACGCGATGATCGCACGGCAGCCTGTTCTCCAGCTTTGGCTGGCAGGTATCGGCCCCGGCCTTTTGATGGCAGCCCTCTTTGCGATTTACATCTATATCCGCTGTCGTTTGCAGCCGGAACTCGGACCAACCCTGCCAAAGGAAGAGCTTGAACGCATCACATGGGCAGAGCGTATTTCGGTGCTGAAAGTCGGTCTGCTCCCACTCGTCATTTTTGGCGCGATGATGGGATTGTTTCTGACAGGCGTAACCAGCCTTATTGAAAGTTCAGCCGTTGGTGCACTGTTGGCAACTCTGGCAACTCTTTTGACCGGCCGCATGAATAAAAAGGTGTGGGAAACAACGACACTCAATACGCTGACAGTCACCTGCATGTTCCTATGGATCATTCTCGCAGCACTTTGTTTTTCCTCCGTTTATGATGGCCTCGGTGCTGTCAAGGCGATTGAAAAAATCCTGCTCGGCACCTTTGATCTGTCGCCGTGGTCAATCCTTATTCTCATGCTGTTGTCATTCATCGTTCTGGGGATGTTTCTCGATGACACGGCCATGCTGGTGATCGTGGCACCACTTTATATTCCATTGGTCAAAAGTCTTGGGTTTAACCCGATCTGGTTCGGCGTTCTCTACACCATCACCTGCCAGATCGCCTATATTACACCGCCGTTTGGCTACAATCTCTTCATGATGCGGGCCTTAGCACCCAAAGAAGTGACATTGATGGATATCTATCGTTCAATCGTGCCGTTCTTCTTGCTGATGGTGCTCACCATCATCATCCTGATGATCTTTCCGGAGATCGCGATGTGGCTGCCGAACTGGTACATGGGCCGATAAGAGAGGACCGATGAAAAAGATGACGGAGGAACACGCATAAGAATGGTCAAAAGAGCCGGAAAGCGGCCAGACCAGCATGAGCGCATCCCGAAAAGTGTGAAGCGGTTTTCGGATAAAGATGCGCGATAGAACAAAGGGAACATCAAACAACAATTGGGAGAATGGGCATGAGCGAGAATAACAAGCTTAATAAACGTGACTTTCTCAAAAAAGCGGGGCTGACAACCGTGGGGGCGTTAGGCGCCACCACATTGGCTACACCTTATGTACGGGCACAAAGCCCGATCAAGTGGCGACTGCAGACCTATGCCGGTCCAGCACTCGCAGAACACGTTATCAAGCCGTCAATCGATGCCTTTAATAAGGCTGCAAACGGTGAAATGGTGATCGAACTATATACTGCTGATCAGCTTGTGCCGCAGGGCGAACTATTTCGCGCTGTGCAGTCGGGTACAATTGATGCGGCACAGAGCGATGATGACTCGATGGCATCGCCTGTCGATGTGGCGGTTTTCGGGGCTTATTTCCCGTTTGCATCGCGCTACAGTCTTGATGTGCCGGCACTGTTTAACTGGTACGGCCTCAATGAAATCTGGGAAGAAGCCTATAAGGAAATTCCGGGCGTCACCTGGCTGAGCGCAGGTTCATGGGATCCGTGTAATTTTGTGACCACCAAACCAATCCGCAGCGTTGCCGACCTGCAAGGGTTGCGCGTTTTCACCTTCCCGACCGGCGGACGCTTCCTCACCAAGTTTGGCGTTGTCCCTGTGACATTACCTTGGGAAGACATCGAAGTCGCCATCCAGACCGGCGAACTCGACGGCGTCGCATGGTGCGGCGCAACCGAGGCCTACACGGTCGGCTGGGCAGACATCAACAAATACTACCTTACCAACAACATCAATGGTGCATGGGCTGGCTCCTATTTCGCGAATACCGAAAAATGGGAGGCGGTGCCAGATCACCTCAAGACTCTTTTCAGGCTCGCGATGGATTCCTCGCACTATCATCGCCAGCATTGGTACTGGTGGGGTGAAGCGCATTACCGCACCACCGGCGGCAAACTCGAACTCACCACCATTCCAGAATCCGAATGGAAGCAGATTGAAGACGCAGCGCTTGAGTTCTGGGACGACGTTGCCAAGCAGAGCGAACGCAATGCCAAAGTGGTCGCAATTCTGAAGAAATATCAGGAAACCATGCGCAATGCGGGCGCGCCTTATCGCTACAGCTAACAATTGAGGGCGCCGCGCAACAATGCGCAGCGCCCATGATTTTATCCCGTGAGGAGCGAAGCATTAAATGGCCGAACAGTTAACTTTCGACACTCTGAAAAAAGCCGTCGCAAATGACGAGATTGATACCGTGCTTGCATGTTTTGTGGACATGCAGGGGCGTCTGATTGGCAAACGCTTCTACGGACCATTTTTTGTGGAATCCGGGCATGATGAGACCCATGGCTGCAACTATCTTCTGGCTGACGACATCGATATGGAGCCCGTACCAGGCTATGAGGCCGCAAGTTGGGACAAGGGCTATGGCGACTTCGTCATAAAGCCGGATCTCTCAACTCTGCGTCTGGCGCCATGGTTGGAAAAGACAGCCATCGTGCTCTGTGATGTGCTGGACCACCAAGATCACGAAGATCTGGCGCATTCACCGCGCGGCATCCTCAAGAAGCAGCTCGCACGTCTGAATGAGCGCGGCTATCGCGCCTATTTCGCGTCGGAACTGGAATTCTATCTCTTCGATGAGACATATAAAACAGCACGCGCAAAACGCTGGCAGGATATGGAAACCGCCTCTCCTTATGTGCAGGATTATGTCATCCATCTCACCACCAAGGAAGAGCAGGTTCTGCGCGCCATGCGCAATCATCTGGGTGCCGCAGGCATCCCGGTTGAAAAT
Source organism: Brucella pseudogrignonensis (assembly GCF_032190615.1). Taxonomy (NCBI): domain Bacteria; kingdom Pseudomonadati; phylum Pseudomonadota; class Alphaproteobacteria; order Hyphomicrobiales; family Brucellaceae; genus Brucella; species Brucella pseudogrignonensis. Next base: position 81,237 of record NZ_JAVLAT010000002.1, read on the forward strand.
TCGAAAGGCGAATGGGGACCGGGACAGCAGGAACTCAATGTTCGCTATGCAGAAGCGCTGGAAATGGCTGACCGCCATGTCATCATGAAAAATGCCATGAAGGAAATTGCCGAGGCCCATGGCAAGTGCATCACCTTCATGGCAAAGTATGATTATAGCAGGGCGGGAAGCTCCAGCCATATTCACAACTCCATCTGGAGTGCCGACGGTAAAGAACCGCTGTTCTTCGATCCCAAAGCCCCCAATACGATGACGCCACTCATGCGCTCATGGGTGGCGGGCCAGCTCAAGTACGCTGTTGATTACACCTATTTTCTGGCACCCTATATTAACTCCTATAAACGTTTTCAGGCAGGCACATTTGCGCCAACAAAGATCATGTGGAGCCAGGATAACCGTACTGCCGGTTTCCGGCTGTGCGGCGAAGGCACCAAAGGCATTCGCATAGAATGCCGGATCGGTGGAGCCGATCTCAACCCTTATCTGGCCTTTGCGGCGCTTATTGCAGCAGGGCTTAGAGGTATCGACGAAAATCTGGAACTGGAAGATCCATTTGTGGGGGACGCCTATAGCGCGGTTAAACTCAAGGAAATTCCGTACACGCTGCGCGAAGCGACAGAAGCTCTCAAAAACTCGGCATTCCTCAAAGAAGCGCTCGGTGAAAAAGTGGTCAATCACTATGTCCACACCGCACACTGGGAGCAAATTGAATATGACCGCCGCGTTACAGATTGGGAACTGCATCGCGGCTTTGAACGCTATTAGATTATATGAAGCATAGAGGAATTGCCCAATGAGCGGCACGGCCAGAATTATCTCCCCTATCGATGGCTCGATTTATGCAGAACGCGCCTATGCCAGTGACACCGCGATCCATGCGGCGGTCACGGCGGCACGTCAGGCGCAACCCAGCTGGGCAGCCACCAGCATACCAGAACGCTCACGCTACTGCCGTTTGGCACTCGACGCGCTTGCTGCAATGCAGGACGAGATCATCCCGGAAATCGCATGGCAAATGGGGCGGCCAACGCGCTATGGCGGCGAGAATGGTGGCGTTCAGGAACGCGGCCAATATATGATCGACATCGCAGAAGAAGCGCTGGAGCCTTATGTTCCAGCACAGAAAGATGGCTTTCGTCGTTACGTAAAGCATGTTCCGCTCGGCGTGGTCATGGTCATTGCACCCTGGAACTACCCCTATCTCACCGCCGTCAACACGATCATTCCGGCACTGATGGCGGGCAACACGGTTCTTCTTAAACACGCCACACAAACATTGCTGACGGGCGAAAGCTTCGCGCAAGCCTTCGAAAAGGCTGGTATTCCAAAAGGCGTCTTCCAGAATATCGTTCTTGATCATACGTCTACGGAAAAGCTGTTGGCGTCTGGCTCAATCGACCATGTCAATTTTACCGGCTCCGTCGGCGGTGGGCGAGCAATCGAGAAGGCTGCAGCAGGTACATTCATGTCGCTGGGGCTTGAGCTTGGCGGAAAAGACCCGGCCTATGTATTGCCCGACGTCAATCTCGACCATGCTGTCGCCAATCTGGTTGATGGTGCCTTTTTCAATTCCGGTCAATGCTGCTGTGGCATCGAACGTATCTACGTGCATGAAGCCGTCTATGACCGCTTCGTCGATGGTTTCATCGACCTCACGAAGCAATATGTGGTCGGCAATCCGCTCGATAACGCAACCACGCTGGGACCGATGGCGCAGGCGCGGTTTGCCGATCTCATCCGCGAGCAGAAAGCCGAAGCCTTGCGCAAGGGCGCCAAAGCGCACGTCAATATGAAGATTGAGAGCGACACCGCGGGTTCGCCTTATATTGCGCCGGAAGTGCTTACCCATGTCGACCATCAGATGAGTGTGATGCGTGAAGAAAGCTTTGGCCCCATTGTTGGCATCATGAAAGTGCGCAATGATGAGGAAGCGCTGGCATTGATGAATGACAGCATTTACGGCCTCACCGCTTCATTATGGACAAGCGACACGGATCATGCAGCGAGCCTCGGCGACCGCATCGAAACCGGAACTGTTTTCATGAATCGTTGCGATTATCTCGACCCGGCACTGGTCTGGACGGGAGTGAAAGATACCGGCAAGGGTGCTGCCCTTTCGCCCATTGGTTATGGCAATCTCACGCGGCCAAAATCCTTCCACCTGCGCGAAAAAATCTGATCTCATTTGAATCTCTGGAAAGCAATTGACATGACCACTCTGACTGCCAAATGGAATTTTCCGACCACAGTGCTTTTTGGGCCAGGTCGCATCAAGGAACTGCCTGCTGTTCTCAAAGCAGCCGGTATCGAACGCCCATTATTTGTCACAGATCCCGGCCTCGCAAAACTCCCCGTCGTCGCTTCCACTCTCGCTATTCTTGACGGAGCTGGCGTCAAGTATGCGGTCTTTTCCGATGTGAAGCCCAATCCGGTCGAAAGTAATCTTTATGCTGGCGTGCAGGTCTTCAACGATGGCAAGCATGACGGCGTGATTGCTTTTGGCGGGGGCTCGGCGCTTGATCTGGGCAAGCTTATCGCTTTTCAGGCAGGTCAGACCCGCGATGTCTGGGACTTTGAGGACATTGGCGACTGGTGGACCCGCGCCGACAGCAATGCGATTGAACCGGTTATCGCCGTACCGACAACCGCTGGCACCGGCTCGGAAGTTGGCCGCGCAGGCGTGCTGACCAATGAATCCACCCATACCAAGAAAGTCATTTTCCACCCGAAAATGCTGCCTGTAACGGTCATTGCCGATCCAGAACTTTCGACTGGCATGCCCCCCTTCATCACCGTTGGCACTGGCATGGACGCACTCGCACATTGTTTGGAAGCCTATTGCGCACCGGGCTTTCACCCTATGGCTGACGGCATTGCAATTGAAGGCATACGCTTAGTGTTCGAGAACCTGCCAAAGGCTTATGCCAATGGCAATGATATTGAAGCGCGCGCCAATTTGATGGCCGCAGCTTCCATGGGCGCCACAGCCTTCCAAAAAGGACTAGGTGCGATCCACTCCCTCTCCCACCCAATCGGCGCTCTTTACGACACGCATCATGGCATGACCAATGCCGTCTTCATGCCCTATGTGCTTGAGCATAACCGCGCGGCAATCGAAAAGCGCATTGAACGACTTGCCCGTTATCTTGGAATTGAAGGTGGGTTTAACGGCTTTATTGATGCAATTATGAAGCTACGCCGCGACCTTGGTGTTCCAGATACACTACAAGACTTTATCAAGGATCTTGATATGGACGAGGACCGCAAGATATTGGTCGCAGAAATGGCGATTGTCGATCCGACCGCTGGCGGCAACCCGATTGAGCTTACCAAACAGGGCGCGCTCGATTTACTCGATACAGCCCTAACAGGAAAAATCTAATACTTTCGTATTGGCTACACCTGAACTACAGGCAGCGAAAATCAAGGAAAGCTTGGAGTTTTCCCGGAAAAACCGCTGTATGAGCGTTCATATGGCAGCTGACACAGGTAAATCTTTGCTCGCAATAACTTGATTAAGTAAGTCAACTTTAATATCAGGGGCGCAAAATCGTGCCCCTGAGGATTATTTTGATCACTAAGAAATTCGCGCTGCTTCTGTCCGCTTGCGCCATTGCATTCACAGCCCCTGCATTTGCAGAAGTGAAGACCATCACCGATGTCATCGGCCGTGAAGTAAAGGTCGATCTTCCTGCAAAGCGTGTTGTCGTGGGCTTCTACTTTGAAGACTACATGGCAGTCGGCGGCGAAAAGGCTTACGACTCAGTCGTCGGCATTTCGCGCGAAGCTTGGGAAGGCTGGGTTCCTGCAAACTGGAACATGCATATAACACATCGCCCTTCACTAAAAGACATCCCTGACGTAGGAGAAGTCGAAGCACAGACCTTCTCTGTCGAGAAGGTACTGAGCCTCAATCCTGATCTCGTCATTCTGGCAGACTGGCAGTATAAGGCACTCGGCCTTGACGCAGATCGCCTTGAAGAAGAAGGGATTCCGGTCGTCGTCATCGATTACAACGCGCAGACCGTTGATCGCCACGTTGCATCTACGTTGGTTCTCGGCGAACTCGCAGGGACCGAAAACCGTGCGAAAGAAATCGCTGATATGTATTCCGGCGCTCTGAAGGATGTTTCAGATCGCGTTGCCAAGGCTGGCAAAAACAAGCCAAAGGTCTATGTCGAATTCGGCAACAACGACCGGCTGAATATTCTTTCACCTACGGCAAAAACATGTGGGGCGCGATGATCCCTGTGGCTGGTGGCGACAATATCGCAGCACCGTTTGTTGAGTGGTGGGGGCCGATCAATCCGGAACAGGTTCTTGCTTCCAAGCCAGACATTATCCTGATCTCTGGTCGCGAAAACAACAAGGATGAAACCGCTCTGCCAATGGGGCAGGCTGTGAAAGCTGATGAAGCGCGCGCAAAGCTCAAGGCCTTCGAAACCCGTCCGGGTTGGAACGAATTGCCAGCTGTTCAGAACGGTAAGCTTTATGGTGTTTATCAGGGTGCATCGCGCACACTGTCGGATTTCGCGATGGTTCAGTACATCGCAAAGGAACTCTATCCTGAGCAGTTCGCCGATATGGACCCAATCGCCAAATATCATGGCTATTACAAGAAGTATCTGCCGGTTGACCCGCAGGGAACCTTCGCAATCAGCGTAAAGTAATATCTGCGATCCCGTGCTTAAGGGTGCCACCATCACCATGGTGGCACCCTGTTTTGCAATTTCAACAGGCCACCATGACAACTCTCTCACGGCATAAAGCAGCGATTGCCACCCACCGCGCACGTGAACGAAAACGCCTGCGAACGGTCATTATATTTCTCGCAATCATGGCTGCGAGCCTTGTCTTTGACGTTGCGACCGGCCCATCAATGTTGTCACCAATGGAAGTGATCCGCTCCTTAACTGGCATCGGTGAACGCGCCGCGATGACGGACTCCATCGTCAGAAACCTGCGCCTGCCTATGGCATTGATGGCGCTTGCTGTTGGTGCTGCGCTTGGTGCGGGAGGCGCACAGATGCAGACGCTGCTCAACAATCCAATGGCGAGCCCTTACACATTGGGGATGGCCGCAGCGGCTGGCTTTGGCGCAGCTTTTGTTCTGGCATTAGGTGGTCTCGGCTTGCCTGTTATGATCGCTGTTCCTGTGGGGGGCTTTTGCCTTCTCAATGTTGGCAGCATTGTTCCTGTTCACGCTGGCATCCATGCGACACATGAATGCGCAAACCATCATTCTCGGCGGTATCGCGCTGCTCTTCCTGTTTCAGTCTTTGCTTTCGCTAATCCAATTCCTATCCTCACCTGAAGTTTCCCAACAGATCCTGTTCTGGCTATTCGGCAGTTTGACAAAAGCCACATGGCCGACCCTGATGCTGACGGCAGCAGTCACAGCGGTTTGCTGTGGCTTGTTGATGGCAGATTCATGGAAGCTGGCTGCACTGCGCATGGGTGAAATGCGGGCTGCAAGCCTCGGCATCAATGTGCGTCGCTTGCGAATGAAAATTCTCATTATCGTTGCGGTTATGACCGCAACCGCGACAAGCTTTGTTGGTGTTATTGGATTTATTGGCCTTGTCGCGCCGCACATAGCGCGCATGAGCGTCGGCGAAGACCAGCGCTATTTCCTGCCAATGTCTGTGATCTCTGGCGCATTGATGCTGTCCGCGGCCTCTGTACTATCGAAGTCGATCATACCGGGAGCACTCTTTCCGGTGGGGATTGTTACAGCCATTGTTGGCGTGCCTTTCCTGCTTTGGCTCATCTTTGCGCGAAGATCGCGAGGCGTATGATGGAACTGAAAAACATAACCATAAAACGCGGCTCGCAAACGATCATATCCAGTGTCGACACACGGCTTGAGGCTGGGAAAATTCACGTCATCATCGGTCCGAACGGCACCGGAAAAACCACACTGCTTCGTGCGATGTTTGGGGATCTGCCTTTGGAAGCAGGACAGATCACATTTAAAGACCGGACGCTTAGTACAGGTATTCATCGAAGCACACGGCTGCGCCAGTGGCGTGATGCCATCGCCTATATGCCGCAAGACAGCACGACGGATGCAGCTTTGACTGTGTTGGAAGTCGTGGTTCTTGGACGCCTCGACAAGCTATCATTGCACATCGATGATGAAACTCTTCATCATGCTATGACGCGACTGGAAGAAGCGGGCATTGCTCATCTTGCCGACCGCAATGTGACGTCGCTCAGTGGCGGCCAACGGCAAATGACCATGTTTGCGCAAGTTCTGATGCGTGAACCAAAAGCCATGCTGCTTGATGAGCCTGTCAGCGCCCTCGATCTCAAACATCAGGTGGGCCTCCTTGATCTGGTCAAGCGTGAGACACAAGCAAACAACTGGGTCACTGTCATTGTTCTGCACGATCTCAATCTAGCCTGCCAATATGCAGACAATCTCCTCGTGCTCTCTCAGGGCCGTCTTCAGGTTTCCGGCGCACCAGCCGATATCGTGACATCCGATCTTATTCTTCAGACCTATGGCGTTGATGCCGAAATCCTGCGTGACCGTGCAGGAAACCCTGTCATTCAACCCGTTGCCAAAAAATTCAAACCAGCAATACAAAATCAGGAAGGACTAGTCCTATGAAGTCGATCATTACGGCTTTTGCATTGAGCCTCATTGCCTCTGCATCTATGGCAGCAGAGCACAAGATCAAAATGCTCAATTATGGACAAGAAGGCGGCATGGTTTTTGAGCCGGGCTATGTGAAAGCGGAAGTTGGCGACACAATTACATTTATTCCGGAAAACTCCAGTCACTATGTGCAGTCCTTCGCAGTGCCTGAAGGTGTGAAAGCTTGGAAAAGCAAGCTTGACGAAGAGTTTACAGTCACTGTCGATCAGGAAGGCGTTTATCTTTATTACTGCCCACCACATCTTATGATGGCCATGATCGGCGTCATTCAGGTTGGCAAACCTGTCAACCTGGACGCAGTCAAAGAAAAGTCCGCCAAGCTTCGCTCAAAGCTCGTCATGAAGGGTGAGCGTTTGGATAACTACCTAGGGCAAGTATCCGATTAGACGTAAAAAAAGCCGGAACACATTCCGGCTATTATTTTCCTCACTTCGTATAAAGGTCGCGCGACCGCTCCAAATGATGACGCATCGCACCTTCCGCGCCATCCGCATCGTTCGCGGCGATTCTATCAAGAATTTCTTCATGCTCTACCAGCGTGAAGTTTTCTTTGCCCGTCCAGATCAGCATATGGGTATGATATTCACGCAGCCATGCGAGCATCGCCTCGCTTAAGCCCACGAAAATCGGATTGCCCGAAATCTTCGCAATACGAATGTGAAAGTCCATATCAGCAGAGATGAAAGCATCAGCCTCACCCAGTGATGCGCGCTGCCGATCAACGATTGCTTTGAGATCAGCAACGTCCTGCGGGGTCGCTTTTAAAGCCGCTTCGCGCGCAATGCCACGCTCAAAGAAAATACGCGCATTCTTGAGATGCTCAAGGGAATCAATCGACTGCGCCAACATGATCTTCGCTGTCGGATCAACCTGCTGAAAGATCGACCTTGCAGTGAGCTTGAGAACTTTTGCCCGTTCGCCGTGTGAAATGCTGACAAGCCCCATTTTGGCAAGCGATTGCATCGCCTCGCGGATTGCGGGACGGCCCACGCCAAAGCGTTCCATCAAGACACGCTCCGACGGCATTTCATCGCCGGGCGTAAGTTCACCCGACGTGATCATGTTTTCAAGCCGGTCGAATACCTCGTCCGACAATTTGCGGCGAATAATCGGTTCCACTGGCTTATTCATGCTATCTCACTGCACATTATCATTCCCCCCTTATGCCTCCTCAGGCTCCGCAAAGAAAGCTGTTACCCACGATGTCGTGAATGGGCTAACAATTTTCCACTTGCAGATATTGGAATACTCATTATACCAGTTCACATTCGGAGCCAAGCGCTTCAGTCACATCCTTGAAAGCGAGGAGAAACTTTCGAGTAGGTGTGGAGAATAAATGTCGGAGCATTTCTGACATGGGTGGAACACTAAAGCGCATCCCGAATAGTTTTGGAACCGTTTTCGGAAAAATGCGCTTTAAAACAAGCGAGCGACAAAAATCCGATGAATATCTGTCTGACCTATCGCATTGAGACAACCGGCAGCATCGAACAGATGGCAGCCAAGATCGCCAGCGATCAGTCAACCGGTACTTTTGTCGCCCTTCCCGGCGAGACAGAAGAACTTAAAGCCCGCGTTGCAGCGCGTGTGCTCGAAATCCGTCCCCTTGAAGATGCAACAGTTCCAGCCTGGCCAGAACTTGAACCCGGACACGGCCCAATCAAGCGCGCCGATGTTGACATTTCCTTCCCGCTCGATGCGGTCGGCACTGACCTTGCAGCGCTGATGACCATTGCTGTTGGCGGTGTTTACTCCATCAAGGGCATGACCGGCATTCGCGTCGTCGATATGAAGCTGCCGGAAGCCTTCAAAAGCGCGCATCCCGGCCCGCAATTCGGCATTGCCGGGAGCCGTCGTCTGACAGGCGTTGAAAAGCGTCCAATCATCGGCACGATCGTTAAGCCAGCGCTAGGTCTTCGTCCGCATGAGACCGCAGAACTCGTTGGCGAACTCATTGAATCGGGCGTTGATTTCATCAAAGACGATGAAAAGCTGATGAGCCCGGCCTATTCGCCGCTTAAAGAGCGCATTGCAGCAATCATGCCGCTTATTCTCAATCACGAGCAGAAGACCGGCAAAAAGGTCATGTATGCCTTCGGTATTTCTCACGCCGATCCTGATGAGATGATGCGCAATCACGACATGGTTCTTGAGGCTGGCGGCAATTGCGCCGTGGTCAACATCAACTCGATCGGCTTTGGCGGCATGAGCTTCCTGCGCAAGCGCTCCGGCCTTGTACTGCATGCGCACCGCAACGGCTGGGATATTCTGACCCGCAATCCGGGAGCTGGCATGGACTTCCGCGTCTATCAGCAGTTCTGGCGCTTGCTCGGTGTCGATCAGTTCCAGATCAACGGCATCCGCGTGAAATATTGGGAGCCGGACGAAAGTTTCGTCAACTCGTTCAAGGCCGTCAGCACGCCGCTGTTTGATCCATCTGATTGCCCGCTTCCCGTCGCCGGTTCCGGCCAGTGGGGCGGACAGGCACCGGAAACCTATGAGCGCACAGGCCGCACCACGGACCTGCTTTATCTCTGCGGCGGCGGCATCGTCAGCCACCCGGGCGGCCCTGCCGCAGGCGTTCGCGCCGTGCAACAGGCATGGGAAGCAGCAGTTGCTGGCATCCCGCTCGAAACTTACGCAACGGACCATCCTGAACTTGCAGCTTCGCTCGCAAAATTCGGGAAGGGAGGCGAATAATGTCAAACGTACCTCACGACCTTCTTCTGTCTTACTACGGCGACGATCTCACCGGCTCCACCGACGTTATGGAAGCCATGGCTTCCAACGGTGTTGATACTGTTTTGTTTATGAATGTGCCGGATGAAGACCTGCTTGCGCGCTTCTCGCATTGCAAGGCTATTGGCCTGGCAGGCACCAGCCGCAGCGAAACACCGGAATGGATGCAGGAAAATCTTACACCTGCATTCAATTGGCTGAAGAGCCTGAACGCGGCAATTGCGCATTACAAGGTCTGTTCAACATTCGATTCATCACCGAAAGTCGGCAATATCGGCAAAGCGGTTGAAATCGGCAAAGCGATTTTCGATCAGGCCTATGTGCCGGTGATTGTCGGTGCACCGCAGTTGAAGCGTTACACCTCTTTCGGCAATCTCTTTGCCGCTTATCAGGGCGAAGTCTATCGCATTGATCGTCATCCGGTCATGAGCCGTCATCCTGTTACGCCGATGCATGAAGCCGATCTGCGCGTGCATCTTGCTCAGCAGACAGCGCTTAAAACTGTACTTGCTGACCTAGTAGCACTTTCCGCCGCCGATGCCGACGACCGCGTAAATGCGATTGTCAAAGACGCCGACGGCATGTTGCTGCTTGATGTCGATAGCCGCGAAAGCCAGTTGCAGGCGGGTGAACAGCTCTGGCGTCTGCGTCCGGATGCTGGCTGGTTCGTTGCTGGTTCGTCGGGCGTTGAATATGCGCTTCTCGCTGCATGGGCCAAAGCCGGACTGATTGGCGCGAAGAAAGAGTTCCCGCTGCCGGGCAAAGCTGACCGCATTGCGGTTGTTTCGGGCAGCGTTTCGCCGACGACCGAACGCCAGATCCGTCATGCGACGACTTCCGGCTTTACCGGCATTGACCTTAACCCACTCGATCTGCTTGGCGAAAACGGCAATCAAACAATCGAAACTGCCATCGCTCAGGGTCAGCAGGCACTGAGCCAAGGTAACAGCGTTATCCTGAATACAGCACTTGGCCCATCGGCTGATCGCGGTACGGAAATCGATAAGATTGCAGGCAGCCGTCACAAACTGGCGCGCAGCCTCGGTTTCATCCTACGCAGCCTTGTTGAGCGCGAAAAGCTTACCCGCGCCGTGATAGCCGGCGGCGACACCTCCAGCCACGCCTTGCGCGAACTGCATGTCGATGCGCTGACAACACTCCTTCCATTGCCTCAGACACCGGGTTCCCCGCTCTGCACGGCACATGGCACCTATGCCGCCACCAACGGTCTTCAAGTTGCGCTTAAAGGCGGACAGGTCGGTTCTGACGGATACTTCAGCCAGATTCGTGACGGTCTAACCGCTTAAATCTGGAATACTCATTGACTGGTTATACCAGTTAAGCTACCAAAACTACGGGAAGGAATTACAATCATGACAGCTATTGCTCTGTTCGGCGCCGGTGGCAAGATGGGCTACCGTCTGGCCAAGAACCTCAAGGGTTCGCGCTTTGACGTTCGCCACATTGAAGTCAGCGAAGTCGGTAAAGCACGTCTGAAGGACGATCTCGGTATCGATACCGTCGATGTTGATGCAGGCCTTGAAGGCGCAGAAGTCGTTATTCTGGCTGTTCCAGATACCATCATCGGTAAGGTTGCAGCAGGCATCGTTGACAAGCTGAAGCCTGGCACCATGGTTGTTGCACTCGATGCAGCAGCACCATTTGCCGGTCACCTGCCAGAACGCGCAGACCTGACATACTTCGTCACGCATCCTTGCCATCCGCCAATCTTCAACGATGAAACCGATCCTGCTGCAAAGCGCGATTTCTTCGGCGGTATCGCAGCAAAGCAGCACATCGTTTCGGCTCTGATGCAGGGTCCTGAAGAAGCTTATGCACTCGGCGAAGAAGTTGCCAAGGTCATCTGGGCTCCTGTCATGCGCTCGCACCGCGTCACCGTTGAGCAGCTCGCAATTCTCGAGCCAGGTCTTTCGGAAACCGTTGCAGCTTCGCTTCTCGTTGTCATGAAGCAGGCCATGGACGAAACCGTTCGTCGCGGCGTTCCTGAAGAAGCCGCACGCGACTTCCTGCTCGGCCACATGAATGTTCTGGGCGCCGTCATTTTTGGCGAAGTTCAGGGCGTGTTCTCGGATGCATGCAACAAGGCCATCGAATTCGGCATTCCAGCGCTGATGCGCGACGATTGGAAGAACGTGTTCGAGCCAGAAGAGATTGCAGAAAGCATTCGTCGCATCACGTAATATCTATCGGGGAGAGCGCAAGCTCTCCCTTCACTGCCTCTTGGGAATGGGGCTTTAATTGGGAGGAAAACATGAAGTTTACACGTAGGACAATTGCGCGCGGATTTGCGATCGCAGCTCTTTCGGCCAGCTTGGCAGGCGGAGCGGTCATGCCAGCATGGGCGGCAGACCTTATCGCGATCATCACGCCATCGCATGACAATCCATTCTTTAAAGCTGAAGCCGTCGGCGCTGAAGCAAAAGCCAAGGAACTTGGCTACGAAACACTGATCCTCGTGCATGATGATGATGCCAACAAGCAGTCACAGCTCGTCGATACGGCCATTGGTCGTGGCGCAAAAGCCATCATTCTCGACAATGCCGGTTCGGAAGCCTCTATCGCTGCCGTTCAGAAGGCAAAAGACGCTGGTATTCCATCCTTCCTGATCGACCGTGAAATCAATGCCACCGGCGTTGCAGTGTCGCAGATTGTTTCCAACAACTATCAGGGTGCGCAGCTCGGTGCAGAGGAATTCGTCAAGCTGATGGGCGAAGCTGGCAATTATGTCGAACTGCTCGGCCGCGAAGCTGATCTGAATGCTGGCATCCGCTCCAAGGGCTATCACGATGTGATCGATGATTATCCTGATCTGAAAATGGTTGCGCAACAGTCTGCCAACTGGAGCCAGCCAGAAGCCTTCACCAAGATGCAGAGTATTTTGCAGGCAAACCCGGACATCAAGGGCGTTATCGCTGGTAACGACACCATGGCAATGGGTGCATGGGCAGCGCTTGAAGCTGCTGGCCGCAAAGACGTGATCGTTGTTGGTTTTGACGGCTCGAACGACGTTCGTGACTCGATCAAGGCAGGCGGCATCAAGGCAACCGTCCTTCAGCCAGCCTTCGCACAGGCACAGATGGCAGTCGAACAGGCAGACCAGTACATCAAGACCGGCAAAGGCCCTGCTGAAGAAAAGCAGCTGATGGATTGCGTTCTCATCAACGCTGACAATGCAGACAAGCTCGAAACCTTCGCATTGAAGGACTAACTCCCAAGGCTTGCGAGGTGGGGAGCGCAAATTTCAAAGTGAGCGCTCCCGACAGTATTTCTTCTATCGAGGATATTCTCATGTCAGTGCTGAAGTCAGCTTCCATTGTCCTGCTGGCCTGCGGCGTCGCGCTTTCGGGCTGCAAAATCATCAAGACGCCAACAGCAGAAGAAGCCGCAGAAGCACGCGGCGATAATTTCAACCCGGATCGCGCGGTTGCGCAAATCTGGGAAAGCAAAGTCGTTCCATATTTCGCAGAAAAATCCATATCGCTCGGCGAAGTGATGGATGCTGCCAATAGCAATCTTGACGCAGCTGGCGAAAAGTTCGGTCATCGCGAGAAGCAAGGCAACGCGCCATGGACCTTCGCAACCAAGCTTGAAGGCACTGTGGTTGGCGCGGAAACCAAATCGCGTGCCGCTTATGTCGATGTCGATAGCAATGGTGACGGCAAGGCCGATGCCCGTGTGCAGATCGGGCCGACAGTGCGGGGCACCGCGATCCGCGATGCGTTGAAAATCGTGAACTTTAACGAGTTCCGCAACCAGATCGAATGGGCGCAATTCGGCAAATCATTCAACATTCTCGTCAATGACTCCATTCTCACAAAGCTCCCACGTGAAGACCTGATCGGCATGAAAGTGACCGCAACTGGCGCTTTCCCAATGCCATCCAAGGGTCAATTGCCGCTCTTCACCCCTGTTTCTATTTCTCTGGAGAAATGATCCATGGAAGCAGAAGCAAAAAACAAGGACGATATCGTCCTCAGACTTGAGGACGTATCAAAAGTCTATTCGGGTATTGTCGCGGTCAAGCGCGCCAATCTCGAATTGCGCCGTGGCTCGGTGAATGTGCTTGTCGGCGAAAATGGCGCTGGCAAATCGACACTGATGAAGATCATCGCCGGCGTTGAACGTCCTACCATTGGCAAGATCATTCTCGACGGCGAGGAAGTATCCTTCGATAGCCCTGCTGACGCGCAAAAGCGCGGCATTGCGATGATTTTTCAGGAACTGAACCTGTTTTCAAACATGTCGGTTGCAGAAAACATCTTCGCCAAGCGTGAAATTACGCGAGGCCTACGCGGGATTGATCACAAGGCGCAGATCAAAAAGGCCAATGAATATCTCGACCGTCTGGATGCGGGCATTGATGCGCGAACCATGGTTGCAGACTTGCCGATTGGTCAGCAGCAGCTCGTCGAAATTGCCAAAGCTGTTTCGCTTGATGCGCGCATTGTGATTATGGATGAGCCAACATCAGCACTTTCAGCGGCTGAAGTGGATATTCTTTTTAAGGTTATCGCAGACCTCAAAAGTCAGGGCGTGGCTATCGTCTATATCTCGCATCGTTTGGAAGAACTGATGCGGATTGGCGATTACATCACCGTGCTGCGTGATGGCCAGATTACCGGCCAAGAAGAAATCAAAAACATCAATACGCAATGGATTGTGCGTTCGATGATTGGCTCTGATGCCAAGGATTTCGCCAAGGCTGTCACGCATAAAATGGGCGGCGAAATGTTCCGCGCCGAAAACATCACCCTGCCTCGCGCCATTGGCGGTCTTGCTGTAGACAATGTATCGCTCAGCGTTCGTGCAGGCGAAGTTCTAGGAATTTACGGCTTGATGGGTGCTGGACGCTCCGAGTTCTTTGAATGCATTATGGGGCAGCACGCGCATTCCACCGGCGAGATTTATATTGACGGTAAAAAGATCACCGAGCGCGACACCACCCGCCGCATTCGTCGCGGACTGGCGCTGATCCCCGAAGATCGGCAGCGCGAGGGTCTGGTGCAAATCTTGTCGATTGCCAGCAATCTGACATTGGCAAGCCTTGATCGTCTTGCACGCTTTTTTCACATCGCGCCCAAGCGTGAAAAGCAGGCCATTCAGGAAGCCATCAAAGATCTGGCAATCAAAGCGCCCAACCCTGATTTTGAGGTCACTTCGATGTCAGGCGGCAACCAGCAAAAGGTGGTTATCGGCAAAGCTCTGATGACCAATCCAAAAGTCCTGCTGATGGATGAGCCATCGCGCGGAATTGATGTCGGCGCAAAAGCCGACGTTTTCCGCACCATGCGCAGACTTGCCGGTGAAGGGCTCGCTATTCTGTTTTCAACATCTGATCTGGAAGAAGTCATGGCGCTCTCCGATCGCATCGCGGTGCTCAGCAATGGGAAGCTGATTGCCATATTTGACCGCGAAAACGCGACGGAAGCCGACATTATTGCCGCTTCGGCCAAGGGCCACGGACATGTCAACGACCATGACCAACAAACAAGGGAACTCGCGTCATGACAGCCAAAACCACGGCAGCCTCTGACCCAAGCTTTTCGAGCGGCTCAGCTTTGCTGACACTTATGAAACTGCGAACCTTCATCGCACTTTTTGCGGTGTTCATCTTTTTCTCATTCGCAGCACCAAACTTCCTTTCGACAGCCAACCTCATTTTGATGTCGAAACACGTTGCGCTGAATGCATTCCTCGCCATGGGCATGACCTTCGTCATTATCACGGGCGGCATCGACTTGTCGGTTGGTTCCATCGTGGGTCTTTGCGGCATGGTCGCTGGCGGATTGCTTATCTACGGCATCGATCTTGGCATCGGCTATACGATGTATTTCAACGTGATCGAAATCTCGCTAATCACGCTTGCCGTGGGCGTAGCCGTAGGCTTCGTCAACGGGTTGCTCATAACGCGGCTTAATGTTGCGCCGTTTATCGCAACACTCGGAACGCTTTATGTCGCGCGCGGTCTAGCGCTGCTCTCTTCGGACGGCCAAACCTTCCCGAACCTCGTCGGTCGAGAAGACCTCGGCACACAGGGCTTCGGTTTCCTGGGCGCGGGCAGCATTCTCGGTCTGCCGGTCTCAATTTGGATTCTGGTCGTTGTCGCACTCACAGCAGCGTATATCGCGCGTTACACCCCACTTGGCCGACAGATTTTCGCCGTTGGCGGCAATGAGCGCGCAGCACGTATGTCGGGTATCCGCGTTGATCGCGTCAAGATGTTCGTTTACATGTTTTCGGGCTTCTGCGCGGCGATTGCTGGTCTTATCATTTCATCCGAACTGATGGCTTCGCATCCAGCAACAGGTAACTCGTTCGAGTTGAACGCCATTGCGGCAGCCGTCCTCGGCGGCACCTCCATGTCCGGTGGACGCGGTACAATCGGCGGCACGATCATTGGTGCCTTCGTTATCGGTATTCTTTCGGACGGTCTGGTCATGATGGGCGTTTCGTCCTTCTGGCAGATGGTCATCAAGGGGCTTGTCATCATCATTGCCGTGGTGGTCGATCAGGCACAACGCCGCCTCCAGCAGCGCGTAACACTCATGCAAATGGCAAAAGCAGGATAAAAATGGCAGACTTAAATGGCGCTCTCATCGGTTGTGGTTTCTTCGCAATCAATCAGATGCATGCATGGAATGATGTTTCAGGTGCCAAGATTGTGGCGATCTGCGACCGCGATCCTGAGCGGTTGAAGATTGTCGGCGATCAGTTCGGCATCGAACGCCGCTACACGGATGCAAACGCGCTATTCGCCGATGGCGGTATCGACTTCGTCGATATTGCCACCACGGTATCAAGTCATCGCGCTCTGGTGGAACTTGCAGCCGCTCACAAGGTGCCTGCAATCTGCCAGAAGCCTTTTGCCAAAACGCTTGACGATGCAAAGGCCATGGTGAAAGTCTGCGACGATGCAGGCATTCCGCTGATGGTGCATGAAAACTTCCGCTGGCAAACGCCTATTCAGGCCGTTCGCAAAGCGCTCGACAGCGGCGTCATCGGCACACCATTCTGGGGGCGTTTCTCGTTCCGATCGGGCTTTGATGTATTCTCCGGCCAGCCATACCTGGCCGAAGGTGAACGCTTCATCATCGAAGATTTAGGCATTCATACGCTTGATATTGCACGCTTCATTCTGGGCGATGTGACGAGCCTCGTTGCTCGCACAAAGCGTGTCAATCCGAAGATCAAGGGCGAAGATGTAGCCACCATTCTCATGGATCATGAAAATGGTGCGACTTCCATTGTGGATGTGAGCTATGCAACCAAGCTCGAAACCGACCCATTCCCAGAAACGCTGATTGAGCTTGATGGCACGAAAGGCTCGATCCGGCTTTATCAGGGCTATCGGCTTGAAGTGATCACGCCCGCTGGCACCACAGTTTCTGACGTTTCGCCTGCATTGCTCTCATGGGCATCGCGCCCATGGCACAATATTCAGGAAAGCGTTTTTGCCATTCAGCAGCATTGGGTGGACAAGCTCGCATCGGGCGAGGAAACCTCGACATCAGGTGCGGATAACCTCAAGACTTTCGCGCTTGTCGAAGCGGCCTATGACAGCGCTGCAAGCGGCAACCGCGTTGATATTACGGCGTTGCTCAAATGAGCAGCGTTGATCCCTTTTTGCTTTATGGCACGCGTGAGGCTGAAACTCCGCCAAAACACCTCAAGGCTGGCTTGCTTTCGGTCGATCTAAGCGAAGGCAATCTTCGCACGATCAAGTATGATGGTATCGAAGTTCTGCGCGCTGTCTCTTATCTGGTGCGTGATCGAGACTGGGGAACTTACAACCCGGAAATCCATGATCTGAATGTTGAGCGAAACGGCAGCGGTTTCATCGTCACCTATCAGGCACGTTGCGAAGGCCCAGATGCAACGCAACTCGCTATCGATGTGCGTATTGAGGCTGATAGCAATGGCACACTGACTTTTGACGCCGAGGCCAACACCGCAACCGGTTTTGAAACAAACCGTTGCGGCTTCTGTATTCTGCATCCGATTATCGGCGTCGCTGGTTCGCCTGTGACTGTTGAACATGTCGATGGACAGAGCGTCAAAACCCATTTGCCTGATCTGATTGAGCCATGGCAGCCTTTCAAGGACATGCGCGCAATTACCCACGAAGCAATGCCCGGTGTTTTCGCCGAGTGCCGCATGGAGGGCGATACATTCGAGATGGAAGACCAGCGCAACTGGTCTGATGCGTCTTACAAAACCTATGTGCGTCCGCTGGCCCTGCCATGGCCTTACCAGATAGAAGCATCGCAACCTGTGCATCAGCGCATTGTGCTCAACATTCGCGACAGCAGGAAGAATGCTCCGCGCAAAGCAGATAGCATTGAACCCGTGCGCATTACACTCGGTGACGCAAGCGGTGTAATGCCCAATATTGGCATTATCATTACGCCGGAAGAAGCCAAAGCAAGCCTCACCGCAACTGATCTGTTGCAGGAGATTGGTTCACAGGATCTGTTATTTCATTACGATCCGCTGGCGGGTCATGATGGCTTAGCATTTGCCGATTTTGCAGCACTTACAAAGCATCACAAAGGTCGTGTTTCACTCGAAATTGCATTGCCTTGCGAGCAATCGCTCATTGATGAGACGAAGGCCATCGCCTCCGACATGAAAGCTGCTGGTTTTACACCGGATGCAATCATGATTTCACCGGCAATCGACAGACAATCAACACCGCCGGGGAGCGAATGGCCACCCTGCCCGCCGCTTGAAGATGTCTATGCAGCAGCAAGAGTAGCCTTCCCGAACGTGCAACTCGGCGGCGGCATGCTCAGCTATTTCACCGAGCTTAATCGCAAACGCGTTCCAGGCGAGCTTGTTGATTTCGTCAGCCACTGTACCAATCCGATTGTTCATGCCGCCGACGACCTTAGCGTCATGCAGACGCTTGAAGCATTGCCGTTCATCACGCGTTCGGTGCGTGCGATTTATGGCGACAAGCCCTATCACATCGGACCATCGACCATTCCTATGCGCCAGAACCCTTATGGCAGTCGCACGATGGAAAACCCGAATGGCAAGCGTATTGCAATGGCCAATCGCGATCCGCGCCATAATGGAAAATTCGCAGAAAGCTTCGCTTTTGCCTACGCTATCTCAGTGCTGAACGCTGGTCTCGACAGCCTTACACTTTCAGCACTTACCGGTCCGTTCGGACTTATTGCCGGTAAAGGCGAGCCGACAGCTGCGGCTCATACGCGTCCGCTGTTTAACACCGTGAAGGTGCTGGCTGATTTGGCGGGCAAAAGCTGGAAACAATGCCAGTCCTCGCGCCCATCGGACGTTCTGGCAATGGCCGTGGAAGACCAAACCATCTGGCTGGTTAACATCACCCCGCATGAACAGACTGTGACTGTTCCAAACGGCGAGACGATTTACTTGTCACCCTATGACGTTCGATCAATAAATATCTAAAAAAAACCGGGCGACGGCCCGGTTTTTTTAAATTCTAAATCAGCGACGTTTCGCGGGCTGCTCGCCTAGCGTCATGCCGTGGCGTTTTGAAAGCTCAGCAATAACAAGCTCCAGCTCCTGCGCCTTGCGCGTAGCATCCCAGCCAAACTCAACGCTGAGAATACCAGCAATTGCGGCCAAATTAGCATTCGACAACGCACCGTCAATTGCCAGTGTCGTGCGTCGCAGGACCACGTCCGAGAGATGCACAACCAGCTCATTACGCGCAATCCACGCAATTTCTGCACGGCTGATGCTGTCTGTATCAGGCAGAAGTGTAACGCCAACCTTTGCCTCATCCTGAATGATCGGCAAAGCGGTGGTGCCATAACGCTGCAAAAGTGTCTCGACACGTTCGACTGCAAGCCCGGTTTCCTTGGCGTGTTTCGCCACCCATGCGGCGCGTGCCCGGTCATCAGCCGGGTAATCCTTGCCACCACCGATGGTGAGATTACGGGTTGTTTTCACACGCTCGCGGCCAAAACGCTTGAGTACCGTATCTGCCACTTCTTCCGCGAAACCACGAAAGGTCGTCCACTTGCCGCCAACCAGCGAAATGATTGGGAACGGACGCCCTGCATCCGGCTCGATCACCGGTGCAGAATGATCTCGGCTGATCAGCCCCGGTTCCGATGCATTCGATGCCGGTAGCGGACGAATACCGCTATAGGTATAAACGATCTGGCTGCGATCAAATTTTAGCTTCGGCAGCAGCGAACGCAGGCTCTCGATGAAGTAATCGATTTCCTTGTCTTCGGCGAAGACCTCATCAGGATTGTTCGCCGGAATATCCGTCGAACCAACCAGCGCAAGACCATGATAATCATAGACAAGGCAAATACGACCATCATCCGCCTCAAAATAGATCATCCGGCCTTTAAGGCTTTCAACCAGTTCAGGATGATCGATCAAGATATGCGACCCCTTGGTGCCACCAATCATTTTGGTTTCTTTACCAAGCGCCGCATTGACATGATCGATCCAAGGACCAGCCGCATTGATAACGATCTTTGGCTTGACCGTGAAAGTTGAGCCGTCTGGTCCTTCAAAGCGCACGGCACCATCGCTGGCCGCAACAATCGACGTGAAATTGGCTGCCGCACTATTGGGATTGGCTTTCAGGCCATCGCTAACAAGTTCATAAACCAGACGTTCTGGCTTGCTGACCCATGCGTCATAATAGATGCCACCACCCACGATAGACGGCGTCATGTATGGCATTTCCTTCAAAGCTTTTTTCTTAAGGAGAAAATTATGCTTCGGCATGACGCGCTCACGCGCACCAAAATAATCGTAAAGACCAAGACCAATCTTGATGAGCACGGCACCGCGGCTGCGTGGTGCTGTGGTTGAGCCAAACAAAGTCCGAAGGGCTGCGGTAATACCCTTTGTCCAAGAGAACACCGGAATAAATGTCGGCAGCGGGCGAACATTATGCGGCGCGTTTTTGAGCAGGATATTGCGCTCGACAGTTGATTGCGCGACGAGACCAAATTCACCAGTTTCCAGATACTTGAGGCCACCGTGAATAAGACGCGACGGTGCAGCACTGGTACCGGAGCCAAAATCGCCCTTATCAACGATGAGACAGCTCACACCCTGTTCACTCAGATCACGATAAAGGCCCGCACCATTGATGCCAGCCCCCAGAATGAGAACATCAACGCCATTCGCTTCGAGCTTGCTTATGCGGGTTTTCATTTCGGCACTGCTTACGAAATCGTTCATTTCACTGTCTTCGCTGTATTTCAATCAGTTAAGGCATCAATCTTGGACCAGATCGGCCCCATTGCTGATGCTATTTCCTTGAACAGCGTATAACGCTTTTCATATTGTTCGCTGCGCGCCGCATCCGGGATATAGGTCCGGCCAATCGCATCCAGATCGCGCGGATCGCTGTAAACATCAGCGAAAACGCCTGCCCCCTTGCCTGCACAAAGTGCGGCACCCCATGCTGCGGCTTCATCCGTATCGGTGACCGTGACCGGCATACCCAGCACATTCGCAAACATCTGTGCAAAGGATGGGCTGCGCGAAACACCGCCCGTCAGGCGAGCAGCAGAAATTTCAAAGCCATCTTTCAAATGATCAACATGGATACGGTGGTTGAAGGCAATGCCTTCCCAGACTGCACGCAGCATATCACCGCGTTCCTGCCAACCGCGAAGTCCGAAGAACGCACCGCTTGCCATCGCGCCATAAGGCGAACCGAAGAGATAAGGATGGAACAGGGCTGTTGAAGGCTTGGCCAAAGCTGCATCAATTTCTGGCCGCAGCATATCATGGATCGAGCGACCAGTTTCTTCTGCTTCACGGCGTTCCGCCGGGCAAAGCTTATCGAGGAACCAGTCGTAATTTGCGGTGGAAGCAGGCGAGATGGACATATTATTCCACTCACCCGGTGCAATGCCATTGCGGCAGAACCAGCTCTTATCGACACGAGGCTCAGACGACAGCGTTTCATTGATCGAATAGGTGCCAGCCACAACCGCAACCGTGCCAACCTTAAGGCCACCCACACCCAGTGCCGAAGCCGTCACATCATGCAAACCTCCGACGACTGGCGTTCCGGCTACAAGCCCTGTACGGCTGGCGCATTCTTGCGAAACACCAGCGACGATTTCGTCGGAGCGCGACATAGGCGGCAGTGCGTCCCAGAGCGCTTCAAGTCCAAAAAGCTTGAGCGCGTCTTTGGAATAATCCTGTGTATTGTAATCTGTGAAGGACGTTGAAGCCTCGGTGCGGTCGGTGCCAACTTCGCCCGTCAAGCAGAAGCGTAGCCAGTCCTTGCAGGCAATCACTTGACCAATGCGATTATAACGGTCAGGCTCATTTTCTTTGACCCAGGCCAGAATAGCAGAAGGCGCAGATGCGTGCGGCAGCTGGCCAGTAATCGCAATCGACTGGTCAGCAACAGCGCTGCCTAACCAGCGTTCAGCAACATCAACAGCACGGCTATCAAGCGACAGGATGCCTTTTCCAAGCGGACGCGCATCCTGGTCAAGCATATAAATCCCGTCACCATGCGCCGTGGTGGCAATCGCGAGAATATCTGATGCCGGGCGTCCGCTTTTGGCAATGGCTTCTGCAATTGCATCGGCTGTCGCATTCCAGAACTCATCCATGTCGCGCTCAACATGGCGTGGCTTTGGAAAATATTGCGGTACACGGCGGCGTGCAACGGCAAGCGTTGTGCCATCAACGTCGAATATCACGGCCTTGGTGACGGTCAGTCCGCTATCAATTCCCAACAAAGACGGCATGGATCGTATTTCCTGATATGTATGCGATGAAGTATTGAAGTTTATTCTTTTGTTCCGCCAGAACTGGCGATAACCACATTGATGCCCTGTGCCTGCATGCGTTCAACATGTTCGAGCGAGGTCTTGCTATCGACAATCACCACGTCGAAATCCTTGAGCGCTCCGAAATTATGCAAGGCACGGCGCTCGAACTTGGTGTGATCGGTCAGCAGCACGCGTTTTGCTGAACTTTCCAACATCGCACGCTTGGTCTCGACCATTTCCGGCGATTGATGAAACAGAAGATCGTCGGTAATGGCAGCGATCGAGATGAACACCACATCAGCGCGCAGACGACGGATTTCATGGATCGTCATGCCGCCAACAAAAGCGTTGCACCAATTGTAAAACTGGCCACCAAGACCAAGGAGCGTGACGTCCTTAATGTCCCGCACTTCGTTCATCAGGATCAGCGAATTGGTAATGACCGTCAGTGGGCCTTTTTCAGACAAATATGGCACCATCTGGAGAACGGTTGTGGAGTCGTCGAGAAAAATGGCCTGACCCGGCTCTACGAATTGCATCGCGGCTTCAGCGATCAGTTTCTTTTCTTCAGACTGGCGCGCAACGCGATAGAGGTCGCTCGCTTCGATAAGGCTTGTGGGTGCTGCGGAAACAATGCCGCGCGACTTGCGAAACAGGCCGCGGCTAACCAGTTCATCCACGTCGCGATGCGCGGTCATAAGGCTGATTGCGAAACGCTCGGTCAGATCTTCGATTCGAACGGATCCTTCGGACATAATCAGTTCAGCAATTTGCTGGCGGCGAACCAGCTGACGTGCGTGCCTGCTATCGTTGGGCACCTGCTCTGTCAGAAGGTTGTCTATGCTTGCTTTCATGCTTGTAACCATGCCTATCACTCGTCCCCAGCCCGCCAATGTCCTATTGGCCGGTCCCGATTCATAGCCTCGGTACTAAAAATATAAACGGGGCGCAGACTAAACCGCGCCCCATTTTGTCACGTCTTACTGTTCCAGAACGAATGGAGCAGTGTACTTGTCAACATTGTCCTTAGTGATCAGGAAGCAATCGAAAAGCTGCTTTTCCTGGTCAACGCCGGTCTTGCCTGTCTTGATGAAGTTGTCAGCCTGCTTAACAGCAGCTTCCGAGAAAATCGCTACGGGCTGAAGAACGGTGTACTGAAGTTCACCGGCCTTGATTGCAGCAACTGCATCTGGCGAGCCGTCGAAACCGCCAACCTTAACCTGATCAAGCTTGCCGGCCTTCTTCAGAGCAGCGATTGCACCGAGAGCCATTTCGTCGTTACCCGAGATAACGCCGATGATGTCTGGGTTTGCCTGAAGCAAAGCCTGCATCTTGTCGTGACCCTGTGTACGGTTCCAGTTCGCAACGTCCTGACCAGCCTTTACGAGGTCTGGGTACTGCGAAAGTACGGTTTCGTAGCCGTTCGAACGGGTGGCCGCATTATTGTCTGATGGCGAACCGAACAGCTCAACATATTTGCCCTTGTCACCAACGCTCTCAACCCACTGCGTTGCACCAAGTGCTGCGCCCTGTGCGTTGTTGGAAACGAGCTGTGCCTTAGCAAGGCCTTCCTGGTTGATTTCAGCATTCACGAGGAACACTGGAATGCCAGCTGCGACAGCGCGCTTAACTGCACCAACAGAACCGTCAGCATTTGCAGGATCAAGAATGATCGCAACCGACTTGTTGGTGATCGCGGTGTCGATCAGGTTGCTTTCGGTGTTGGTGTCGCCCTTGTGGCCGCCAACAACAGCCGAATAGCCGAGGCCTTCAGCGGTTTTCTTGGCGATTTCGCCTTCAGTGTACCAATATGGGTTCGAAGGATCGTTGACCACGATTGAGATCAGACCTTCAGCCCATGCGGTGCTGGCGATAAGCGGCAATGCTGCTGCAGCAGCAAAAAGAACGCGCATACCCTTCTTAAACATGTCTCACTCCCGTAAAAATTATCACTGAGTTGTACCGGTTTCCCGGCGTTTCCATTCCAGTGGGCGAGACTTTTCCGTAATCGCCGTCTTGGAAAGTTTTCGCTACCCCCGAAGAACCGGCTCCGCCCGGAACGGTGAGCGGAGCCTTAGTGGTGTTTAACGTCGGGAATATTGAATGCTGTTGAGCAGAACCGCGAGTACGATAACCGCGCCGGTAAATACGGTCTGCCAGTAGGACGATACGCCGATGATCACGAGGCCATCGGAGAGGAACCCAATCACGAAAGCGCCCAAAAGCGTTCCGAGAATTGTACCGCGACCACCCGTCAGCGCTGCGCCACCAATGACCACTGCAGCGATTGCCGTCAGCTCGTAAGTCGTACCTGCAGTTGGACCAGCAGAGGTCAGCTGCGACGACAAAACCAGGCCAGCGATTGCAGCACAAATACCTGAAATCACATAAACCGAAATCTGCACGCGCTTGACCGGAACGCCGGAAAGCTCAGCTGCACGTTCATTGCCACCCGAGGCATAAAGCCAGCGGCCAAAGGCTGTGCGGTTAAGCACGATTGCAACGATAATCGCGAGAACGGCTAGCACGAGAACGCCAATCGGCACACCAAAAAGCGTATTGAAGCCCAACCAATCGAAGCCGGTATTGCCGAGTTCTGGACGTCCGCCAAGATTGTTGTAGGTCAGACCATTGGTCATCAGAAGGGCTACACCGCGTGCGCAATAAAGTACGCCAAGCGTTGCCACGAAGGCAGGAACGCGCAGATAAGCAATCAGAACGCCGTTGATGGCACCAACAAATGCACCGAGCGCACAGGTGATGATGACTACTGCCCAGACCGGGAAATACAGGATCACGCCCAGTTCTGGAATATTGACGCCCTGCATCAAAAAGCCAGCCACAACGCCTGCAAGTCCCAGTGTAGAACCGACCGAAAGATCGATACCACCATTCAAAATAACCAGCAGCATACCAATCGCAAGCAGGCCAAAAATGGCCACATGCGATGACATGATCAGGAAATTATTGACGGTGAAATAATAAGGCGAAAGGAATGAAAAGGCCGCGATAATCGCGATCAGCGCAAAAAACGCACGGCCTTCGAGCAGCAAATGCACGATGCTGGTTTTCCGCTTCGCCCCACTCGGGGCCGCTTTTTCTTTTGTAGTCGTGACTGACATTCTATCAGTGCTCCATAACTATTTTAGAGCGCATCCCGAAAAGTGTGAAACGGTTTTCGGACAGATACGCGTTTAGACAAAAGCTTAGAGCGCCGATCTGATCCAATCAGATCGAAACGCGCTCTAATGGCCGACCATGGACTCGCCCGAGGCGGCCATGATCTTTTCCTTGGAGACATCAGAGCCGAATTCGGCTGAGATACGTCCACGGTGCATAACAATGATACGATGAGCGATGCTGAGGCACTCGCCGACTTCAGATGTGGTGTAGACAACCGCCAACCCGTCTTTGGCTTTCTCGGCCAGAAGCTTGAACACTTCGGCCTTCGCACCAATATCGATACCGCGGCTTGGCTCATCCAGCAGGATAACCTTCGGCTCAGTCGCCAGCATCTTGCCGATCACGACCTTCTGCTGATTGCCGCCGGAAAGCGAACCGATGGCCGCTTCGCCACCATCCGTCTTGATGTGAACGTTCTTGATCGACTGATCGACGATGTTCTTTTCACGCTTTTTCGAGGTGAAAAGGCCTTTCGTCATTTCACCAATGCTGGCGAGCGACAGGTTACGACCAACTGTCATCGTTTGTACGAGACCATCACGCTGGCGATCTTCCGGCACCAGAACCAGACCCTGATCAATACGCTGCGCAATCGTCAGACCCGCAACGTCCTGGCCGTTGAGCAAAATACTGCCCGAACTTGCTTTCAAACGGCCTGCAACGGTTTCCAGTAGCTCGGTACGACCAGCACCCATCAAACCGTAGATACAAACGATCTCACCGGCGCGCACATTGAGCGACATATTATCGACAAGTGCGAAATCGCCCGACTTATCCTGAACGGTCAGACCTTCAACGGAAAGCGCTACATCGCCCCATTCGTATCCGGTGGGAGGTGAGCCAAGATCGAAGTTTTCACCAACCATGTTGCGAACGATCCATTCAAGATCAATGTCCGCGCGTGGGGCGTAAGCAGTCATTGCACCGTCCCGCAGCACAACCGCATGATCGGTGATCTGCAAGGCTTCTTCGAGATGATGCGAGATGTAAACGATGGCAACGCCACGCGCCGTCAGATCACGAATGACCTTGAACAGCACTTCAACTTCGGAAGCACTCAAAGCAGATGTTGGCTCATCCATGATCAGAATGCGCGAATTGACCGAAAGCGCACGTGCGATTTCGACAACCTGCTGCTGACCAAGGCGAAGTTCTTCAACAGGCGTCAGCGGATCAATGTCTTCTTCAAGCTCAGCTAGCAATTCGCGTGTCAGGCGCTCTTCTTCGGCGAAGTTCACGCCCGACGCACCGCGAATTTCGCGTCCCATGAAAATATTGTCGCGCACATTCATATTCGGCGCGAGGCTTAATTCCTGGTGGATGATCGAAATACCACGATCACGCGCTTCCGAAGACGAGTTGAACACAACCGGTTCACCATCAAGAATGATCGTGCCTGATGTCGGCTGAATAACACCCGACAGAACCTTCATCAGCGTCGACTTGCCAGCACCATTTTCGCCAAAAAGCGTGGTTACCTGACCGCGACGGATTTCAAAGTTCACGCCCTTGAGCGCGTTGATACGCCCATAAGCCTTGGCAACATCGTGTGCAGAAAGAACGACTTCGCCGTGCTTGCCTTCAACTTTGGTTTGAACGGTCATTTTACTTCAAACCCCACCGGCGTAACCAACCAGTTCTTAGGATTAACAAGCTTGAAAACGCCCGTAACGGTCACTGTCTTGCCAACGAGATTATCGACATCTACGCCTTCAAGAACCTGCTTCTTCATCTCATTATTAAGAGCAGAACCAGCATTCTGGAATTCGATCTGGTTCTTAAACTGACCGAATTCGATTGTTCCCGTCGCATCGCGCAGATCAGTACCATTCACTGCCGGGCCAGTCTGAACGCGAATAGCCATACCTTCAGGGAAACCATCGACTTTGATGACATTATAGTTGGACTTGCGCTCTTCAACCGTACCAGTAAACTTGACAGGGATTACCGGGTTTACGCTACCAACGCCGTATTTCTTTCCGGCTGCGTTTTTGTCGGCAGCAAGTGCTGTACCAACTTCAACGGCATCGGCTGCGCGTTCTTCAACGCTGGCCTTAACCTTCGGAAACTCTGCCGCACCATAGGCGTCAGGCGAAAAAACCTGCTGACGCACATCGGCATCAGAACCGATCTTTACCACCTTCGTGTCAAATCCAATTGCACCGATAACCACGACCGCAGCGATCACGCTCCAGAGAACAGCGCGACTTGATTTGGCGGGCTTTGGTGTAACTTGATTAGCTTGTGTACTCATTATCAAACGCCTTCAGCAAATTCTGCCGGATTGTCGTTATAGAAACGGATGATGCGGTTAGGCCTATGCAGCCTCATAACTGCGCGGATGATGCGTAACCTTAGCGACCGCGAAATATCGGGAAGCCAAAGGGGCAAAACAAACAGGAGCAGAAATCTGAAACATAAATCCTCCGCATGTTGCCGGCGCCGCCCCTCCGCGTAAGCCTTCAAACAAATATGCCGCTGTCATGATCTATGATAGCAGCATGTTATCAACTCCAATAATCATGTTATAAAGACATATAACTGTCAATCAGGACTTTTTGAAACGTGTTCCATTTTGCACATTTGAACGCCAAAAATACACGCAACTCCGGCGGATTTAAGCATAAAGGCCGACGCGGCTGCTCCATGCTTCACAAAGAGAAGCAATGGGGAGCGCAGCAAGCAACTAAAATAATTAAGCATTAAAAACAGATATTTATAAGATTTCAAGCGCGAGAAGACACCTATATCACCTTGCATTAAGCTCATCCGAACCATGATTTTTTCTGGCAGAATTCACCTCCATCACCTTTTGGTGAAAAAAAATGCTTATGCACAAAAATTTTACAGACATACCCGTGCCGTTATGTTATCTCCGCTATGCGCGAAAGCCTTTTTTGATTAAAACAATGGGCAGCGAGCGACAAATTTCGTCGCGGGAGGAAATCCAAATGTCCGTCAAGGACCACATTGGGAAAGCGTAATTCAGTCATGCGTGGTCAAGGTGATATAATCATCGGCATCGACGCGGGCACGTCCGTCGTCAAGGCTGTGGCATTCGACCTGAACGGTCGTCAACTCGATTCGGCGGCTGTCCGCAACAAATACGAAACCGGCGAACATGGCGCGGTGACGCAATCACTCTCCCAGACATGGGACGATTGCGCCAAAGCTCTGCGCGGTCTTGCAGAGAAAATTCCAAATCTAAGCACCCGCACCGCTGCTATTTCCGTCACCGGACAGGGCGATGGCACATGGCTGGTTGGGCGCGACAACGAGCCTGTCGGCGATGCCTGGATATGGCTTGATGCACGCGCTGCCAATACTGTTACCAAACTTGCAGCAGGACCGATGAACCGTGCGCGCTTTGAAGCGACCGGCACCGGGTTGAACACCTGCCAGCAAGGCACACAGATGGCGCATATGAACAGTTTCGTCCCGGAACTGCTCGATAATGCGGAAGTCGCCCTGCATTGTAAGGACTGGCTTTATCTCAACCTCACCGGCGTCCGCGCCACAGACCCATCAGAAGCCAGTTTCACGTTCGGCAATTTCCGCAATCGTCAATATGATGATGTGGTTATTGAAGCACTCGGCCTCATTAAGCGCCGCAATCTGCTGCCCGAAATCGTAGACGGCACTCTGACGCAGCATCCTTTGTCCCCCGACGCGGCCGCTGCAACGGGTCTTTTGGCCGGCACGCCGGTGAGTCTCGGCTATGTCGATATGGTAATGACCGCACTCGGCGCTGGCGTTTATTCCGGCACCGCCGATGCAGGTTGCTCGACCATCGGATCAACCGGCGTGCATATGCGTGCGAAGCCTGTTTCCGAGATCAATCTGAATGCGGAAGGTACGGGTTACGTTATCGCGCTGCCAGTTCCCGGCATCGTCACGCAGGTTCAGACCAATATGGGCGCGACGATCAATATCGACTGGATATTGCAGATCGCAGCTGACCTGATGTCGACAGCAGACAAGCCCGTCTCCCTGAGTGATCTGATCCCGCGCCTTGATGAATGGTTTAATGCAAGCCGCCCCGGCGCATTGCTTTACCATCCTTATATTTCTGAAGCTGGAGAACGCGGACCTTTCGTCAATGCCTTTGCGCGGGCCGGCTTTATCGGGCTCTCAAGTCGCGACCGATTCCCGGAACTCGTGCGTTCGGTGGTTGAAGGCCTCGGCATGGCGACGCGTGATTGCTACGCCGCCATGGGCGATATGCCGGCCGAATTGCGCCTGACAGGTGGGGCTGCACGCTCGCGCGCATTGCGCAGCACGCTGTCTGCGGCGGTGAACGCACCTGTGCGCGTATCATCGCGTGAAGAAGCAGGGGCGGCAGGGGCAGCAATGATGGCGGCGGTTGCTATTGGTGCTTACTCCAACATGGAAGATTGCATTGCGGAATGGGTTGCACCGTTGCTCGGTGCTGCCGAAGCGCCTGATGCTGCACAGGCACAACGCTATGCAGAACTGTTTGGCGCCTATAAAGACGCCCGACTGGCTCTAACCCCGATTTGGGACAAACTTGCTGCCGACCGGTAATTCGATGATCGGCTGTAATAACATATTATTTTGCCGGAACTCCGGCATCCGAAGGAGCATGAGATGGCTGAACCGGAAACCTGCGATCTGTTTGTGATTGGCGGCGGTATCAATGGCGCGGGCGTCGCTCGCGATGCAGCCGGGCGCGGCCTCAAGGTTGTGCTGGCGGAAAAAGACGACCTTGCAGAAGGCACTTCGTCCCGCTCTGGTAAGCTGGTTCATGGTGGCCTGCGCTATCTTGAATATTATGAATTTCGTCTTGTGCGCGAAGCGCTGATTGAGCGTGAAGTATTGCTCAATGCAGCGCCGCACATCATCTGGCCGATGCGTTTTGTTCTGCCACACAGCCCGCAGGATCGTCCAGCTTGGCTTGTGCGCCTTGGCCTGTTTCTTTACGACCATCTTGGTGGCCGCAAGAAACTTCCCGGCACTCGCACGCTTGATTTGAAGCGCGACCCGGAAGGCACGCCGATACTCGATCAATACACCAAGGGTTTTGAATATTCAGATTGCTGGGTGGATGATGCCCGCCTTGTCATTCTGAACGCTGTTGGTGCCGCTGAAAAGGGTGCAACCGTTTTGACTCGCACGCCGGTGACATCGGCACGTCGCGAAAAAGGTGGCTGGATCATTGAAACCAAGAACCGCGATACCGGCGAAGTGCGCAGCTTCCGTGCGCGTTGTATCGTCAATTGCGCAGGCCCATGGGTTACAGACGTTATCACCAATGTTGCTGGCTCAAACTCGTCACGCAATGTGCGTCTGGTCAAGGGCAGCCATATCATCGTGCCAAAATTCTGGGCCGGTGCGAATGCCTATCTGGTGCAGAACCACGACAAGCGCGTGATCTTCATAAACCCCTATGAAGGCGACAAGGCACTGATCGGCACCACCGATATCGCTTATGAAGGTCGCGCCGAAGATGTCAGCGCAGATGAGAAAGAAATCGATTACCTGCTCACTGCAGTGAATCGCTATTTCAAAGAAAAGCTGCGTCGCGAAGATGTGCTGCACAGCTTCTCCGGTGTGCGTCCACTGTTTGATGACGGCAAAGGCAATCCATCCGCCGTCACGCGCGACTATGTTTTCGATCTTGATGAGACCAATGACGCACCACTGCTGAACGTATTTGGCGGAAAAATCACTACATTCCGCGAACTGGCTGAGCGCGGTATGCATCGGTTGAAGCACATCTTCCCGAAAATGGGTGGTGATTGGACTCATGATGCACCACTTCCAGGTGGCGAAATCGCCAATGCTGATTTCGAGACTTTTGCAAACAGTCTGCGTGACAGCTATCCGTGGATGCCGCGCAAACTGGCCCTGCATTACGGTCGCCTATACGGTGCGCGCACAAAGAATGTGGTTGCGGGTGCAACTGACCTCTCCGGTCTTGGCCAACATTTCGGCGGCAATCTCTATGAAGCCGAAGTTCGCTATCTCGTTGCAAAAGAATGGGCGAAGACAGCGAACGACATTCTCTATCGGCGCACCAAGCATTACCTGCATTTGACAGAAGCCGAACGGACCGCATTCATCGCTTGGTTCGACAACGCAAACGTAGTTGCTTGAGGATAGTATGGCTTTAACGCTTTCATTAAACACCAATCCGCTTGTGAACCGCTTTGCAGAGCCGGATGATCTGATCGAAACCGTTGCACGCGATCTGCGCCTGCGCGATCTGCAGCTAACACACGAGTTCATCAATCCAAGCTGGCAGGCGTCGACAATTCGCCGCCTCACCCGCGATATGGACAAGGCATTAGAGCGCACTG
The DNA here is from genome assembly GCF_032190615.1 of Brucella pseudogrignonensis. NCBI lineage: Bacteria > Pseudomonadati > Pseudomonadota > Alphaproteobacteria > Hyphomicrobiales > Brucellaceae > Brucella > Brucella pseudogrignonensis. The sequence goes on from NZ_JAVLAT010000002.1 coordinate 112,922, forward strand.
GCGTCCGCGTAACGTCTGGCATGACGGGCCCCTATGGCCGCCTCAACCATTTCGGCCATCCAGACGCAGATGTGCGCCGCTATTATGTCGACTGGTTCAAAACATTTGCCGATATTATCGGCGATCTCGGCGGAAAGTCGGTCGGCACGCAATTCGCGATTTTCACCTATAAGGATTTTGACAATCCTGAGCGTCGTGAAGAGTTGATTAAGATCGCCATCGACTGCTGGGCAGAAGTTGCCGAACATGCCGCCGGTGCTGGTCTTGACTATGTTTTCTGGGAGCCAATGAGCATCGGGCGTGAATTCGGCGATACAATCGCAGAAAGCATCAAGCTTCAGGATCGGTTAACCGCCACCAATATGGCAATCCCGATGTGGATGATGGCTGACATCGACCATGGTGATGTCACCTCATCGAACCCCGACGATTTTGACCCCTATGCATGGGCGCGTGCGGTGCCAAAAGTTTCGCCGATCATTCACATCAAGCAGAGCCTGATGGATAAGGGCGGTCATCGTCCTTTCACGGCTGCTTTCAACGCCAAGGGCCGGATTCAGCCGGAACCGTTGCTGAAAGCCTTTGCCGAAGGTGGCGCAGTGGACAATGAAATCTGCCTTGAGCTGTCGTTTAAGGAACGTGATCCAAACGACCGCGAAGTCATCCCACAAATCGCGGAAAGTGTGGCCTTCTGGGCGCCACACATTGACACTGGCGCTGGAGTTTTGAAAATATAACTGCAAGAAAACAATAAAGAATCGGGAGCAGGCAGCACAAAAATGGCAGATGCAGAGGATTCCTTAGCCCTTCGTGCGGCCTGGCTTCACTTTATTGGCGGAATGACCCAATCAGCTGTTGCAAAACGGCTGGGGCTTCCATCCGTGAAAGCGCATCGATTGATCGCCAAGGCCGTTGCTGATGGCGCGGTCAAAGTGACTATTGATGGCGATATTTCTGAATGTATCGATCTCGAAAATCAACTCGCTGAAAAATACAATCTCGAATATTGCGAAGTTGCACCCGATCTTGGTGAAGACGCCCTGCCCCTGCTCTCATTGGGCAATGCCGGTGCGGAATTTCTGCGTCGTGAGATTGAACATGGCGACCATGAGGTGATCGGCCTCGGCCATGGCCGCACGCTTTCGGCGGCGGTCAGCCACATGCCGCGCGTAACCGCTAAGGATTTGGAGTTCGTTTCACTGCTCGGTGGCTTGACCCGAAATTTTGCGGCCAACCCGCATGACGTAATGCACCGCATCGCTGAGAAGACCGGCAGACCGGCTTATGTGATGCCTGTGCCTTTCTTTGCCAATACCGCAGAAGATCGCGAAGTGCTGCTGGCGCAAAAGGGCGTTACAACTGTTTTCGATATGGGTTGCCGCGCGGAACTGAAAATTGTCGGTATTGGCACCGTTGATGCTCACGCACAGCTCGTCACATCGGGCGTTGTTGATTTGACTGAGATGGAAGAAATTGCTGAATATGGCGCAGTCGGTGAAATGCTCGGCCACTTCTTTGATAAGCATGGTACGCGACTGGATACTAAGCTGACAGCCCGCACCATCGCCGCATCCGTCGAAAACGCTGATATGAGCCGCATCATCGGTTTGGCTGGCGGCCTGTCAAAAGCCGAGGCTATTCGCTCGGTTTTAAAAAGCGGCCGTCTTTATGGGCTGATCACTGATGAGCGCACCGCAAAAGCTCTTGTGGAGTAAATCGCGCCTCACTCAACAAAACGTCACAAAATAACATTTTATATAGATTATTATGTGATTTTGTGATTTAAGATGGCATCAGAAGCAACCACGCTTTGAGATCGGAATTTTCGTGAAACGCGACGAAAGAAGACAGGCGATCATCAATCTGCTGATAGAAAATCATGCAGTTGATCTGGATGATCTTGCTGATCGTTTTGCTGTTTCCAAAATGACCATTCATCGCGATCTGGACGCACTCGAAGAATCCGGCGTATTGCGCAAAGTTCGCGGTGGCGCGACGATGGATCCCGGCTCGCAGTTTGAAAGCGATTTTCGTTTTCGCGTACAGCAGGACAACGAAGCCAAGATTCAGATGGGCCGCGCTGCCCTTGAACTGATTGAGCCCGGCATGACAGTGATGATCAATGACGGTTCAACTGCAGCAGTTCTCGGCAGCATGCTGGTTGAAAAGCGACCGCTCACGGTGATCACCAATAATGCCGTTATCATCGAAAACCTCAAGGGCGAAGCTGGTATCAATCTGATAGCGCTGGGCGGCGTTTTCTCTGCAAAGTTTAATGCTTTCTTTGGTCTGCTGACCGAAGAAGCGCTCTCCAAGCTCAGTGCAGATTTTGCCTTTATTTCCGCGCCCGCCGTCAACGGACGCCTCGTCTATCACATGGATGAAAACGTCGTGCGCACCAAGCGCGCCATGACTGCATCGGCAACACGCACCTGCCTGCTGGTCAATCATCAGCGTTTTAGACGGACAGCACTTCATGTCATGGCCGATCTCGGCGACTTTGATGCCATCATCACCGATCAGTCTCCCGGTGATGCACTCGTCGCCGATCTGGAGCCAGCCGGCATCAAACTAACAATCGCAGAATAGTTTCTGCGAAACCACATTTACACAAGCAGAAAGAGCATTCGAGCATGTCCAAATTCTGGGTAGGTACGAGCTGGAAAATGAACAAGACGCTGGCCGAAGCCCGCGTTTTTGCAGAAAAGCTGAAAGAAGCCGATGGTGATCGTTCAGCGGATATTCAGCGGTTTGTTATTCCACCCTTTACCTATGTTCGTGAAGTCAAAGACATCCTGGCGGATACATCGGTCAAAGTTGGCGCGCAGAACATGCACTGGGCTGATCAGGGCGCATGGACCGGTGAAATTTCGCCGTTGATGCTCAAAGATTGCAATCTCGACATCGTTGAGCTTGGCCACTCCGAACGCCGCGCAAACTTTGGCGAAACCAACGAAACTGTTGGACTCAAGGTTGAAGCAGCCGTTCGTCACGGTCTGATCCCGCTGATCTGCATTGGCGAAACGCTCGAAGATCGCGAAAGCGGACGCGCTGCGGAAGTGCTTGCTGAAGAGGTGCGCGGCGCACTTTCCAAGCTTTCAGACGAACAGAAGAAAGCCAAAATCCTGTTTGCCTATGAACCTGTCTGGGCGATTGGCGAAAACGGCATTCCAGCTTCAGCAGAGTATGCCGATGCCCGTCAGGCTGAAATTATTGCTGTTGCTGAAGGCATCCTTGGCCGCCGCGTGCCTTGCCTTTATGGCGGCTCGGTCAATCCCGGCAACTGCGAAGAACTCATCGCCTGCCCGCATATCGATGGCCTGTTCATTGGTCGTTCGGCATGGAACGTGGAAGGCTATCTCGACATTTTGGACAAATGCGCCAAAACCATCAAAGCTAATTAAGGAGCATTATCATGAAAGTAGCAGTAGCAGGCGATAGCGCTGGCGAAGGTCTGGCCAAGGTTCTTGCAGATTACCTGAAGGATCGTTTTGAAGTGTCCGAAATCTCCCGCACGGACGCTGGCGCAGACGCATTCTACGCAAACCTCTCGGACCGCGTTGCATCCGCCGTTCTCGACGGCACCTATGACCGCGCCATTCTGGTTTGCGGCACCGGCATCGGCGTTTGCATTGCGGCCAACAAGGTTCCGGGCATCCGCGCAGCATTGACGCATGACACCTATTCGGCAGAGCGTGCAGCGCTCTCCAACAACGCGCAGATCATCACCATGGGCGCACGCGTTATCGGTTCGGAAGTTGCAAAGACCATTGCTGATGCGTTCCTTGCACAGACCTTTGACGAAAACGGTCGTTCGGCTGGCAATGTTGACGCGATCAACGAAGTTGACGCCAAGTACAACAAGTGCTGATCGCCTAATCTCTTGAAAACAAAAAAGCGGCGGGGAAACCCGCCGCTTTTTTATTAAGGTCTTACTCAGCTTTTAGCTGAACTTTGGGTCCAGCGAACCATCGCGATAGCGCTTAGCCATATCCGATAGCGGGATCGGACGAATTGACTGAGCATGGCCAGCGGTGCCGAACTGCTCGAAGCGATCCTTGCAAAGCTTGGTCATCGCAGCCATTGCAGGCTTGAGATATTTGCGCGGATCGAACTCGCTCGGGTCTTCCTGCAACACGCGGCGGATCTGGCCCGTCAACGCCATGCGGTTATCGGTATCGATGTTAATCTTGCGCACGCCATGCTTGATACCGCGCTGGATTTCTTCAACAGGCACACCCCATGTTGGCTTCATCTTGCCGCCGTACTTGTTGATGATTTCCTGCAAATCTTCCGGCACCGAAGACGAGCCATGCATAACAAGATGCGTATTTGGCAGCTTGCGATGAATTTCTTCAATCACGTTCATGGCAAGCACGGAACCATCAGGCTTGCGGCTGAACTTGTAAGCGCCATGCGAGGTGCCCATAGCAATTGCAAGCGCATCAACCTTGGTTTCACGCACAAATTTCACGGCCTCATCAGGATCAGTCAAAAGCTGGTCATGCGAGAGCTGTCCTTCCGCACCATGACCGTCTTCTGCTTCGCCCATACCGGTTTCGAGCGAACCAAGAACACCAAGCTCACCTTCGACGGAAATGCCGCCAAGATGGGACATTTCACTGACCTGACGCGTAACGGAGACGTTGTAGTCCCAGTCAGCAGGCGTCTTGCCATCGGCCTTGAGCGAGCCGTCCATCATGACGGAGGTAAAACCTGCCTGAATTGCAGTCATGCAAGTGGCAGCTTCATTGCCATGATCCAGGTGCACGCAAACAGGGATATGCGGGTAGATTTCCGTGACCGCATCCATCATGTGGCGGAGCATGATATCATTTGCATAGGAACGCGCGCCGCGCGAAGCCTGCAGGATCACCGGCGCATTGGTCGCATCGGCGGCTTCCATAATGGCCAGCGCCTGCTCCATATTGTTGATGTTGAAAGCCGGAACACCATAGCTATGTTCAGCAGCGTGGTCGAGCAATTGACGCAGCGTAATACGTGCCATATGAGTTTCCTCCTGATTAGAGCATGTCGCGGAAAAGTGGGAACCGGTTTTCCGATGACGACATGCGTAGAAATAAAGAACTAGAGCGAACGCGCGTAATATTCGCCGAGCACATCGACTTCTTCCGCAACGCCAAACACCAGCGCGCTGCGCTCGTGATAGGTTTCGGGAACGATATCGAGGATCGGTGTGGAACCGTTGGTCGCCTTGCCACCAGCCTGCTGGCTGAGGAAAGCAATTGGATTGGCTTCATAAACGAGACGCAGACGGCCTTTTTCATAGCCGGGGCGCGCATCGTCCACGTAGAAGAAGATGCCACCGCGTTGCATGATGCGATGCATGTCGCCGACAGCTGCACCCAACCAGCGCATATTGAAATTGCGTCCGCGCGGACCGTCTTTGCCGTTGTAGCAATCATCGACATAGGCCTTCATGCCAGCCGAGAGATGACGATAAACGGATGCGTTATAGGCGAGATCGGACGTGCGCTCAGGAAGAGTCACATTCTTGCGGGTGATCTGGAATATACCGCTGACAGGATCAAGCGTTGCAAAGATCACGCCTTCACCAACCGAAAGCGCAAGATCAATCGAGTTGCCGAACGAGACATAACCTGCTGCCAACTGGCGATTGCCCGGCTGCAAAAACGGCTCATCAACATCAGCAGGAAAAATCGAGAAAATGGTGCCAAGTGGCGCACCAAGACCGACATTGCCTGAGCCATCAAGCGGGTCGATTGCGACAGCAACCAGACCATCAGCTTTGCCCGGAACCGGAAGCTCTGCCTCTTCGGACAGCACCGATGCAGCGCCTGCCGCAATCAGCAATTCTACAAAGAGATTATGTGAGCCAACATCGATGCTCTTCTGCTGATCAGAATCGCTGTTAACGCCAACCAACTTACCCGGATTACCCGGAAGCGAGCCCCGCGCGATGCGACCAGCGAGACGGCCTGATCCAGCCAGAATTGCCTTGACGACATTGCTTGTCGCGAGACGCAAGTGATCTTGGGCTGCCCAAGTATCAAGATATTCGCCAACAGATTGGAAATTATTAACATCTGTGTCGCCAGCCAAAACAAGCGGCGCGTAATTACCTACCATTGTCATTCGCCCTGCTCCCGAAGAAGCTGCGTTTGTGGCATGCAGACTGCACGCTGGGTTTTATTAAAAGCGGGGGAAGCGGAACTCATTTACTGGCAATCTCCATGCAGATGTCTTTAAGACACGCCTTATTGGGCTGAGACATGCCGGAAGTAACACCGTTTTGAGATCATAACAATAATCCCGATAACATTATAACGATTGAAATGTGATCTCGTGTTTTAAAATCATGTTAATTACCGACATGCGACGTCATTTTCGCAAGCGGGAACCACATTGAGACTAAAAACGAGTCACAAAATCATCGAGTGTCTCATATTTTATGGAAAAACATGTCGATTATAACATCTCAGCGCATGAGGATTTCAATGCGCTTTGAGAAGTTGTCGTTAATTTTAAACCATTGGGCTGAAACATAATCAGCTTTGGTTTGATATATTTGTTGTGACAACCTAAACACTGCTCGCTCAGCAAGCAAATATCCTATTCCGACTTGTTCTTATCGGGATTATAGGTGACGAAAAACCGAAAAGATGCCCACAAACCAAGTGCGCCGAACAACATGGCCCAACCGATACTTCCCATAAAAACTTCAAATGCTGCCCAGGCAAGACAGCTACCCGCGATTAAAACCCGCGTCCACAAGGGCCGAAAGCGCGGATCATCAAACTCAAACATTGTTCAACCTTCTTAGTTTGTAACCCGCCGCAAACTCACGAAAATTTGGTGGTATCGGATAAACATCAACTTCAACGTCAGAAGCTATTGACCTACCCTTGAAAAGCATGCCGTGAAAGGGGTAATTTCGCGCCAGCAAGATGACGCTCAGTCAGCGCACGCTCCTCGACAATCGAATATCGGAAACGAAAGAGCTTTGCGGGGCGACCGCCAGTTTCACTATCGCTTTCCCCCGTTTCTTCAATCAAATCTTGCTGCTCAATCAATCGTCTGAAATTCTGTTTGTGAAGGCGCAAACCAGCAAGCGCTTCGACGGTTCTCTGAAGCTGTAATAAAGTGAAGCTATCCGGCATCAATTCAAAAACCACTGGGCGATATTTAATCTTTGCGCGGAGGCGTGCAATCGAGGTCGCGAGAATACGCCGGTGATCAGCAAACATATGCAACCCACTGGGAAAGTCACTGTCGACAGCCTCACGGACAAGACCAGCTTCGTAAAGCAGCTCGTAGCGCTGCAGAACAAAATCCTCGTTCCAGCCCTCACCATCAAGCCCGAACGAAAAAGCAATACGGCGTGAGCGTTGCAAAGCCTGATCGGGCGAAGCCTGCTGCGCCCAGCGACGAAGCCCCTCACTTAGGTCGATCAAGATGTCGGGTCGACCTTGTCGATGGTCTTCCCAAGGCAAATAATCATACCATCCACGCCAACTGGCCTCATCCGCGTCGGTATAAACTTCACGAACAAGACCAAGGTAACTGATCGAGATCGTACGCTCACCTGGTTGATGTCTATCACGATCAGCAAACGTATAAAGCTGCTCTAGATAACCCACAGGATGCGCTGTCTCTTTTTGTACCCATGCACGCAGCCCAGCCTGTAATGACTTATGCTCTATTTCAAATGGGCCTGACGGAAGTGCATGCCCTTGCCGCACAGTCATCACACGCGGTTGCTCCGCTGTAACGGCGGTCAACACCGCAATAAGTTCAGTATGGGCAATATCATACGACAATAATGGCTGCTTTCGTCAAAATGCTCTGACTTATAGTCAACCAAATAGTAAAATATAGTTTTTCAATAGGCTACCGCAGATCTCCCATCGAAACGCAGTTTTCAGTGAAAGAGTGTTCAAAACGGATGGTCATGGTGTCACATCAAACCCAAACCATTTCATCGACAATCGTTTGATTGTGCCATCCGTTTTTGCAGCATCAATGGCTTCGTTAAAATCCTTAAGCAATTGTAGGTCGCTTTTTCTGATGCCAACGGCCACGCCCCGACCAAGCATGCTACCCAAATAGAATGGCCCTGTGAGCACGAGCTTTTCATATCCTGGAATTTTAGCTGTAGCGCTTAAAAATGTTCGGGAATTAACAACTGCGTCTATCCTGCCACTCATCAAGTCCAGAAGAGCTTCTTCACCAGTCCTATATTCTCGTACAGAAAACGCATCCGGGAAATATGCCTGTACAAGGGCATCAGCTACGGCTCCTTTAACGACGCCCACAATGGCTCCGCTCATAGCGGTACGTATTTCTTTCACCGTGCCTCTCGCAATGCTTGGGTCTTGCGAGAGAAACAAAGTTTTGCCGGCTAGCGGCAAGTTCTGATACCGCCCTCCCTTGATCGTGGCAAATGCCTGCGGCGTAAGACTGTAGGAATCCGAAAAATCGATAATCTGCTCGCGCGCAGATGTTGCGGTCAAAGCGGCCATGATGACATCAAATTTTCCTGCATTCAGCCCGGTTATCAGGCCATCAAATGGCTGCGCTACGAACGTGCATTCAACTTTCATGTGTTGGCAGAGATAACGGCCGAGTTCAACTTCGTAGCCGTCCAGGGTGCCATCGGGCCGCGTAAAATTGTAGGGACGAAAATAACCCTCCGTGGCAATAAACAGATGCGCCGCAGCAAATGCGTGCTCCGTCAAAACCAAGGATATAAGGCCGGTAAAAACCACAGAAGCAACGCGCTGAAAACGTTTCATCACAAAACCTGAAATAAATAATGAGAATATTTCAGATATTCAGGTGATTTTTACAAACGCAATTTCTTGGGTGCAAAGTAAAACGCCGCCCAATGGGCGGCGTTTCAATAAGTTTACATCGTTCAGATTACGGCGTTACGTCGAAGCCGAACCACTTTTCGGAAAGCTTCTTGATCGTGCCATCAGCCTTGGCTGCTTCAATAGCTTCGTTAAACATCGCCTGAAGTTCTGGCTCGTTCTTGCGAATACCGACAGCCACACCACGACCGAGAATACCGCCCTTGAAGAAGGGGCCAGTCATAACAAGGTCTTCATTGCCCGGCTTCTTTGCTGCATCCGAGAGGTAGGCGAGCGACGCAACCACGAGATCGACGCGACCGGACTTCAGATCGAGATCATGTTGATCGGTGGTCTTGTATTCACGAATATCTGTCGAATCCTTGAAATACTTATCCAACAGTGAAAGACCAAGCGAGGCGGTCTGAACGCCAACAGTGCGGCCCTTAATTTCAGCCGCAACTTCATCGATCACCTTCTGGGAAGCCGCTTCATCCTTGGCGAGATAAAGCGTTTCGCCTGTATGTGGCAGCTTCGCAAACGGGCTGTCTTTCAATGTTGCGAATGTCTGCGGCGTCAGGCCATAGGAAACAGTGAAATCAATGGTTTCTTCGCGCTTTGGCGTAGCGGTAAGGCCAGCCATGATAGCATCGAACTTGCCAGCATTGAGTGCTGGAATGATGCCGTCAAAAGGCTGTGCAACCAGCGTGCACTCGACCTTCATACGTGCGCAAAGATCTTTGTAGAGATCAACTTCGTAACCATCCAGCGTGCCGTCTGGCTTGGTGAAGTTATACGGACGGAAAGCGCCTTCCGTCGCAATTGTGATCTTGTCCCACTTCTTGCCTTCTGCATGTGCAGAAGCCGTTGTAAGAACCAGTGCCGAAACGAACAGGGCTTTAAACAATCCCATAGTCTTCATTGGGGTCTTCATTTGACTTACCTTATAACAGTTATTTGCTGACCCGCCTTTTGGCATAGATCAGCAATGTTTGAAATAATCAGGCTGCATTTTCGTGGCTGATAAACTTGCGGAAACGCTCGGATTTTGAATTTCCGAACACCTCTTCAGGCGCGCCGTCTTCTTCGACAAGACCCTGATGCACAAAAACAACGCGATTGGACACATCACGGGCGAAACCCATTTCGTGCGTAACGACCAGCATGGTGCGGCCTTCTTCTGCAAGCCCGCGCATAACGCGCAGCACTTCACCGACCAGTTCCGGATCAAGCGCCGAGGTCGGCTCATCAAACAGCATAACTTTTGGCTTCATGGCGAGCGCACGCGCAATGGCTGCGCGCTGCTGCTGACCACCAGACAAATGCGCGGGGTAGAAATCGCGCTTGTCTGCAATGCCAACCTTGGCGAGCAAAGCTTCCGCTTCTTCCACGCACTCGATACGCGAACGGCCCTGCACATAGATCGGTGCTTCAATGATATTTTCGAGAATGGTCTTGTGCGACCAGAGATTGAAGCTCTGGAACACCATGCCAAGTTCAGAGCGGATGCGCGAAACCTGTTTTTTATCTGCCGGATACGCTTCGCCCTTTGAGTTCTTCGCCATGCGAATAGTCTCGCCCGAAACAGTCACAGTACCAGACGTCGGCGTTTCCAGCAGATTGATGCAGCGCAGGAACGTCGATTTGCCGGAGCCGGAAGATCCAAGGATCGAAATCACTTCACCTTCGCGCGCTTCCATAGAAATGCCCTTGAGCACTTCGTTGGCACCGAAGCTCTTGCGCAGATTTTCGACTTTCAGAGCCACCGGTGATGTTGGAGACACAAGTTTACTCACGATGATTTTCCTTCGGTGGCGGTTTTGACGACGGGCTGGCGCAGATAGGGCGTGAGCTTATATTCAGCAAACATGAGGACACGTGTCAGAATGAAATTTATGGCGAGATAGATAGCGCCCGCAATCACGAACACTTCAATCGCACGATAAGATTCTGCGATCAGCTTGGCGGCTATGCCTGTTACTTCCATCAAGGTGATGATGGAGGCCAGCGACGTCGCCTTGACCATGGAGATCATTTCATTGCCATAACCGGGAAGCGCCTGACGGATGGCGAGCGGCATGACAATACGGCGGAAACACGTGAAGCGAGACATACCACAGGCTTTGGCCGCTTCGATCTGACCACTTGGCACGGACAAAAGGCCACCGCGGATGATTTCACTGGCATAGGCTGCATTGTTCAAGGTGAGCGCAATGATTGCGCACCAATATGGTTCGCGCAAGATTGGCCACAGGAACGAATAGCGCACTGCCGGAAACTGGCTAAGGCCGTAATAAATAATGAATATCTGAACCAGCAGCGGTGTGCCGCGAAAGACAAACACGTAAAGACGCGCGATCCAGTCGAGAACTGTAACGCCCGAAAGACGCATCAATGCAAAAAGCAAGGCCAGAACCGCGCCAAAGACAATCGAGCTTACCGCAAGTTGAAGAGTCAGCGGCACGCCGCCAATCATCTGCATGAAGGCTTCTGAATAGAACTGCAGGTTCATGATGCCCTCCGGACGCCGCGTGAGAAGTGGCGTTCAGCCTTCTGCAAAATGGTGCCGGAAACGGACGAAATCAGCAGGTAAAGCGCGCCAGCTATGAGGTAGAAGTTAAAGGGCAAGCCAGTCGAGCCAGCGCCGATCTGTGCCTGACGCAGAATGTCCACAACACCAACAACGGAGATCAGCGCCGATTCCTTCAAGGCAACCTGCCAGACATTGCCAAGCCCTGGCAGCGCATGGCGCAGCGCAAGCGGTGCAATGATGCGGCGGAACTTGAGCGCTTGTCCCATGCCGCAAGCAGAGGCTGCTTCAAGCTCACCTTTGGATACCGCCCGAAATGCTCCACGCAGCACTTCGGTATGGTGAGCACCACAGGAAATGCCGATGGCTAGAACGCCTGCAAGAAACGCCGGAAAGCCAATAAAACCTTGCGCACCAAAGAAACGGCCAATCGCTGTGACTGCGGCACTGCCGCCGAAATAGAACAGATAGATCACCAGAAGATCGGGAATGCCGCGAATGATCGTGGTGTATGCATCTGCAACACCACGTAGCGTCCGTCCGCCGGAGATTTTGGCCCATGCTGCGAATACGCCAATGATCGCGCCAAGCAGATAGCCCAAAACGGACAGCGCGACGGTGACGAGCACCGCCATCATCAGCACATAGCCCCAGCCATCAGGCCCGAAGCTCAGAATATCGAGAAAAGCCTTCATGATGCCTCAGGCTGTGTGGGGGATAGGGAAATAAACGTCATCTTGTTTGCCGGGTGTCTCATTAGGCTGGTGCTTACTTATCCGAAACAGGCAAGGCAGGTTGAACATTATCAGGGATCGGATTCACAAAAACAGCACCGTTCAATGTCTTTACATGATCTTGCTTGGCTTTATCGATCTGCTCCGGGTTGCGGAACAACTCTATCGCAGTGCTGCCCATAATCTTCGCCGCATGCGCCATGCCCTTATGCGCCGCGGGCAATTTACCCTGTGCCACCATCTGCCACGAATGCAGCGGCGTACCAATTGCACAAGTTACACCGCGCATCTGAACCGTTGGAACGACCCAGCTTACGCTGCCCACATCTGTAGAACCAACAAGCGAATTATCCCCCTTATAGGGCTCATAGACACCTTCGCAAAGTGCAATTTCAGCATTTGGTTGAACACCAAAACGGCGAAATGCATCGGAGATGTCTTCTTTGGTCAGTGTTGCCTGAAAGCGCTTTGCCGTTTCGCGATCCTGATCATCAAAAACCGGCGGACCAAGGCGATCAAGCTCTCGCTGCATCAATTGTTCCAGCGCTGGATTGCCAATGAGATTGGCATCACCGCTGACAATCTCGCTTTTGACCGTGGTTTCCGTCATCAAAGCCGCACCCTCCGCGATCTTTTTGACGCGCTCCAGCAGAACCTGCATCTGCGGCAGATCGAGCGCACGGATCAGATAGCGCACGCTGGCTTTCGCCTGCACGACATTGGGTGCAAAACCGCCCGTATCAGTGACGGCATAATGGATGCGTGCGGATGACGGCATATGCTCACGCATATAGTTCACACCGACATTCATCAGTTCCACGGCATCGAGCGCGCTGCGCCCCAGATGCGGAGCGGATGCAGCATGCGCTGCTCGGCCTGTGAAGTTGAAATTGATTTCGTTGCAAGCCAGTGAAACCGGATCATTAACACCCGCAAATGGTGCCGGATGCCAGCAGAAGGCAATATCGACATCATCGAATAAGCCTTCGCGCACCATAAAACCCTTGGCCGATCCGCCTTCTTCGGCTGGGCACCCATAATAGCGAACCCGTCCCTTGATACCATGGGCTTCTAGATAATCCTTGACTGCTGCCGCGGCCAGAAGCGAACCGGAGCCAAGCAGATTGTGGCCACAACCATGCCCGTTGCCGCCAGCTTCAATCGGCTGCTCTTCCACCACACCTGCAAACTGGCTCAAACCGGGAAGCGCATCAAATTCGCCAAGAATAGCGATGACCGGACCATCTTCACCCGCCTCGCCCATCACGGCAGTCGGCAGGCCAGCAATACCACGCTGAACACGGAAGCCTTCGGCTTCAAGCTGCGCCGCATGCGCGTCGCTCGATTTATATTCTTCGTAATTCGTTTCAGGGTTATCCCAAACCGTATCGCTCAGTTCGAAATATGCAGCGCTTTTCGCGTCAACAATGTCCCAAATGTCGTGGTGATTTTTCAACTTGGCTCTATCGCTCGCGGCTCATATTTTCGGACTTGCGGGAGAAGAGGCAGGTCAAGGACAGTAAGAAGACCAGGATACAACTCCCCATTTCGCCGAATTTTTATGGCTGAAATGTCTTGTCTGACTTCTATCACAGAAGAGAACGCTCCTCCCGAGCTGTACCTAGAGGTACTCCATATGAATGGCAACAGATATGAGTAAAATTGAACAAAACACACAGCGCAACCAACATTTTGGTTGGCAAAATTATCCATATTGAAAAGAAGCCGTGGACTTTGCAGGAATCAGCTTTACCAAAAAAAGCCGTATGACGGTGTCATACGGCATTCCAGGTTTCATCAGATCAGACTTAGAAGTCCCAGTCTTCGTCTTCGGTCGCAACAGCCTTGCCAATCACATAGGAAGAGCCGGAGCCAGAGAAGAAGTCATGGTTCTCATCGGCATTTGGCGAAAGCGCCGAGAGGATTGCCGGGTTGACCTTGCAGGCCTCCGCCGGGAACAGGGCTTCATAACCAAGGTTCATCAGCGCCTTGTTGGCATTATAATGCAGGAACTTTTTGACATCTTCAGTCAAACCGACGCCGTCATAAAGCGCTTCGGTATAACGCACTTCATTGTCGTAAAGCTCCAGCAACAGATCAAAGGCAAAATCCTTGATCTCCTGCTTCTTGGCTTCATCGAGTTTCTCAATCGCGCGCTGATATTTATAGCCTATATAATAACCATGAACGGCTTCATCGCGGATGATCAGGCGAATGAGGTCAGCCGTGTTGGTGAGCTTTGCGCGGCTTGACCAATACATCGGCAGATAAAAGCCCGAATAGAACAGGAAGCTTTCCAGAAACACGCTGGCGATCTTCTTCTTGAGCGGATCTTCGGCGTTGTAATTCTCCAGGATAAGCTGCGACTTCCTTTGCAGGAATTCGTTTTCTTCCGACCAGCGATAAGCATCGTCTACGTCAGGCGTCAGGCACAGCGTCGAGAAGATTGACGAGTAAGACCGCGCATGAACCGCTTCCATAAACGAAATGTTCGACAAAACAGCTTCTTCATGTGGCGTGGAGGCGTCATCCATCAGTGTCACAGCACCGACGGCGTTCTGGATCGTATCCAGAAGCGTCAGGCCCGTGAACACACGGATGGTGAGCTGCTTTTCTTCGGCTTTGAGCGTTTCCCACGACTGAATATCGTTGGACAGCGGCACTTTTTCCGGCAACCAGAAATTGCCAGTCAGACGGTTCCAGACTTCGAGGTCTTTGTCGTCTTCGATCCGGTTCCAGTTGATGGCGCGAACCACAGCCGGCTTTTTCGCATTGTCTTTTTTAAACTGCATATTCATTTGTCTCTACCTTGATTGGGATCGCGTGAGATTCTGGCTAAGGCGTGCCGAAAATGGTGGGGTTCGAGAACCGGAGCGCAGCGTACATAAAGTACGTGAGCACCGGCTCCCGCATGACGCCGAAAAGTTGCAGACTTTTCGGATAAGATCATGCGGAAAAACTTCTAACGCCATTTAGAGGCCGCCAGAGCCTAAATATCCGCGATCCTAAAGGGCGCAGGAAACGCAGCCTTCTACCTGCGTACCTTCGAGCGCCATCTGGCGCAGGCGGATGTAATAAATCGTCTTGATGCCCTTCTTCCACGCGTAAATCTGCGCCTTATTGATATCGCGCGTGGTGGCGGTATCACGGAAGAAAAGTGTCAGCGAGAGACCCTGATCGACATGTTGCGTCGCCGCTGCATAGGTGTCGATGATCTTTTCCGGGCCAATCTCATAGGCATCCTGATAATATTCAAGATTGTCATTCGTCATGAAAGCAGCCGGATAATAAACGCGGCCAATCTTGCCTTCTTTACGAATTTCGATCTTGGAAACGATCGGATGGATCGAAGAGGTCGAGTGGTTGATGTAGGAGATCGAGCCTGTTGGTGGAACGGCCTGCAAGTTCTGGTTATAAAGTCCGCCTTCCATGACGGATTTTTTCAGTTCCTGCCAGTCTTCCTGCGTCGGGATCGCAATACCCGCATCTTCAAAGAGCTGGCGCACCTTGTCGGTTGCTGGCTCCCAGACCTGATCGGTATATTTGTCGAAATATTCACCCGTCGCATATTTCGATTTCTCAAAGCCCTTGAACGACCTGCCCTGCTCGACCGCAATGCGGTTGGAAGCGCGGACAGCGTGATAGGCCACCGTGTAGAAATAGATATTGGTGAAATCGATGCCTTCTTCCGAACCATAGAAAATGCGTTCGCGCGCGAGATAGCCGTGCAGGTTCATCTGGCCAAGGCCAATCGCATGGCTTTCGTCATTGCCACGGGCAATCGAAGGCACCGAACCGATATGGCTCATATCTGCAACAGCTGTCAGGGCACGGATAGAGGTTTCAATGGTCTTGCCGAAATCCGGGCTGTCCATAGCTGCTGCGATGTTGAGCGAACCGAGGTTGCAGGAAATATCCTTGCCAAGATGCTCATAAGACAAATCATCATTGAAGATGCTGGCTTCGCTGACCTGAAGAATTTCCGAGCAAAGATTGCTCATCGTGATGCGGCCGTCAATCGGATTGGCGCGGTTCACCGTGTCTTCAAACATGATATAAGGATAGCCGGATTCAAACTGAATTTCCGCCAGCACCTGGAAGAAGTCACGCGCGTTGATCTTCTTCTTGCGAATACGGCCGTCATCGACCATTTCGCGGTATTTTTCGGTGATCGAAATTTCGGTCATCGGCACGCCATAAACGCGCTCAACGTCATAAGGCGAGAAGAGGTACATATCCTCGTCGTTCTTCGCGAGTTCGAACGTGATGTCCGGGATCACAACGCCAAGCGACAGCGTCTTGATGCGGATTTTTTCGTCTGCATTTTCGCGCTTGGTATCGAGGAAGCGCATAATATCCGGGTGATGGGCGTGCAGATAAACCGCGCCCGCGCCCTGACGCGCACCAAGCTGATTAGCGTAGGAGAATGAATCTTCGAGCAGCTTCATCACCGGAATAATACCGGAAGATTGGTTCTGGATTTGCTTGATCGGCGCGCCGGCTTCGCGAATATTGGTCAGGCTCAGGGCCACGCCGCCGCCGCGCTTTGAAAGCTGGAGGGCGGAATTGATGGAGCGACCAATCGATTCCATGTTGTCTTCAACACGCAACAGAAAGCACGAGACGAGTTCGCCGCGCTGCTTTTTGCCCGCGTTGAGGAAGGTTGGCGTTGCTGGCTGATAACGGCCTGAAATAATCTCATCGACCATTTCGCGCGCATGCTGTTCGTTACCGCGGGCAAGGGCTAACGCCACCATACAAACGCGGTCTTCGTAGCGCTCGAGATAGCGCTTACCGTCAAACGTCTTCAGCGTATAGCTGGTGTAATATTTGAACGCGCCGAGGAAGGTCGGGAAGCGGAATTTCTTGTCATAAGCATGATCGAAAAGATCACGCACAAAATTGAAGGAATACTGATCCAGCACTTCCTGTTCATAATAGCCTTCATCCACCAGATAATCGAGCTTTTCACGCAGATTATGGAAGAACACAGTGTTCTGGTTGACGTGCTGCAGGAAATATTGCTGCGCGGCCTGGCGATCGCGATGCAGCTGAATCTTTCCCTCGTCATCATAGAGGTTCAGCATGGCATTCAGCGCATGATAATCCAGCGACGTCTCCGTAAGCTTCTGCGGCTTGCCGCCCGATGCAGCGCCAGATACTGGGGATGACTCTTGCTTTTCCGAAGCGGCGACCGTCTCGCGCTCACGGGTCAGGGTTGTGTCTGCCGTGTCCAAAATCGTTCCATCCCGTCTTTAACATTGTCAATGTCTTCATCCGTTCCCAACAACTCAAAGCGATAGAGGTAGGGAATCTGACATTTTTCCGAAATTATTTTGCCTGCAAGGCCAAAGCCTTCGCCGAAATTGCTGTTCCCGGCGGCGATAACACCGCGAATAAGCGACCGGTTCTCAACATCGTTAAGAAAGCGGATGACCGGCTTGGGAACAGCGCCTTTCGCACCACCACCGCCATAGGTTGGTGTCACAAGCACATAAGGCTCGTTCACCCGCAACAGGCCAGCATCGTCATCATGGTTTTCCAGCGGAATGCGCTTTGAGCGCATCCCCAGACGCATCACAAAACGATGCGTGTTTTCCGAACGACTGGAAAAATAGACGATCTGACCCATAACAAACCCCGGCAGTAGTTGAGGCTTATGCGAGCGAGCTGATCATATCCGGGCGGAACCCGGCCCAGTGGGATTCACCAGCAACAACAACCGGCACCTGTCGATAGCCAAGACCCTGAACCAGATCATATGCATCGCTGTCTGCAGAAATGTCGATGACAGCATATTCAATGCCCTGACGATCAAGCGCGCGGGTGGTGGCGGTGCACTGGACGCAAGCTGGCTTGCTATAAACGGTGACGTTCATTTTTTCCTCACTGGGGATAGATTGGGAAGGATTACAAACTGGAACAAAGACGCAAAAAACCGCACGCATTGCAAAATGCGCGTGACAAAAACTATAATTAAGAGGTAGCACGCTCTAAGCGCGCATCCTGTTCTTTAGCCCGTAAAGGGCGGACCAGAACTGGCCAGTTTTGAATTCCTGTTCGACATGCTTTTCACCCCGAAGCTTTTGAGGGGATATCCAGGGCGGCAAAAGACGCGGCAAAAACTTTGCCAACATTCTATCACGCACCAACCGACACCCCGCCCGTTGACGTTCTTGTTCAAGGCAGGTCTCCTGGCTCACGACTTAACGCCTTTGCCCACCTTCCCGGTATCACCCAGTGGCATTCGGACATCGGCTAACCGCTTACAGTTGCGGGGGCAGCTACGGCTTAGCCAGATCCATCATGGATATGGTGCACCGTATTCCCATCTTCGCTTCAATTCTCACGAATCGTAAGAACCTTGAACACAATATATAGTATCTGAAGTTAAAAACTCGTCAACGGATAGACGGATCAAATTTATTTAATGTTGGCTAATTTGAGGCTTGCCTGTGAATAGCAGGGATATCTACCGCTTCTGTCCACAGATCGGCGGAACCTATTAGGGACTGCCCATCTTGTGTGGGATTCGCCAAAGCTCTGCAGCCAGATAGCCATCGCTGCACACAATATATAGTGCCATTTCAGGCAGCGGAGCATATCAAGCCAGATGGCAGCTTTGCCGCATTTAGAAAATAAATTCCAATCAAAGACCCAACATTCAAATGGCATTAACAAGATCAATGACTTGGCTGCCTTCACGTCAGACCTCGAATTGAATCGATTGAAACCACCGCCTCTTGAACGAAGGGATAATTTGACAGCAATGCGTTTTATCCTGTATCGATCAGTTAAATCCTGAACATTGTTCAATATATTGAACAACTAAGAAGAGGTCCTCCCAAGCATCTCTTCAGACGACCGGTGCGCCGGCTGCATCGGGAAACTGTCGGTCTGGCTTTGCAATACGCGAAAGCCAGACCGGGTGAAACCCAGCGCCTTTGTGCCGGCGAGGTATGAGAGACCTTGGCTCTGGGAACTATGAACAAGGGTGGAAATAATGACTGTAGGTATCAAGCCATTTTCTTTCGACACGGTCGGCTCAATGCATGTCGAGTGGGAGGGCGCAAAGCGTCTCGGCGAAATTCTGGGCGAGCGTTTTTCGGAACGTAAAATCCTCATCGTAACCGACAAGGGCCTGCACAAAGCTGGCGTTCTCAACGAAGCCCTCGCTTCGCTGGAAAATGCAGGCTTCAGCATCAGTATTTTTGATGCCGTTGTTGCTGACCCGCCAGAAGCTATTCTCTTTGAATGTGTAGAACAGGCCAAGGCAGCTGGCAGCGACATTGTGCTGGGCCTCGGCGGCGGTTCCTCAATGGATATTGCCAAGCTTGCTGCCGTACTGATCGTCTCCGAGCAGGAATTGTCCGAGCTTTATGGCATTGGTAAAGTTCAGGGCACACGTTTGCCGCTGATCCAGATCCCAACGACAGCTGGCACCGGATCGGAAGTGACCAACATCACAATCCTGACGACTGGCGAAACCACTAAGATGGGTGTCGTTTCCCGCCAGCTCTATGCAGACTTTGTAATTCTGGATGCGGAACTGACCTGCGGTCTGCCAGCACTTCACACCGCAGCCACCGGCATTGATGCGATGGTTCACGCGATTGAAGCTTACACCAGTCGCATCAAGAAAAACCCGCTTTCCGATGCATTTGCGCGTGAAGCGTTGAAACTCCTGTCGGCCAATCTCGTTGCAGCCTGCGAAAACGGTAAAGATCGCCATGCCCGCGAAGCCATGCTGCTTGGCGCAAACTATGCCGGTCAGGCCTTCTCGAACTCGCCGGTTGGCGCCGTTCATGCTCTCGCCTACCCGCTCGGCGGCCATTATCATGTGCCACACGGTCTCTCGAATGCGCTGATGCTCGGACCAGTCCTGCGCTTCAACATGGCGGGGGCTGCTGAACTCTACGCAGAGCTTGCAGACCTGCTTCTTGGCAAGTGGGATGGCACAACTAAAGAGCGTTCGGCTGCATTCGTTGATTATATGGAAGACCTGATGAACCGCTCAGGCGCACCACGCCGTCTGCGCGACGTTGACGTCACTGAAGAAAGCCTCGAAACGCTTGCACGCGATGCAATGCTTCAGACACGTCTGCTGGGTAACAACCCTGTTGATGTCACAGAAGCTGACGCGCTGGCACTTTATCGCGAAGCATTCTGATCCAACAATCATAGTTAAAAACAGTATCCCGGGAGAGCAGGCATGAGTGCCGCTCTTCTGGAGTTTTGTTTCGTTTTTTCGGAGTAATATCTTGAGCACTGAACGCATCGACGGTCAGGAGCAGCCATATTGGCCTGCCGGACCGTTTAAAATTCGTCTGCCTTTCGTTCATTATAAATTCGAGTGGCCTGATTATTGTCAGGGTTTGCTGATGTGTGCGGTCGATCTGGCCGCCATTCCATTGATGGCAGAACTGCTGGGCATGCCATTTGAAGTGGCGCTAGCAGTCGTCGTTCTCAACGGCCTATTTTACCTTACCCATCACCTGCTTGGTGATCCGGTTGTTCCGGGTTGGATCACACCAGCCGTCCCGCTCATCATGGCTTATTGCGCCACCTTCCCTGAAGGTCCGGAGCGGGTGCACGCACTTGTTTCATTCCAGATGACATTGGGGCTATTGTCGATATTGATCGGCGCGACGGGTATTGCCAATCGCGTTATCGCGGCCATACCGCAAGCCATTAAATCTGGTATCATCATCGGCGCAGGCTTCGCAGCGGTCATTTCCGTTTTCAAGATCGGTGGGAACTTCGATATTTTCCCGTTCACCATCGCAATCTCAATCGGCCTGTGCTTTTACCTGATGTTCTCGCCGCAATTTGCTCGCCTCTCGCGCAACGGTGGTATTTTCGGCCTGATCGGCAAGCTTGGCATTCTGCCTTGCATTCTACTCGCCGTTGTTATCGCCCCATTGTTCGGCGAAGCCAAATGGCCAGAATTCCAATGGACGATCTCGTCACCTGATTTCACGACACTCTGGCGCGAATATACGATCTTTGGCCTTGGCCTGCCGCCACTCTCGATGTTCTTGACGGCTCTGCCAACTGTGCTTGCAACCTACATCGTTCTCTTTGGCGACGTATTGAAAACCAAGTCAATTCTCAGCGAAGCTCAGCTTCATCGCCCTGATGAAAAGATCGATTACAACGCCAATCGCGCACATCTCGTTTTTGGAATGCGCAACACCGGCATGTCTGTGCTCGGTCCTGATGTTACCATGTGCGGACCCGTATGGGCTGCGATGCAGGTCGTTATCTGCGAACGCTTCTCCAAGGGTAAAAAATCTATGCACTCGATTTTCGGTGGTGCAGGGTCTTTCCGCTGGGGAACCAATACCGGCCTGTTTCTGATGCCCATCGTTACGCTCGTGCAGCCGATCCTGGGCGTCGCACTCACCCTGACACTACTCATTCAGGGTTATGTTTCGGTGCGCATCGGCGTGATGGAAGCCCGTTCGCAGCGAGATCTCGGCATTGCCGGTGTTACCGGTGCGGTTTTGGCAACACGCGGCGCTGGCTGGGCTTTTGCAACGGGCGTTGTTCTCTGCCTGCTCATTTATGGCCGCGATTTTTTCAAGGGCGAAACTGACAGCACTTTCGTCAAAGACCAAAAGACGAAGTAAAAACATGAAAAGCCCCTTTCAAGCAAACAGGAAGGGGCTTTTAGAAATTCTCTGCTGACACGGTAAGAAAAAGCGTTAACGTATCCCAGAAAGAGCAAGTTCTAAACCTGCGAATGAGGTCTTAAATGCAAAATTATCAGCAACTGATCCATCATCAAAAATAATACCAACAGAAGCAGATTTTTTAATCGCTGCACGTAAACGTGGACCAACGTTCTGATAGGCAACACATACATTTTGATCACATTTATCTATCTTTACATGCACAATATTCCCACCGTCATCCAGCCCCAGATGAATCATCTTCCCCACTCCCGACTGAGGTGGTGCGCGCAGAATAAAAAAAGAGTGTCCATTCTGACTGGCAGCAAGTGACCAACTAAAAACATTGGCGCCACTACTATCAATAATATTCTGTGTTACATTACATATGCGCAACTTCGTTTTGAGGTTTTCATCACAAATCAAGGTCCAGTTTGGAAATGGCTCTATAATTCGCCGATACTGCCCAAGAGAAACACCTGACGGAACTTGAACATCTGATGGCTTAATTCTGTAAGATGTCTCTTTTGAAACTTGCGTTGTCGTTTCAGTTGCGGAGGCGTTGCCCACGACAAAAAGAGCTGATAACGCCGACAAGTACACCGATAAGATATCAGCTCTCTTAAACATACGACCTCCTTTAGTTGAATGTGTAGCTTACACCGCCACCCATACCCCAATGATGACCGGCATTCGTTGCAGCTACATTAAGTCTAATACGCTGGTTCTCGCTGGTGTAGCCAAGACCCGCAGCGAAGGCGCCCTCTCCACGCCATGCACCACCACCAATGGCCGCACTCAATTTCCCTGGACGATCATCATACCGCAGGGACGATGCAGCGAGGCCGATAGCTGCCGCTTGCCGAGCTTCCTTCTCCACATTGTCAACACGACCTGAAAGCATGGATAGCTTGTCATCCATTCGATGATCCATATCTTTCAACACATTATCCGTATATGACTTGGCGTCTTTTAACGTCTCCGTCGATTTAATGTCAGCATATGAATGAGCGTCCTCTGCCACCTTTTTCAACTGCCGTACATTGGTTACATCCAAATCTGCGGAACCATCAGAAATATTATGAATTGCGACAGGTGAATTGGGATCGCCGCCTACAGGAGTTATGCTATTAGAATTCGTGCCATCGGGGTTAGGATCATATTTGACTGATCTTTTTGAGACATCCTCTAACCCTGCCATTCTGTCATTTAAATTATCCAAACGGTGGTTCACAGCACCGAATGTGTCTCCAATATTGTGATACTCTCGACCGCCAATGTTATAAGTTGGAGCACCAATACTGCCATCAGAGTTAAAAGTGGAACCGCCTCCAAGAAGTGAAGCTAAACCACTGCCGAATGTTTTGAACTGATTATTGACCGTTGTTACTGCTTGATTGGTGGCATAAAGCTCAGAGCCGTTTACTGCGTCTGTTGAATCCTTTCCAATTCTACCTGCCGCAAGATTTGTGAGCGTTCGTTCCTTGCCCTTAGCCCCAATAGAAACTGTACTATCCGGTGCAGAACCTGCGAAGTTATAATCCACTCCATTAAGTTTAGTACCACTTGTAGCTACGGCAGCGGAAGTCTGAGAGCCAGCACCCAACGCAACACTGCCTGGGTTAGACGCATTTGAGCCAGTCCCTATCGCTATAGCATTGTATGAATCTGTAGACACCGAAGCTCCACTTCCCAGCGCAAGCCCACCGACACTGTCTGCTTTTGCATTCGCCCCAAAAGCGGATGAATTAACTGCGTTTGCTTGAGAGTTGTATCCAAAAGCACTCGCGCCTTGTGCTAAAGCATGAGAGCATCCCCCAACAGCTGTGGTAAAGTGGCCAAGCGCCCTTGCAGCATTTCCATCTGCCAAAGCGTATGATCCCTCCTGTAGCGATGCAGAATCATTACAACCTAAATCAACCGAGTCACTCGCTAGAGTTTTATTTTCACTGACTTGGCCTGCAAAGCCAACACCAATAGGCAGCCCTAGTATAAAGTACGCTCCCCCCAATAGAAGTATATTTTTTGTACAGGCTGTACGGTTATATTCGCATTTAACAAACATGAATCACCCCTTTAATATTAAAAATTACATTTTTATTGAAAACTAATTATTTTGAAAAAAACATGCCAATTTGTTTTTAGCACTTTATAATTTTTAAAAAAATGAATGATAGCAATATATTGCAATCAATAATATGAATCTAATAGGAGTAAAAATTGCGTAGTGAACAATATATTCTTCAAGTATCTATAGCGGTTACTATTTTTGTCGCAGGCTTCGGTGTCATCTTTGGCCTTTTGTCTGGCTCATTTTCTATTGTCTTCGACGGTGTTTACATGTTTGCCGATGCCGCCATGAGCGGGCTTGCGCTTGTTGTCGCGCGTCTGATTGCTTTATCTGCCCTAGCGGAGCCTCCGAGCGGAAAGTTACGAGATCGCTTCACAATGGGATTCTGGCATCTCGAGCCGATGGTTTTAGGCCTCAATGGGATCATGCTGACAGGGGTTGCGATCTATGCGCTTATCAATGCTATTGGCAGCCTTATGCATGGCGGTCGCGATCTCGAATTCAGTTACGCGATTTTTTACGCAATCGTTGCGCTAGTTGCCTGCCTCGGCATGGCTTGGTTTGAAACACGTGCCAATCGTAAGCTGAAGTCAGACTTTATCGCGCTCGATGCAAAAGCATGGATTATGTCAGGTGGCATTACGGCAGCGTTACTTATCGCGTTCTCCATTGGCTATGCGATTCAGGGAACACAATTCGACTGGATAGCACCGTATATCGATCCCGCAGTGCTTGCATTGGTTTGCCTTGCCATCATCCCAATGCCGATTGGAACGATCAGACAAGCGCTGGCCGACATGCTGCTCGTGACACCACTTGATCTTAAACAGCACGTCGATGAGGTTGCGAAACAGGTCGTAGAGCGCAACGGCTTTAAATCATATCGCGCTTATGTCGCCAAAGTCGGGCGTGGCAAACAGATTGAACTCTATTTCATCGTGCCAGCAGGCCAACCGGCAAAGAAGCTTGAAGAGTGGGATGCATTGCGCGATGAAATTGGCGATGCTCTTGGCGGCGAAGGCCCAAATCGGTGGCTGACGATTGCCTTCACCACCGATATAGAATGGGCCGTCTAATAAGCAACCCATTTGAACGCGTTAGTGAATGGTCGCAAGCACTGTATCAAGGCGTTTCTGAACAGGCTTGGGCTTCTTCGCAGCGACTATTTGCTCAAGATTGCTAGGATTATCACCAACCGTAATCAGTGCGACCATGCCCATTGAGTAATGCGGTGTGCATTTGACAAAATAGGCACCCGGCTCGGTAACCGTCAGTGTATAATTCTCATTGATCTTGCTTTTAAAGGGCTCAACGCCTGCCGGGATCATATCCTTGATCGACTCGACATTGTGGCCCTTATCAATCGGCATGAAGGTGATTGTATCGCCCGGTTGTGCCTTCACATAGGCAGGTTCAAAAACCATCGCGCCAGCCTCGCCTTTATTAAGCATATGAACCTCAAAGTTCTCGGCAAAGGCGGGAACGGCCGTCAGAATGCAGAGGCTCGCGGCGGCAGAAACGATAATCTTGCGCATCTCAATGATCTCCAAAGAGCTAGCTTCGGTGGCATCGAAATGATGCCCTGCAAACCAGCCTGACGGAGCCATAAACCTGTCGTTTCACACTCTCCTTGATTAAGATCAAAGGACTGAAAAAATGCTGATCAAAGCTGTCATATAATATTCATTCAGCAACACTGCATCACGCGAATCCATGCTCAGATGTCAATTTTAACCATTCGTTAACTGTGTTTTTTGGGTCACGGACATTGAGACAACGCCATACATCCCCAACTTGATCAGCTTGAATAATCAAATATTTTCAGCACGTTGAGATATGTTTCAAATTCAGCTCGCAAATGTGATCGCCATTTATGTTGACTATTAACACTTCGTTAACCACAGTTTGTTGCAATTGGTTACATAGCGTTATCGCAAGCATAGCATTTGGAGCAGGTACGAATTGGAAGCAGGTCGGCAGATAGAAAAGCAGTCCCTCGGCAAGGGGAACAGCACTGCCGTTTCACAGATGACCTCCTTTTGGGGTTTAATGCGTGCATACTGGGTGTCAGACCGCTGGAAAGAAGCGTGGGCACTGACCGCTGCGATCTTTATCTTCACAGCCTTTATCAGCAAAACGACGGTTTGGGTTGCTGAAGCTTCAGGCCATTTGATGAACTCCATTGTCAATGTGAAAAGCGCACCGGTTCAGAACCCATTGCTGGCCATTGCAATGAATGCTGGTGTGCTGATCCTGTTGATGCTGGGCAAAGACGTTCTGCTTGTCGGTTTCCGACACCTTCTGTCGACCACCTTGCACCGTAAGTGGCGCAAGTGGCTCAATGATAGTTTTTCTGACGCGATGCTTGATCGCAACCACACCCATTTCCATCTGCAACAGGGGAAAGGCGCAAATCTGCCCGACAATGTAGACCAGCGCCTGCAAGAGTCCATCAAGGGTATGACTGGTGGAGCCATAGGCCTCGTCATGGGTATCGTCGGTGTTGTGCTTTCAGCATTTTTCATCGGCCAGAAATTACTGGAAATATCGACCGAGGTCAGTGGTCTTGAGTTTCTCGGTTCCTATGGCGGCGCCGTTTTGGCCTTTGCCGCGATCATCCTCTATGTACCAATCGGCACTTTCATCGCGATCAAGATCGGTCGTCAGCTGGAAAGACTCAACCTCGGCATGCAAAAGGCTGAAGGTTCCTATCGTGGCGAGTGGACGACGTTGCTGCGTCGCAGTTTCCAGATTTCTGCTTCCGAAGGCGAAGCTGTGCAACGGTCAGTTAACAAGCGGCTTTATAAAGATGTTGACGGCACATGGAACAAGCTCAACCGTTTTGACGCTGCTTATCTCGCGTTCTCTCAGGCTTACGGCTTCATGTCGAACCGCATCATCGCCTATATTCCAGGTCTCGTGCCCTATATGAGCGGCGCCGTGAGTTTCCGTAATTATGTGACAGGTGCCGAACTTGTAGCGGCCATGATCAATGATTGCTCTTGGTTCATTCAGGTTATGCCTGCTATTGCCAATCTGCGTGCCAATGCCGGTCGCGTGATGGGGCTGGCACAAGCAATTGAAGCGGTGCAAGAACCGGCAGCATTTTATGCGCGTTCGGGTGTAAATGGTTTCAATTTTTCCACGCAGCATCAGCGCTTTGGTCTTTCAGTCCATAATCTGGCACTGATGCAGGGGCCAGATACCGAAGTGCCATTCTTGCGTTCAGGCGTAATCAATATCCGCGCCGGAGATTGGGTTTATATGCGCGGTGAATCAGGCTCTGGCAAAACGTCCTTCATTAAGGCACTGAATGGTCTTTGGGCTTATGGCACGGGAAACATCATTTTCCCTCAGAAAACAAAATCTATCTACACGCCACAGGAAGCAAAGTTTCCCAACGTCTCTTTGAAACAACTTGTCAGCCTGCCGGAAGATGAAGACAACTTCAACGATCTGGCTGTCGCTGCCGTGCTGCATGAGGCAGGGCTTGGTGAGTTTATCCTGCGGATGAATGATGCAGATGCAGATGGCTCTGCATGGGACATGGTGCTGTCCGGCGGTCAGAAGCAGAAGATTATGCTGGCGCGACTTCTGTTGCACAAGCCATCGGTAATCTTCCTCGATGAAGCAACCGGCGCGCTCGATCCTACATCGAAGATGCGGTTCCACACAGCGCTTAAAACACGCTGCCCGGGTGCAATTGTCATTAGCATCATGCATGAGGAAAAGCTGCCCACGCTCGAAAATGGCGAGAGCGTCTATTCGCACGTGCTGGAAATCCAGAACGGATATGTTTCGCTGAAACCTGTTGACCTTGCTGGAGAGCCATACGTTCCCCTAATCGCAGCAGAGTAACCCACGACAATGAGATTTGCGAATTTTGGTTCATTCTAGAAAGCTTATCCGAACAGCGTTGGCTGCGCGGTAAAAAATACTTACCAGTATATAACCAGATAGAATGATCGGCTCTTCCAGTCGCGTTTATAAACTGTAACATGCGCGGAATAGAGTTTACCGAATCCGACATTCCTCATTAATGGACGCAGCAATGACCTACATTCCAGATCCGAAACGCTATGACTCGGCTGTCTTTCGCCGTGTGGGTCGAAGCGGCTTGAAACTTCCCGCTATCTCTTTGGGCCTTTGGCACAATTTTGGTGACACCACGACGCTTGATCGCCAGCGTTCGATCTTATTCAAAGCTTTTGATCTTGGTATCACGCATTTTGATCTCGCAAATAATTACGGCCCGCCTCCGGGATCTGCGGAAATCAATTTCGGGCAGGTTCTGAAACATGATCTGGCCGCTTATCGCGATGAACTAATCATCTCAACCAAGGCTGGCTGGGACATGTGGCCGGGACCATATGGAGCCGGTGGTGGTTCACGCAAAGCATTGCTTTCAAGCCTCGATCAGAGCCTGAAGCGCATGGGTGTCGATTATGTCGATATCTTCTATTCGCATCGCTTCGACGCGCATACACCGCTTGAAGAAACCGCTGATGCGCTCGCGTCCGCCGTTCGGCAGGGCAAAGCGCTTTATGTCGGCATATCCTCTTATTCCGGCAACAAGACCCGCGAAATTGCGCGTCTGCTTGAACAGCGTCAGGTACCACTGCTGATCAATCAGCCATCCTACAATCTATTCAATCGCTGGATTGAAAAGGACTTGCTGACAGCAAGCGACGAAGTCGGCTCTGGCATCATTGCCTTCACGCCGTTGGCACAAGGATTGCTGACCAATAAATATCTAAATGGTGTGCCGGAAGATTCCCGCGTCAACCGTCCGGGCGGTCACTTCTTGCAAGAAGCGCATCTGGCGCCTCAAAACATTGAGCGGGCAAAAGCGCTTAACGAAATCGCAAAGCGTCGTGGCCAATCACTGGCACAGCTGGCGCTTGCCTGGGTGCTCCGTGATCCACGTATTACCTCAGCACTAATCGGCGCCAGTTCTGCAAAACAGGTTGAGGAAAACGTTGCTGCCCTCAACAATCTGTCTTTCACAGCAGAAGAGCTGGCAGAAATTGACCGTTATGCGGTTGAAGGCGGCGTCAATCTTTGGGAAAAGCCTTCCCACGACGAAGCAATATAAACAAATATATGAATACATAAAAGGCCGGCTCATACTCGGCCTTTTTTTGATAAGAATATGATCTTCATTGTCATAAGAAAATAAAGCTACTCTTAGCTGATTTTTGAGAAACCATTTTCTTGTTGAACCTATTCGTCTGCATCATCATTCAAAAATGGATTACATAGGCTTTGTTCAGATAATTATCGCCACCACCCCATTTCTTGTATGGGGGATGATTATCCTTGTCCTTTCAAACATCGAAACATCGACCAAGGCAAAAAAGCCGGAACGCGAATTAGCCACAAATAACGAAAATATCGCTGATATCTCTATCATTCCTTATGGTTTAATTTTCCCTTTGTACTATCGATCCTCCTCTCCTCATAATAATTTGGGTTAGCATACGCATTGATTGCTCATCTCTCTGAATCGATAAATTTCCTTATGGAAACTGCGCGATAATGACATTTTGCATATCGTCAAAATCATATAACGGCGATAGTTAGAGAACGTCGATAAGCACAGCCATACACAAAGGATTTTGCCATGCCTCGCTCTCTCATCGTCTGCCAAGGCCGAGTAGCAGACCGGACGCATGGAGCTATACCGGGTGCATTGACCGCTGCTAATTCACTTGCAAATCGTTATGGTTTAGAAATTCAAATTGCCGGAAAACCATCTTCTGCTAAGAATGATAATTGGAATGTAGCTCTGGAGGAAGCGCACGAAACGCTTTCAGAACTCGCACGAGCTGTATCAGCGGAATTTGAAGCTGGGCAGCGTCCCATTGTGGTTACCAACACTTGCTCCGCAAGTTTAGCAACCATCCCGCAGGCTGCCCGTCACATCAAAAACCTCGTCGTTTTGTGGATCGATGCGCATGGAGACTTCAATACCCCAGAAACCACAGAGTCGGGATATCTTGGCGGCATGGCTCTTGCTGGCATTTGCGGCATCTGGGATACCGGGCACGGCGCGGGAGTGGTAACCGAACGAGTTATAATTGTGGGCGGTCGCGATATTGATCCCGAGGAACGACGCCTTCTCGAAAATTCAAACGTTAGGATCATCCCCCCATCCGACGTCACAGCACAAACATTATGCGAAGCTATAGGCTCAAACCCAGTTTGGGTTCACATTGACTGGGACGTCATGAACCCGGGATTAATCCCGGCAGCTTATGCGATCGCAGACGGACTACATGTGCAGCAATTGCGAGATGCGTTGGCCGCAATTCCAGCATCACAAATCGCGGGCATTGAGCTTGCCGAGTTTGAGGTTCCTGCAACCCCGCAGGAAACAGATCAAGCCGTAGCGATAATCCAAGAAATAACTGAACCGCTTTTCGAAAAAATTTAAGCTGACAAATCACGACACATGCTGCCTAACACGACATGGCAGCATGTGAAGATATCAAACCTGTGATACTTTAGGATTAACCTCTAAGTTTATAAATAAAAATCAATCAATTAAATCGTAAAACAGATCCGAAGCCAGGCTATCACACACTTAATTCGCACCAGCTTCACCTTGATATTCCTGCAATCTTAAATTAGCACATGCAGCAATACACGCGCTTTTCTATATATTAAGTACAGAATCATCTAGGGCGTGTTGAATTGCGGGCACACATATATGAATTCCAGTTCGGCGCAGTCACAATGGCGCATGCTTGATATGCTGCCTGCCCTTGCTCTCTTCCTGGTGGGTCTAACAGCACTGCTTTACGCAATGCTGTTACCAAGCGGAGAGAACAACACATATGCGGTGTTGATGCAGCCATGGGCAGATATTTCTCAGGTCAGCGCGCTTTTAAACAAAGCAGATGCTCAAATTATATCACTCAACGAGCGGATGAATGTCGTCGTCGTCCACGCGGAGCGTTCAGACGCCATTTCTGCACTTTATAATGCGGGCGCTTGGCTCGTATTTGAACCTAGTCAACTCTCCAGCTGTATCGACCTAGCGGTCACCGGGGCCTAAATCCATGATCATTGAACTTGACGATATACGCAGACGCTTTGCGCGGTTCCTGGTTATCTTCTTTTGGCTTCACGTACCGCTATTCGCAGCGATTGCTTATGCAACAGGAATCTCTGTTATCGGCGGCGCTCTTGCAGCCGCTTTTCTTGCAATCTGCTACAATTTAATGTGGCTGCGCTCAGACATTGCACCAGCGACGCGTTTTCTTTCTGCAGTTGCACTGGTAGCAGAGCCAGCAGTCCTTCTCTATCTCTTGCGTGGCCATATCTGGCAGATGGACATGCATATGTACTTTTTTGCCATGCTTGCACTGACAATTGGATGGTGTGACCGGCGCGCAACCATCATTGCAGCTATCGCGATTGCGTTACACCACCTCGCGCTCGACTACATGCTACCATCGTTTGTATTCCCGACCGGCAGCGATATCCGCCGCGTTATGATCCACGCAGTTATTGTCGCCTTGGAAGCTGCGGTACTTGTCTGGTTTAGCGACATGCTTGTTGATTGCGTTAACAGCATCAGCAAAATGCGCGATGAAATCATGGTGAAAAATGCCGAGATTGAAGAGCGCTCTGCACAGGTAGAGCAGGCCTATAAAGCCAAAGGTATGTTTCTGGCCAATATGAGCCATGAAATCCGTACGCCGCTGAATGCAATCCTGGGCTTCTGCCATCTTATGCAGCGTACAGACATGACAGAACGTCAACGCGATTATCTAAACAAAATTAATGGTGCGAGCGGCTCACTGCTTCGACTGATCAATGACATTCTTGATTTTTCAAAGAATGACGCGGGCAAACTCACGCTGGAGAATCGACCTTTCGAGTTACGGGCACTTTTTGATCGCAAAATGCAGATCACCAGTGCTGAAGCCCGTACAAAGAATGTTTCTGTCAGCCTGCATATTGATGAAGGGGTACCAGAGCATCTTGTCGGTGATGAGATGCGGCTCGGACAAGTTCTTCTCAACTTGATGACGAACGCCATAAAGTTCAGCGAGAACGGCTCTGTAATTTTACGTGTGAGTGGAAAGACAACGGACGCAGACCATTACATGCTCCAGATCACAGTTGCCGATACCGGTATCGGCATGTCTGAAGAGCAGCAATCGAAACTCTTTAACTCGTTCTCTCAGGCAGATAATTCTACTACCCGTCGTTTTGGCGGCACAGGACTTGGTCTGGTTATCAGCAAACAGATTGCTACACAGATGGGCGGGGGCATCACGGTTAACAGTGCGCCTGGAAAAGGCAGTATCTTCACCGTAACGGCAAAGTTTGGAAATGTGGATCGTAGCCATTCCATCATAGAAAGACCGCTAGCACACATCCAGAAGTTGCGGGTGTTGGTAGCCGATGATAATCCGGCATCCCGTGAAATATTGCAGGGAATTTTCGCTGATTGGTCAATTACCGTCGACCTCGTGGCGTCGGGCAATGAAGTTATTGGTGCGCTTGAAACCGCTTTTCAGCGTGGTAAACCCTATGATCTTCTTCTTCTCGACTGGAAGATGCCAGGCATGGACGGTATGGAAACCGTCACGAGCCTTTATGCAAATGCGAAGCTGACAAAACTTCCGGAAATCGTGCTTATCACCGCTTATGGGAGCGACGAATTTAAAGCTAAAGCCTCGCGTGCAGGAATCGCGGCTTATCTGCCCAAGCCGATAGAAGCTCAACAGATACTCGATACATTGAACGTCATATTCCCTCTCGCAAACGAAACCGCAGCATCTACAGATAGCTTTGGAATGATTGCACCTGCTCTCAGAGGCGAACATATCCTCCTTGTCGAAGACAATGCGATAAATCGTGAAATCGCATACCAACTTCTGAGCGATGCCGGTCTCGAGGTCGACACTGCTGAAAACGGTCGCCTAGCTTGTGAAGCTATTGACCGTGCAGGAGATCATTACGCGGCAGTCTTGATGGATGTTCAGATGCCGGAAATGGACGGACTAGAGGCAACGCGTCACATTCGACGTCAGCGTTCCGCTGAAGCTTTACCCATTATTGCATTGACAGCGCATGCTTATGAAGAAGAAAGGCGCAGATGTGCCGAAGCAGGTATGAACGATCATATCGCAAAACCTATTGACCCAAGCGTACTAATTGGAACGCTTGAACGCTGGATGAAGCCACGTCGCCCGCAATCCTCCGGTTTACTTGTCGCGGAAAGCAAGCTGGAAACTGTACCGTCTGAGCTTCCAGAACGGTTGCCACCCTTCGATCTTGCACGTGCACTCGTTCGTGTAAATGGAAAAAAATCTCTGCTACGACGCCTTATCATCAGTTTCCATGATGACTTCTACAATATTATTGAGGCACTCAAAGACCAAATCGCCGCAGGCGACCTTACTGGCGCTCGTCGCCTTGCTCATACATTGAAAGGCGTGGCGGCATCGCTTGAACTCTCGGAAGTTTCTCGCATTTCGGCTGAAGTAGAGTTGGCAATCGCCAATGAACAAATCGTGGGTATAGAGCCAACACTCATCGCGCTGGATACAGCATTGAAACCTGCACTAGCAGCTGCGGAGAGCATCAAGGATCAAAAGCCAAATACCGTAAAACAGGTAGATATTAGTATATCACAGTCCGACATAAATGCCGCTGTGTTATCTTTGAGAGATCACCTCAACCGTCGAAGCATGCGAGCGCGTAGCAGTTACGATACTTTAGTACAGCTATTCGGTTCATTATCAGATGGCGATACACAAGCTCAGGCTTTGGCCAATACAAAATCAGCGCTCGATAAGCTCGATTACGAAACGGCATTGCGCAATCTAGACGCAATTTTCCCTGAACAGACAAATCCACCAGAGAGATAAATTCACTGCAGTTAAGACCAGAAAAACAAAAACAGCCGTGGTGAACCACAGCATAGTTAAGATCACCGGAGCATAATAATGCCAAATCGTGCAACCGTAATGATCGTCGATGATGAAGTATCAAACATCGAAATCATGAACGCGGTGCTTGAAGATTATTACGAAATCTCTTTTGCAACATCGGGTGAACAAGCGCTCGAAGTTGCTCGCTCAGTTCTGCCTGATCTCATATTGCTTGATGTCATGATGCCAGGCATCGATGGCTATGAAGTCTGCTCGCGGATTAAAAATGATCGCCTTCTTGCGGATGTGCCTGTCATTTTCACTACGGGGCTTGATGATCAGGACGCGGAAGTACGCGGTTTGTCTCTTGGCGCTATCGATTATGTAACCAAACCAATCAATCCAGTCGTTTTACGCGCGCGCGTCGCCAATCATATAGAACTCAAACGCTTGCGCGACCAACTGGCCCAAATGGCCGTCACAGATGCATTGACTGGCCTAAGCAATCGAAGGCAGTTGGAAGTTACGCTGGAGGCCGAAATATCGCGTCTGACACCGACAGAAGCTTGGCTCTCGGTCATCATGCTGGATATCGACTTCTTCAAGCTGTTTAACGATACTTACGGTCACCCGGAAGGCGATCGTTGCATCGCGATGGTTGCGGCTGCCCTCACCCGTGCAGTCCACAAGGTCTCTGGAATGACTGCCCGTTATGGCGGCGAGGAGTTCGCATGCGTATTGCCGGGAGCAAACCCAGAGAAGGCCATGGACACAGCACGTGAAATCCAGCACCAAATTCAGTCTTTAAACATTCCGCACAAAGGTTCCGAAATCAGTACCAGCGTTACTGTCAGCATTGGCATTGCATCTGCCCAAACCCAACCGGGAATGGGAGGGGCCTTGTGGCTTAAACATGCGGACCACCAGCTTTATTCAAGCAAGAAAAGCGGACGCAATCAAATCGCACTAACCGATTTTTCGGCATCTGAAAGCATTATCAATAAAATACCTTAGTCACGACTAGAGCGCATCCCGAAAAGTGTGAAACGGTTTTCGGAACAAGATGCGCTCAGAAAACAAAGAGATAGAGCATTTCGAATTATTCAATGAAAACTGGAAACGCTCTAGTGGAAATCGAGATGCGCTTTGAGCGGCATATCGTCATGAATAGACACTGTCTGTCGCTCTATCATACGATGTACAACTGGCGGCGCATCACCTTTATGGAGAGCGATAAGCCTTTCTGATACTTCAGCATCCGACTGCGTGCGTCGCTGATTATGACGCACATATTCCACCCATGTCGGAACGTGATAACTTTCGGTCCACGTTTCAGGGTTCTCTAAGTCACGCAACAATGCCCATTGACGCGCTCCATCTCGAATCCTAATTCGTCTTCTTAAAGCCATTGCAGCGAGGAACGCCTGAACGTCTTCCTGAGCAATTTTATAATCAACCATAATCATAATCGGACCACTTCGGGAGCGTAAATCCAGACGTAACTGTGGCTCGCTGAAGCGATTAAGCGGATCAAGATTAAGCGATTCAAAATCGGGTTGTGGCAGCAAAAAACCAACTACGGCCCCAAACACCAAAAAGCAGGCTGCAGCCAGCAACGCGCCCGACACACCAAACTCATCAGCAACAGAGCCCCATAACCAACTACCTGCAGCCATGCCTCCAAACGTCGCTGTCTGATAAAGTGCCAACGCTCTCCCTACCACCCATCGCGGTGTTGAAAGCTGCACAGTCACGTTAAAGAGTGATAGTGCCAGAACCCAAGACATCCCCGCTGGCATTAGAAACATGCAGCTTAACCAGACCGTGTGACTGATCGAAAGAAGCGAACAACTCACAGCAAAAGCTACGAATGCTATGCGCACCAACCACTCATTACCAAGCAGTTCACGCAAGCGTGCACTGGAGAGTGCACCGCCGATTGCGCCGATGCCGAAAAAGCCAAGCATTATGCCATAAGTAAGCGCCGTGCCTTGTACAAGGTCGCGGGCAACCAGAGGCAAAAGTGCAAGAATAACGATTGCGGACAAACCAAACAGAAAGCCGCGAAACATCACCTTCAATAAATTTGGCGACATGGCAACATAGCGCAAGCCAGCCACCATTGCGGGCCCCAAAGATTCTCGCGGTAAACTCGATTTAGCTATTTGTGGCTGCCAACGCCAAAGTGCGAGAATAAGTGCACAATAGCTGAAAGCATTAAAAATAAACGCAAATGCAGCGCCAGCTGCTGCAACAATGGCACCACCAATTGCAGGACCTATACTGCGCATCAGGTTGAAACTCATAGAATTAAGTGCAACCGCAGCCGGTAGGTCTGTTCTCGGTACGATATCCCCCATTGAAGCCTGCCAAGAAGGATTGTGCAATGCGCCCCCACAGCCAATCAGGAATGTGAACCCAAGTAGCATCCATGGCGTTAAGACGTTGAGATAAGCGCAGGCAGCCAGCGCTGCAGAGATGACGAGCAACATGATTTGCGCCGCCAGCATAATTCGCCGACGATCGAAATTATCAGCAAGCGCTCCAGCCGCAACGGAGAAAATCATAACCGGAAGTGTCGTTGAGGCCTGCACCAACGCAACCATGTCATCTGAATGCGCAATAGTCGCCATCATCCAGCCCGCGCCAACTGTTTGTACAAGACCACCAAGGTTTGAAAACAGAGTTGCAGACCAGAGAGCACGAAAGGTTCCATATTGGAATGGAGCCAGAGGGGAATTTCGTTGCGGCATTCGGACGAACCTCCCTATTCATCCGTCATTCGGGAGCGTTTCGATCATGCTGAATCAGATCGACATATTAGAGCATTTCTAGTTTAGAATGAAACAATAGAAATTATCTATCTCTTTGTTTTTTACGCGCATCTTGTTCCAAAAACCCTTTCACACCTTTCGGGATGCGTTCTAGCTTGCGCAGGAAATAGGGATGGATTTTATGCCCTGGTGCTGGCTTCGAAGTGTTTGGTCGAGGGTAAATCGTCTCGATGCTCATCTTCTTTATTAGAGTAGCGACATGGAGTGCCCAACCTCAAGCCCTTCTCCTTTCAAAAGCCCCTGCAACGTCCGATTTCCGCGAATGGATATTCCAGATGCAATTCATCGATCTGCCGCCTCAGTGCCAGATCGCCATCCGAGTCAGCGTGCGGTGAATAGTAGACACGGCTACGGCTGCCCCCCGGAGCTTTGCCTGTCGTGCGACCGAAAGCTTGTGAGCGCGGTCGATCATTTCCTTGCGCCCAGAAATCCCGCCTTGGTCTTGTCGCCGAAAACACCGATCACTCCCTCAAGAAGCTGATCTTTCCATTGCAATATTGGGCTCGCGTGCACGTCAAACTGCTGGGATAATTCCACTGGCGTATGCTCGCCTTGCAGCGCAGCAAGCGCAACTTGCCTTGAAAGCTGGGCTACGGTTTTGGCGTGGTCGTCTCGTCATGGTATCGCCCGTTTCCAGCATCTAAGCCGAAGTCAGGCAGAATTTCCACTGAGCCTAGTTGGGCAGATTTCCCGAGCCGCTTCGGTGAGCGTTGGGTAACTATCACCAGCCTAAAAATGTAACCGCAAAAACTAAGCCGCATTTCGCGCTTTAAACCGAGCTATAGCTGTATTGATAATGAGATTAATCGCATCCTGGCGATCAAAATCGAGTTCAACATCAAGAATAGCAAGCTCTCGCGCGAATGACCTTGGCAAATTTTGCGTCGTTATCAAACGTACCTGATCCTTCGCCGTCGTGATCAGACTGACCCCTAAGTGCCTGGCTCTATCTCTTAATTCTTCGATATCAGCAGCGGTATAGGGATAATGATCGGGGAAGGTTCGAGTTTCGACAATCTCTCCACCTGCCTGCCGGACGCTCGCAAAAAACTTGGTCGGATTGCCAATTCCTGCAAAGGGCAGCCAGCGATTGCCTGCAACTTCCGCCAATGATGAAGGTATCAACTGCGCGTCGTAGACGGGACGCCCGGCCCGCGATGCCTGTCGCACCACATAATCCGCTTCACTTCCCTTGCCGATACGCAAAAGCGCATCGGTTTTGCGCATCTGGTCAGTCAACGGTGCACGCAACGGCCCTGCCGGAATAACCTTCCCGTTACCGATGCCCCGCGTAGAATCAACCACCAGCAGTGCAAAATCGGTATGCAACCGTGCGCTTTGAAAACCATCATCCATAATGATGAAATCACAGCCGCATGCCAGCAATGCCTGCGCTGATTTAAGCCGGTCGGGGCAGAGTGCAACTGGTGCATGACGGGCAAGCAAAAGCGGCTCATCACCAACATGACGAGCACTATCGTTTGACGGGTCGACAATATGAAGCCCTTTGTAATCGCCGCCATAGCCGCGCGAGACGATGCCGGGAGCGAGGCCGCGTTCTTTCGCAGCTTTTGCAAATGCGATTGCAGTGGGCGTTTTGCCCGCACCGCCGACCGTGAAATTACCGATACACAGAACGGGAGCGGCGATCTTTGGTGGTTCTGCGTTGAGAAGCCTGCGACCTGCGACAGCCCCGTAAACCCACGAAAGCGGTGTGAGACTATGCGCACGCCAGTCGGGTTTCCCCCACCAGAAGGGCGGTGCCTCACTCGCCATGCTCAGATGCCGCCATGGATGAAAGCCGCTTCATTGCGATTTCCCGGCAATTGCGCTTGCAGCACCAATGGCTGAATGAACGGCTCAAGCGAATTGAGCGTGCGGTTAAGCGCACCGCGCATATCTTTAACCGTATCAGCGCCGGCACGGATCATCGTTTTCAAGTGCTCGGGGTTGTTAAAGAGAAAATTGATTGCGCCTGCCAGCATATTGCGATCTTTCACAACACGCGCGCCACCATTCTTGATGAGACGCTGGAAAGAGTCACGGAAGTTTTGAACATTCTTGCCAGTCAGCACAGCAGTGCCCATCATTGCCGGTTCCAGCGGATTGTGGCCGCCTTCTTTGGTCAGCGAATTGCCGATGAAAGCAACTTCGGTGAGTTGCAGATAAAGACCCATTTCGCCAATCGTATCACCCAGCAGAACATCGGTATCCGCTTCGATCACATCGCCACGGCTGCGCGCTGCAACCTTTAAGCCCTTTTCGGCGAGCATGGCTTCAATAGCGGGTGCGCGGTTGGGATGACGCGGAACAATGATTGTTACGAGACGCGGATAGCGCACTTTCAGCATTTGGTGCACTTCGGCTGCGATTTCCTCTTCACCGTCATGCGTCGAGATGGCGGCCCAGGTACGACGTCCGCCAATCTGTTGCTGAAGCGCCGCCAGTGCCTGCGGATCAGCTGGAGCAGGCGCTGTATCAACCTTGAGATTGCCTGAAACGCTGACAGGCCGTGCCCCGAGGGTGCGGAAGCGCTCTCCATCAAGTTCCGATTGCGCAATCACATGCGCGAAATTTTCAAACAGTGCCTCGGCCAATTCAGGTCGCTTCTGCCATGAGGCAAACGAGCGGTCGGAAAGGCGACCATTAACGAGAACCTGCGGAATATGCCGTGTGCCAAGTGAAAGCACTGTTGCTGGCCAGATTTCAGATTCGCAGCCAATGACCAGATCAGGCTTCCAGTGATCGAGAAAATTATTGACTGCCGGTTGCAGATCAAGCGGCGCATATTGATGAATGACCTGATCACCGAGCTGATCCGCGACGAGTTTGGCAGAGGTTACTGTCCCGGTCGTCATAACAATATGGATACCAGTCGCAGCAATGCTTTCGATCAGCGGGGCCATCGCCACCGATTCACCCACACTGGCAGCATGCGCCCAGATCACCGGACCCTGCGGACGAGCGATAGAGGTCTTGCCATAGCGTTCGCCGCGCCGTGCGCGCTCCTCTTTGCCACGCGAGGCCCGGTAGGAAATGTAAGTCCCAATAAAGGGATAAGCGGCAGAGCCGAGCATGCGATAGGCCGACAACATGTTTCGCGCCCACCGTTCACTCATTTACCTGCCTCCAATGCAGCATAGGCTCTATGTGTCGCGTCATTCAGCTGTCGCGTCAGTTCCATGCGCTTTTCTTCCAGTTGTGCCTCATCGGCATTTTCATCCACCCAGACAGGCTCTCCGCACACAATCATCGAGCGCCCGAACGGTAAAGGAATAGTCGTTTTATCCCATGTCTTATGCAAAACATGATTCCGCGAAAAAGCATATGCAAAAGGCATTATTGGTCGGCCGGAAAGCTTGGCCAGCAAAATAATACCCTCGCCCGCCTCCCGCGCCGTGCCATGAGCAATATCGGCAATCATCGATGCCGATTGTCCCTTTTTCAGTGCATTTTTCAATGTCAGAAGTGCGCGTGCACCACCTTTTTTCGCTGAGTTTCCTTCACCACGTCCGCCAGAACCGCGCACGGTGATAAAGCCAAATTTTTCAGCAATACGCGCGTTCAGCTCTGCATCTGCACTGCGCGAAAACATGGCAACCACAGCCAAATCATGCGGCCGCACGACCGG
This sequence comes from Brucella pseudogrignonensis, assembly GCF_032190615.1. Classification (NCBI taxonomy): domain Bacteria; kingdom Pseudomonadati; phylum Pseudomonadota; class Alphaproteobacteria; order Hyphomicrobiales; family Brucellaceae; genus Brucella; species Brucella pseudogrignonensis. Next base: position 153,123 of record NZ_JAVLAT010000002.1, read on the forward strand.
CGCCATAATATGCTGACCATGCCAGAAAGTTATGATCGAAGGGCTATTCTCGCGCAAAAGAACCTTAATATCCGCAGAGCCTTTGCACAGCGGATTGGTCAGGCGCACGAACTTCAAATAGCCTGAAATTAACTGCACCAGCGCAGATTTAACCACAGCAGAACGCGCAAGCGGGCCGCGAATGCGGCGCCACAAGCGCTTAGCAAAGCCATCAGAACGATCACGCGAACCAGACAAGCGTTTATTCTGCTTTCAGATCAACGCCTTCCGGGTCGAGCAGACGGTGCAGATGAACGATGAAATAGCGCATATGCGCGTTATCAACCGTCTGCTGTGCCTTAGATTTCCATGCAGTCTTGGCCGATTCATAGTCCGGATAGATTCCGACAACATCGAGATTATCGAGATCACGGAACTGAACGGTTCCAAGCTTTGTCAGCTCACCGCCAAACACCAGATGAAGAAGCTGCTTCTTGTTGCCTTCGACGCTCATTATAATATCCCTTGAAACTAAATCGTTTGCGGCATGATTAGCTCAATGGCCAATCGGCTACAACACTCAACATTTCCTGCAAAAGGTTTCCACTCGATGCCACCAATGCTCCGTGTTGCAACGTTGGTCCACCATAGTGAAGCGGCTGAGCATCGTGATTGAGCAACGCCCCGCCCGACTCACTTAAGATCAGATCAGCTGCAGCCAAGTCCCAATCATGCGAATTTGGCCGAATGAAGGTGCCAGCAATATCGCCGCGTGCCACCATTGCAATCCGGTAAGCAAGCGATGGCACATAAGGATGGACGATCACGCGGTCGCGCCAGCCTTCCGGCAGTACATCCACCATACGTTTTGCCGAGGCCATCGAGATTTTTTCACCGGGAGGCGGCAAGCACGTCTGGATCGGCAATCCATTTTGCGATGCACCAAAGCCTTTGCCAGCCTCAATAACTTCGTTCAGCACCGGGCATTGCAGCACACCGGCAATCGGTTTGCCATCCTCGACAATAGCAAGACTCACGCACCACTGAGACTGACCATGAATGAAACCGCGCGTTCCATCGATGGGATCAATCACAAAAGAACGGCGACGCACCGCATTCGCACGATCATCTGTTGTTTCCTCAGAAATCCAGCCATAGTCAGGCCGTGCTTCGAGCAAAACCTGCTTCAGATAGGTATCGACCGCGAAATCGGCTTCGCTAACCGGCGACTGACCTTCTTTGAACCAAACCTCCAGCGAATGGCCGAAATACCGCATGGCAATGCGGCCTGCCTCACGCGCTGCATGACGCAGAAGTTCAAGTTCGTTCTGAATGTCTTTTCGTTTCTCAATTTCCGGCAAGGGTCATGCCTTCAATCACGAGTGTTGGGGCGGTCATGCCAAAATTCCGGTCAATATCAGAAGCAGGCGTCATGTTGAGGAACATATCTTTTAGATTGGACGCAATGGTTACCTCGCTCACCGGATAAGCCAGCTCACCATTTTCGATCCAGAAACCCGATGCGCCACGGCTATATTGTCCGGTGATCATATCGACGCCCTGACCGAAGACTTCCGTCACGTAAAAGCCGGTGCCAAGCGCACGAATGAGCGCTTCCGGCGTCTCAAGACCCGGCTCAATCGCAAAATTGGTTGAGGCAGGTGTTACACCCGAACCCGAACGCACACCGCGCCCATTGCCAACAAGACCAAGTTCACGTGCGCTCGACCCGGACAGCAACCAATGTGCGAGTACACCATTCTCAACCATTGTGAGCGGCTGACCTTCAATGCCCTCGCCATCAAACGGACGTGACGATGATCCACGAATGCGCAAAGGATTATCGGTGACATTAATGCCTGATTTCAGAATCTGCTTGCCAAGACTATCGCGCAAAAAACTCGTCTTGCGCGCAACAGACGCGCCATTGATCGCACTTGCAAGATGCCCTGCAATACCGCGCGCCAAACGCGGATCGAACACGACATTGACTGGCCCTGTCTTGGCTTGGCGTGCGCCAAGACGACGAACAGCACGTTCGCCAGCACGACGACCAATATTTTCAGGCGTATCAAGATCAGCGAAATGCAAGCGCGAGCTAAAATCGTAATCGCGCTCCATCTTCGTGCCCTCGCCCGCAATAGCAGACACCGAGCGGCCAAAACGCGTCGCCGCATATTCGCCAGAGAAGCCAGACGATGTGACAAGCACGAGACCGCCCATGCTGCGCGATGCGCCTGCGCCACCCGAATTGGTCACGCCCGCGACCGCACGCGCGGCCTCTTCTGTCGCCAGCGCATCCGCTGTCAGCCGTGCTGTATCAATTTCGGTTGCGTCATAAAGATCAAGATCACGTGGCTGCTTCGCCAGCAGATCAGGATCGGCCAATTGCTCAAACGGATCTTCCGGTGCAACACGCGACATGGCCACGGCACGCTCTGCCAGTTGATCCGGATTGCTGCCTGCATTTGCCGAAACACTGGCAATGCGGCGACCGACGAAAACCCGCAGAGAAAAATCATCGCTTTCGGACGATTCGGTTCCCTCAACCTTACCAAGCCGGACCGAAACACTCACCGAGCGGGCGCGGATCACAACTGCGTCAGCATGATCAGCTCCGGCGCGCTTTGCAGCAGCCACCAGCTGTGCCGCGCGATCAACAAGTTTACCCGATGAATTGTCTGAAATCATTGTATAATCCAAGATTGAAATTAACGTGAGCTCCAATAAGAAACCACGCTATGTAACCAGCCGTAATCGGAATTTGCAAAAAACTTATGTCAAATTATTCGACATCGGACTGATTAGAGACATATCGTGTTTCTATATTGCTGAAATCCGATGGCTTCAAGGGAAGCCCTCACATTCTTCGAATTCCAAGAGCATATCATGGTCCCAACTGGCGGAAGTCTCTACTTACAAGCGCTGATGATTCTGGGCGGCGCGATTATCGCGGCTCCGCTGTTCAAACGGCTCGGCCTTGGGACCGTTCTCGGCTATCTTGCAGCGGGGATTGTGATCGGTCCGGTGGCACGGCTCATTTCGGATGGCGAAGATCTGCTGCATTTCTCAGAGCTTGGCGTCGTCTTCCTGCTGTTCATCATCGGGCTTGAGTTAAAGCCGTCGCGTCTATGGGCTTTGCGTCATGCAATTTTTGGTCTCGGTGCAGCGCAAGTCATACTCACAGGGTCCGCCCTTGCAGCACTCGGCATCTACCTTGCAGGTTTGACCACTGAAGCGGCGATCATAATCGGCTTTGGTCTTGCCCTGTCATCGACAGCTTTTGCCATGCAAGTGTTGGAAGATCGTGCAGAAACCAACCAGAAGCATGGACAGCGCGCTTTTGCGATTCTGTTGTTTCAGGATCTCGCAATCGTGCCAATTCTGGCAATCATTCCAGCACTTTCCCCGAATGAGCCGTCCCAAGCTAGCGCCGGGTTTCACCTTGCAACCGCTATCGCAGCTATTGCAGCGCTTGTTATCGCGGGGCGCTATCTGATCAACCCGATGTTCCGGATCATTGCCAATACCGGCGCGCGCGAGGTCATGATCGCAGCCGCCCTGTTTGTGGTGTTGGGTTCGGCAAGCCTGCTGCAAGCCGCCGGGCTTTCAATGGCCATGGGGGCATTCATTTCAGGTGTTCTGCTCGCTGAATCGTCCTATCGTCATGAGTTGGAAGCGGATATCGAACCATTCCGCGGTATCTTCCTTGGCCTGTTCTTCGTGGCTGTCGGTCTCTCGCTCAACCTCACAGTCATTCTGCAATATTGGCAGACGATCTTGATTGCCGTGCCGATCTTCATGGTCGTCAAAGCGGCAATCACCTATTTGCTCTGCCGCATCTTCCGTTCAAACCACAATGATGCGATCCGCGTTGCTTTTCTGCTACCACAAGGCGGTGAGTTCGCTTTCGTACTTTTCTCGGCAGCTGCAGCAGCGGCCGTCATTTCTAATGCGCTAAGTTCCGAGCTTGTTGCTGCCGTAACAGTCTCGATGGCTCTGACACCGCTTTCTGTAGCGATCGGCTCAAGGCTTATCATCAAAGATAAAACCGAAGACGTCATCGAAGAAAACTTCGAAGGCGCCGGAGCTGACGTTCTGATGATCGGCTTTTCGCGTTACGGACAAATTTCGGCGCAGATATTACTTGCGGGCGGCATAGACGTGACGGTGATCGACAACTCACCCAATCGCGTTCGTGCAGCCGGGAAATTCGGTTTTCGGATTTATTTTGGCGATGGCACCCGCAAGGATGTGTTGGAAGCGGCAGGCATACGTAAGGCAAAGCTTGTGGCTGTCTGCACGCATAAGAAAGAAATCACCAACCGCATCGTTAACCTGATCCAGTCTGAATACCCCGATGTTCGCCTGTTTGTTCGCTCTTATGACCGTGAACACACGCTGCAACTGCGTGCGCAAGGCGTGGAATATGAACTGCGCGAGACTTTTGAGTCGGGCCTTTTGTTTGGTCAGCGCACTTTGGAAGGCTTGGGCGTATCGGAAGCAGAAGCCTATAACATTCGCGAAGATGTGCGTCAGCGCGATGAAGATCGTCTGCATGTGCAAGCATCGGAAGGGATCATGGCGGGGCGGCACCTGCTCTTTAACAAGCCAGTAACACCGGAACCATTGGTGAAGCCTGCACGCGAAGGACAGCGTATCGACAAGGCCGGTGATGATATGGCTGAAAGCCCAACTTCACCCGCCGTTGCGGCTGAGTAAATCAGGACGTCGCGGCCCCAAACCTGCCGCTCAAAACCGTATCCAGTGCCTGTTTGAGTTCTTCTCGAATGGGTGCTGTTTGCGACAGTATCTGTTCGAATTTCAGGAAGTCGAGCAGGCCAATCCGTTCCACATTCGGGCGCAGAAAAATATGCGGCGGACGGTTGCGAAACTTGTTCTCAATGATGGAACACATGGTGAGCTGGTTCGCCCCCATGACAGCTTCCATCGTGGTCGGCATATAGTCATCCGGGCCAACGGGCGCACCAACCACATCAATGCCTATAACAATATCTGCCTTGTCGAAGAGCAAGTCGAAGGGCACAGGATTAAGCAGTCCGCCATCAACAAGAATACGCCCATCGCGACGCACCGGCCTGAAAACAGGCGGGATAGCGCAGGACGCAGCAATAGCTGAACGCAGATCACCCCGTTCAATATTGAGTTCTGTTGCCGCATGAAAGTCTGATGCTGTGATGCTCATCGGAATTTTCAGTTGCTCGACATTTTCGGGCAATGATGCGGGAAGAAAAACGTCTAATATCTTCTCAAGATTGAACTGGCTTACTCGGAAGCCACCTTTGAGAAGTTCCACCCAGCGCTCAGGCCGGGCCTGCCACATGCGACGGGCGACTTCGGAACGGCGATTGAAAATCGCCGCCATATATTCATGAATTTCAGCGCCGCTCATGCCATTGGCCATGCCAGCGCCAACGATTGAGCCAATGGACGAACCAGCGATCGCCACGGGCTTAATGCCAAGTTCGTCGAGCACTTCGATAATATGGATATGCGCGATACCACGCGCACCACCGCCGCCAAAAGCGACGGCGATACGCGGTGATGTTGTTAGTGTCATATCCATAAAGCTTTTCTCTCGCCATGTACGCTTAGAGCGTGGCGCGCTTATTCGTATTCACAGCGCTCGCTCTAGCTCCTTGTTTTTACGCATGTCGTCATCGGAAAACCGGTTCCCACTTTTCCGCGACATGCTTTAGGACTGCGCAGGTCCGAAAATCAGAATTGCAGGTTCTGCTTCCAAAAGCTTTTTGGCAATAGCTTTGACCTGATCAAGCGTCACCGCATCGATCAATTCATTGCGCTTGTCGATGTAATCCCGATCAAGGTCCGCCTCCTGAAGGCCAACAAGCGTGTCGGCGATCGAGATAGAGGAATCGAGATTGTTCACAGCGTAAGAGCCTTTGAGGTAGCTTTTAGCAGCAGCAAGTTCAGCCTCTGTTGGCCCGTCGCTTGCCATTTTAGCAACCTGCTCGCGAATAATCTTGAGCGATTCCTGCGCTTTTTCAGGGCGCGTAGCGGTCGAAATTGTCAGCGCCGAAGCATGATCACGCAGTGACATCGACGAAGACACTGAATAGGCAAGACCACGCTTTTCACGCACTTCCGCATAAAGACGCGACGTGAAACCACCGCCCAGAATGTGGTTCATCAAATAGGCAGCGAAAAACTCATCATCCTTGCGCGGCACAGCCGGATAAACAAAGCTGATTGATGTCTGCGGCATGTCAAAGCTCAGGCTGGTTGTTGTCCCAAGCGCGAGCTTCGCATCAGGCACCGGCACCAATTCTGCAGTGGCTGGCAAATCGCCAAAGACCTCATCAAGCATTTCGCCCAGATCTTTTGCATTGATCGAGCCAACCACACCGACTGTCAGCTTGTCGCGCGCGAAATTCTTACGATGGAAATTCACCAGATCGTCGCGGGTGATTGATTGCAGAGACTTGACAGTCCCTTCATCCGGACGAGCATAGGGATGATCGCCATAAAGCACATCTGCAAATTTGCGCGATGCAATTGTCGATGGATTACGCTGTGATGCTTCAAGGCTCGCAACGACCTGTTTGCGGATACGATCAATTGCGTCCTGATCAAAACGCGGTTTATTGACCGCGAGTGCGAGAAGATCGGTAACAGGTTTCCGGTTCTCAGCCAACATACGAATACTGCCTGAAACAGAATCCGGCGACGCCGAGAAACTCATTTCTCCACCCAGATTATCAATGCGTTCCTGAAAGCTGTCAGAATCAAGGTCACCTGCGCCTTCATCGAAAAGCCCGGTCATCAGGTTGGCAAGACCTTCCTTACCCGATGGATCCTGTGAAGCCCCGCCCTTAAACGAAAAACGCATGGATACGAGCGGCACCGAATTATCTTCCACCAGCCAGGCTTTGATGCCTTTGGGTGAAACGACTTCCTGAATCTCGATAGCATTGGCAGGCAGGCTGCCTGCCACCAGCAACAACATCGAACCCACAATGGCAGCGACGGCATTTTTCGCACGCAAAATGCTCAATACAACAACCTTACTCACTGGATTGCTCCTTCTGCGCCTTGACCAACCGCATCGCCTGCAGCGGCATTGGGATTTTCGCGGGCGTTTTCTGGCTCAGTATCGGGTGGCAGCAGATAACTGGTCACGGACTGATCTTTGACGAGATAACGGCCCGCTGCATCCTTGATCTGATCAACCGTCACCGATTTGATGAGGTCCGGCCATTTCTGAATATCTTCGATATTCTGGCCAATCGACAAGGTAGAGCCATAGATGCGGGCCATTCCAGACTGGCTATCCCGTGCAAATGTAATCGCTTTCAGAAACCGGTTTCGCGCCTGATCCAGCTCTTCCTGTGTCACACCGTCTTTAATAATCCGCGCAAGTTCAGCATCAACGGCCTTCTCTACGTCTGCCAGGGTCTTGCCATTTTGTGGCGAGCCATAGACCGAGAATGTGCCGTCATCAAGCGGATCACCAGCATAGCTCGCACCCGTATTGGATGCGATGCCCTGTTTGACGATCAGTTCCTGATAAAGACGCGAACGCAGCGAACCGCCCAGAATTTCACCAAGCAAATCAAGTGCTGGGGCATCGCCCGCCTTCACATTCGGGAAACGCTTTTCATTGGCATATGATGGCACCAGCCAAGACATACGGAATGACGGCGTGCTCACGCGATCATCATGCAATGTCACAACGCGCGCTGCGTGTTTCTGCGGCTCTTGCGGACGCTCACGCGGCAACACATCGGCACGCTTGGGGATTTTTGCCCAGGTTTGCATGACCAGATCACGCACGCGCTCTGGCGTCACATCACCGGCAATCACCAGTGTCGCATTATTCGGCGTATAATATTGCTGGTAGAAATCAACCGCATCCCTGAGGCTGAGTTTCTCCATTTCCTGCCGCCAGCCGATAACCGGCACGCGATAAGGATGATTATAGAACAGCACGGCATCGGTGTTTTCCATCAGCATCGCTGCGGGATTTGAATCGACCCGCATACGACGCTCTTCAAGGATCACTTCACGCTCTGTCGTGACGGCTTCCTCATCGAGAACCAAATTGGCCATACGATCAGATTCATAGCCCATCACCATTTCCAGTGCGTCCGGTGCGACACGCTGGAAATAGGCCGTATAATCATAGGACGTGAAGGCGTTTTCCTGACCACCAATGGCTGCGATCTTCGCAGAAAACTCCCCAGCCGGATAAGTCTTGGTGCCCTTGAACATCAGATGCTCAAGAAAATGGGCAATGCCGGATTTGCCGGGCGCTTCATCAGCGGATCCCACATGATACCAGATCATCTGCGTAACGACCGGTGCACGGTGATCAGGAATGACCACGACCTTCAAACCATTTTCCAGCGTGAAGCTGCTGATGTCGTCAGATTTGCTTATTTCCGGAAGAGTTTGCGCTGGCGTCGTGGCTGCGGCTTCGGCGGATACAGCCGGAGCGGGTGTCTGCGCCTGAACAGAAACGGCTGCCAGTGGCAAAGCCAGTGCGAAACCGATTGCCGTAGACAACAGTAAGCGCCGGAGTGAGGGGTTATGCACCAAACGACATCTCCAATCAGTTTTCATTTCGCCTATTCAAAAGGCCGAAATGCTTCAAAATCAATATCAAATATCATTGCCTGTCCCGTCTCCGGGGCGGGCCGATTTTCAGCCTTGCTTCAATTGGATAAGGCGAATGATGGTGCCACCATAATTGCGCTCTTCATGCACAACGAATCGTTCATCCAGCTCAAGCGAAGCTTCTGTTTCTTCTTCAAGCACGATAAGTGCGTCAGGATTAAGCCAACCGCCTTCCAGTGCTGATAAAAGTGCTTTCTCGCCCATACGACGTCCATAAGGCGGATCAGCAAAAATCAGATCGAAAGGCTCCATTGTGCCAGCTTCGCCAAGTTTGCAGGCATCCCGCCGGAGCACTTTCGTCTGTCCCTGTAAGCCAAAAGCCTCAATGTTTTGACGCAGAATACCGCGACCTTCCGCCGATTCTTCGACAAAAACCGCATAGCGCGCACCGCGCGAAAGGGCTTCAAGGCCCAGCGCGCCCGTACCAGCAAACAGGTCAAGAACACGACCGCCATCCACCTTTTCGGGAAAGCTGTGCGCAAGAATATTGAAGAGGCTTTCGCGGGTGCGATCCGTCGTGGGACGGATCGCATTTGTTGTGGGTGTAACGAGCGCTCGCCCGCGGAATTTACCGCCGACGATCCGCACCATTGCCTCCAGGCTTGCCACCGCGTGGCTTTCCATCATTCGACCTGTTGCCCCCCGAACCGCCGCGATCTGGTCCCTTGCCGAAACCACCCGGGCCCTTTGACGGACCACGACCTTCACCGGAACGTGGTGCGCCACTGCGGGGGCCAGAAGGCTTACCGAAGCCACGGCCTTCATAACCGCCCGATGATCTTTCGCCGCCCTCCGCCTTCAGTTCAGCGCGCTCGCGCTTACCCGGACGACGCTCTTGCTTGCGGTCATCGCTGCGACCCTCTGGGCGCGGTGTGCGCGGCTCATACCGACCTTCGGAACGCCCTTCCGAACGGTTTTCAAAGCGACGCGGACGCTCTTCACGCCCCTCATCACGACGCTGCTCGCCATCGCCGAAACGGCGTGGACGTGACTGGAAGTCACCTTCACTGCGCGGACCACGATGCGGCGGGCGGCCTTCCGAACGCCCCTCTGGACGACCGGCAGGCTTGTCAAAGCGACGTGGACGATCTTCACGGCCTTCATCACGGCGCTGATCACCATCCTCGAAACGACGTGGACGCGACTTGAAATCACCATCGGAACGGCTTGCGCGCTCACCACGTGCCGTTGCGCGTGCTGCTTTTTCCGCGGCTGCTTTTTCGCCTTGTGGACGTGCACCAGACGCCATCCAGACATTTACACCGCCGCGACGACGCGGTTCAATCTTGTCGTCTTTCTTTTCTTTTGGCTTGCGGCGTTCGGGCTGACTGGAAATCCACTCGCGCTGCGGACGACGACGCTCTTCTTCCGGCTCGCGCTGCTCCATCTCTCGTGCAGTACGCCCCTGAACGACAGCGTTCGAGAACTCATTGACGATTGGCGCATCAAAGTCAGCACCCGATTCTTCAACAAGCTTTTCGCCAAGCTGATCGCGCAGAATACGGCCGCGAATTTCGCGCACGCCGCCTTCCTCGAGATCGCCAAGCTGGAAAGGACCGAAGGAAACACGGATCAGACGACCAACGTTCAGACCAAGCGCACCAAGAATATTCTTAACTTCGCGGTTCTTGCCTTCGCGCAAACCAATCGAGATCCAGACATTGGCACCCTGCTCGCGCTCGAGCGTCGCTTCAATGCTGCCGTAGAAAATGCCGTCGACTGCGATGCCATTTTTAAGCTCATCAAGCTGCGCCTGCGTAACCTTGCCGTGGGCGCGCACGCGGTAGCGGCGCAGCCAACCGGTCGAAGGAAGCTCCAGAACACGCGACAGACCACCATCATTGGTAAGCAGAAGCAGGCCTTCGGTGTTGATATCGAGACGGCCAACAGAAAGCACACGTGGCATTTCTTCTGGCAGCGCTTCAAACACAGTCGGGCGACCTTCGGGATCGCGGTTCGTCGTCACAAGACCTGCAGGCTTGTGATAGAGCCAAAGACGTGTGCGCTCAGCCTGCTTCAGCTGCTTACCATCAACTGTGATGACATCCGTGCGCTTGACGTTAACAGCCGGTGTCGAAAGAACTTTGCCATTTACGGTGATACGGCCAGCCGCAATCATCGTCTCGGCTTCGCGACGCGAAGCAATGCCCGCACGCGCTAAACGCTTTGCGATGCGTTCACCGCTATCTTCACCGTCTTGTGCGTCGCGCGATCCAAACTTGCGCGGAGCGCCACGGTCATCGTCGCGGCGCGGTCTGTCTTCGCGGAAGCCACCTTCACGAGGCCGGTCTTCGCGAAATCCCGGACGACGCTCACCGCGTTCACCACGCGTACTGCCCGAACGTTCACCACGATCTCCGCGACCTTCGCGTCCAAATGGAGGACGTCGACCGCCCTTATTGTCGTCTTCTGTACTCATCTGATATTAGCCTCTCAGCAGCGCCGCCGTGGTGTCTCTGGCCGCTGGGGGCTGGCAAAGGACGGTCCGGTCAAGAGCGCTGTATAAATCCGTTCGCAAATCGGTTTTGATTTCGTGACTTATGCAGTAACAAATCGCTCATAAGCTTGCGAGCGAAATTTCCCTGTACCGGCCATGAAATGAGGTTGGATTGAAAAAGGTTGCAGATATTTCATCCCAAAACGGCGCTACGTTTATGGATATTGCGCTTGAAGAGGCAAAATCTGCCGCCACTCGTGGTGAGGTGCCGATTGGTGCTGTACTCGTCCATGACGGAGAAATCATTGCACGCGCCGGCAACCGGACGCGAGAATTGAACGATATCACCGCCCACGCCGAAGTGCTTGTGATCCGGCAGGCCGGTGAAACGCTCCAGTCGGAACGGCTTATCGACTGCGACCTCTATGTCACCCTTGAACCCTGCGCGATGTGCGCAGCCGCAATCTCATTTGCACGTATCCGCCGTCTTTATTATGGGGCCGCAGACCCTAAAGGCGGCGGAGTTGAATATGGGCCGCGCTTTTATACGCAGCCCACATGCCATCACATTCCTGAAGTCTATACCGGTTTCTCGGAAGAAGACTCTCAGACCCTACTCCGGGAATTCTTTCGCGAGAAACGCTGAACCAACTTAATTAGTTACGCGATGTCCCGTCATGTGCCGCAGCGTGTCATCACGCAGCACAAAATGATGAAGCAGCGCCATAATCACATGACCAGCGATGATAGCCAGCAAAATCCAGCCCAAAAGGCCGTGAGCAGCATTAGCGGGAGCAGTCAAGGCCGCATCCTGAACACCAGTTTTCGCAAAAATTTCTATACCTAGAAACGAGAACCCACGGCCATTGCCATAACTGCGCAACAGCGCCAGCGCAGGCACGACGAACATAAGGGCATAAATCACCAGATGGCCAAGGCCTGCAAACTTGCCAGTCAGCCCGGCATGATGCGGTCGCCGGGAATAATTGAGTACCCCCCAAACACCCCGGAAAAGAAGCAGAACCAAAAGAGCAAACCCGACCTGAAAATGGGTTGGCCAGAAAAAATTATAAAATGAAGTATCCTTGGCGAATATGCGAAGAATGGTTGAGGTGAACTGCCAGACAAAAAGTGCTGCCATAGACCAGTGGAAGCAACGGCTGACCAGCCCATATCCGTCAGGAGTGTCCCAAAAGCGGTTTGATTTATACATAATAAGCACCTTATATACCAAAAAGAGCAGGCTATGGCCCTGCCAGAATGTTTTCCTTGATTGAAATCAAATATTGTTTATGAAAACCTACATTAAAAATATTTAATGTATAAAAGTCATCAGCACTGACATCCTAATTTATTATATTCGTTCAAGTACAATGAAAATCAGCCGGAAGAGTTAACTTCCGACTGACTAACTTATAACAAATGATGATTTATATAATCAATTCCAAGGCAGCATATCGCGCCAGCTCTTGCCACCGCCACCAGCGGCTTTCTTGCGCTCGCGCTCTTTCTGAGCCTCATCCTGTCCAAGCTCACCTGCAGATGCAGTAGACGCTGGCTGACGATAAGCCAATGGCGGTTCACTGAGGTACTTACGCGTCGAGGATGAACCCTGAGCCTGCTGCTCCCGCGCTTTTTTCAACTCTGCCACACGAGCGGGGTCTGCAGTCGGTGTCCGCGTCGCGAATTCTTCCCGACGGCTGCTACCACTTGGAAGGTTGCCTGCATTGCTGGCAATCGGCGCATCCTGTTCAATCGGCGAAACAAAGTTCGGATTGTCGCGATTTGCAGTGATTTCATCACGCAAACGCTTGCGACGCTGTTCCGGTGATTCTGGCCATGATGGATCACCAGCACTCGCTAGACTCTCTTGCGGCGCTGGCAGAACACCCTTATCGCCTTGTGCCGGACGCACAAGATCAGGACGCGGCTTATAATCAATACGCTCTTTTTTCTTGCCCTGACCGAAGCTAGCCATATTCGACATATCGTCGAGAAGCTGAGCACTCGCTGTTTTGTCGGTCCCGTAAGTCGGCGACGACACGCAGCCTGACAGTGCGAGACCCGCAACCGCCGTCATCAATACCAGAACTCGTCCTTCAATCTTCATAAGCGCCACTTCTTTTACGCCTGTCGATTTTCTCTATGCCAGAGGCGTTTTCACACCTATGCCTCAGAAAACCGGCAACTCCAAGGCAGATTGCAAGTTTATCTCAAAGATTGCCTTTTACATGAGAGCAACTCGACGGGCAATCGTGATATTAACCGCCATTTCACCATGACCTCACTTTATAAGGCAAGCCTTATGGTGAAAAGCCCGGAACCTCAAACGATGGCCGGGCTTTTCATCATTAAACTGAAAGCTTACCAAGAGCTTTCAATTCGCGCAGTGCAACTGCGTCACGCGCCGAGACTTCCGGGAATTCCGGATCAGATCCGACATCTGTCGTATAGCGCCATGAGCGTGCACATTTTTCACCTTCCGCACGCACAGGCACCACAGCGACGCCCTTGACATCATCAAGCACGAACGCTTCGGCCGGCGCTGCAGCATCGGTAAGCGAGATGCCACTCGTGATACAAATTTCAGCAAAATCCAAGCCGTCAAGCGAATCGGCCAGGCTCTTATCAGCAATGTAAACGACCGGCGCCGCTTCCAGTGAAGAACCAATGCGCTTGTCTGCGCGTTCCAGCTCGAGCGCACCCGTAACGACGCGACGGACATTGCGAACCTTGCGCCACTTTTCAGCCAGCACATCATCGCGCCATTCGCCAGGAGTGGTGCGGAACTGCTCCAGATGCACCGAAGCCGCGTTCGGATAACGATCAAGCCATGCTTCTTCCGTGGTGAAAGGCAGCATTGGTGCGAGCCATGTGGTCACACGATCAAAAATCGCACGAACTGTCTGAAGGGCAGCCTTACGACGGGAGCTCGACGGCGCATCGCAATAAAGCGCGTCTTTGCGGATATCGAAATAGAAAGCCGAGAGTTCGACATTCATAAAATCGATCAAAGCGCGGGAAATACGCTTGAAATCAAACGCGTCATAACCGGAACGTACAACTTCATCAAGTTCAGCCAGACGATGCAGCATCAGACGCTCAAGCTCAGGCAGATCCGTATGCGGCAGTATTTCGCCTTCATCATGGGCAAGCGTGCCAAGCATCCAGCGGATCGTGTTACGCAGCTTTCGATAAGCGTCGATATTGGTCTGGATGATGCTCTTGCCAAGGCGCTGATCTTCCCAATAGTCGGTCGTCATGACCCACAAACGCAGAATATCGGCGCCGGAATCCTTGATCACGTCCTGTGGCGTCACAGTGTTTCCGAGTGACTTCGACATCTTCTTGCCGTTCTCATCCATGGTGAAACCGTGGGTAACAACAGCATTGTAAGGCGCACGGCCACGCGTTCCGCAGCTTTCTAGCAGCGACGAGTGGAACCAGCCGCGATGCTGATCCGAGCCTTCCAGATAAACATCGGCAGGCCATTTCATATCTGGACGATCTTCCAGCGTGAATGTGTGCGTCGAACCCGAGTCGAACCAAACGTCAAGAATATCGCGAACCTGCGTCCAGCTTTCATCAGCACGGTTGCCAAGGAAACGCTCACGTGCGCCATCGGTAAACCATGCGTCAGCGCCTTCCTCCTCGAAAGCTTCGAGAATGCGCTTATTGACGGCATCGTCTTGCAGAATATTGCCTTCATCATCGGCAAACACACAGATTGGCACGCCCCATGCGCGCTGACGCGAAAGCACCCAATCCGGGCGGCCTTCGATCATTGCGCGCAGACGCGTCTGACCAGCAGCAGGTACGAAACGAGTTTCCTCAATCGCTTTCAACGAACGCGAGCGCAGCGTGGTGCCATCGCCAAGGTTCTTGTCCATATAGACAAACCATTGTGGCGTGTTGCGGTAGATGATCGGCTTCTTCGAGCGCCACGAATGCGGATAGGAATGCTTGAGGCGACCGCGCGCAAACAGATTGTTACGCGCAATCAGCTGCTTGATGACAGATTCGTTCGCATCACCCTTTTTGCCGTTATCGTCGATAACGCGTGCGGGACCGCCTTCACGATCAGGGCCAAAGCCCGGAGTGTCCTTGGTGTAATAGCCGTCATCGCCAACCGGGAACGGGATGCTTGAATCAATCCCGCGCGCTTCAAGTTCACGCGCCGCATCCATCCATGCTTCAAAGTCTTCGCGGCCATGGCTCGGTGCCGTGTGTACAAAGCCCGTACCGGCATCATCGGTGACATGATCGCCAGAGATAAGAGGAACCACGAACTCATATCCACCGGCAAAGCCTTTGAGCGGATGATGGAGTGTAACTGCGCCCAATTCTTCGAACGACACATCCCGTAAACGCTTGAATTCAAGCTTCGCCTTCTTTGCGCATTCTTCAGCGAGCTTATCGCCAAAGATCAGCTTTTCTCCGGCCTGCGGGCCGAAATCATTTTCAGCAGCAACGACTTCATAAAGGCCATAAGCAACGCGGTTTGAATAGGAAACCGCACGGTTGCCCGGAATGGTCCATGGAGTCGTCGTCCAGATAACCACAGAGCTTCCAGAAAGATCATTCGTGCCTGCGACCGGGAACTTAACCCAGATCATATCCGACTCAATGTCGTGATATTCAACTTCAGCTTCTGCCAGCGCTGTACGTTCGACCACCGACCACATGACAGGTTTTGAACCACGATAGAGCTGACCGGAGGCTGCGAACTTCAAGAGTTCGCCTGCGATACGGGCTTCCGCATGGAAGTTCATCGTGGTGTAGGGATTTTCAAAATCGCCGCAGATTGCGAGACGTTTAAACTCTTCAGACTGAACCTTGATCCAGCCAGCTGCAAAATCACGGCATTCCTTGCGGAACTCGTTGATTGCGACTTCGTCTTTGTTCTTGCCCTGCGCGCGATATTTTTCTTCGATCTTCCATTCGATCGGCAGGCCATGGCAATCCCAGCCTGGCACATAATTCGAGTTGAAGCCGCGCATCTGGAAAGAGCGCGTGATGACGTCCTTGAGGATTTTGTTCAGCGCATGGCCGATATGGATATTGCCGTTTGCATATGGAGGGCCATCATGCAGAACATAAAGCGGACGGTCTTTCGCATCTTCGCGTAGCTTCTTGTAGAGGTTCATTTCCTCCCAGCGCTGCACAAAAAGCGGCTCGCGAGCTGGCAAGCCTGCGCGCATCGGAAATTCGGTCTGCGGAAGATTGAGCGTCTTGGAATAATCGATCTTAGCGGTCGTGTCGGTCATTTTATCATTTGCCTGTAATCCCGCACGGCAATGTGGCGGGTGAAAATGCTTGAATATTTAGAAAGTTGCGAGGCATAGCCGGTCGTTCCCGGACCTTCCTGCCATGCATTGCAATTCACGCAACGCCATCAAGGCTTAGAGGAAGGCCGGGCCAATAATTCGTATGGCCGCAATAATTTGCCGAAAATCCGTCATCATGAGCACGCTTTTAGCAATGACCTTCGCAGGAATAAAGAGGCAGGGCGCAATAAACTTGCAGCCCTGCCCCAATAAACTTCACAGATTGAAAACTTTACAGATTGGCTTAGTTTGATCAATCCAGCGAGAAATCGAAACGATAGGTCGCAGATACGCCGACTGTGAACTGGTTCGGCGAACCATGATCTTTCACGATGCTGGAGTTTTTGGCTTTATCCTGAAGACGATTATATTCTGCAAAAAGACTCGTATCGATCTTGTCAGTTGCGCGCCAGGTAACAGCACCTCCAACGCCGACTGATTCCCAACCGCCGCCCGGGCGATATTCTTTCAGGCCAGAAGCCACAGCTTCTTCAGCCGTCACACCATAGTAAGTGCGCATATAATCTTTGGAAGCGAAGGTAGCGCGCGGTCCAGCCGAAACGCGCACAACTGGCGTCACGTCATAAAACGCATCCGCCGCAATATCGGCAACAACGCCCTTATGCGCACGGATACCGTGGCGCACTTCGCCGCGAACGCGCAGCCAGTCGGTTGGATAGACATCAACGAAACCACCGGCTTCACCACCAAATTTCGTTTCATGCAGACCGTCAATATCGGTATCTCGCTTGAACATCAGCTTGCCGACTGCACCGGCACGGAAACGATCCGTATCGATGAAAGCAAAGGCCGCATTGTCATTGCGCGATGAAAAACGCTCTGCTTCACCCTGACGGCCAAGAGAAATCAATGGTTGTCCTGAAAAGCGGTACTTGTTTGATCCCTCAAACTTCGGCGCAATCATTCCGGCTGCGCCGATCTTGAGATACCAATCGCCCGACCATGGATATTTACGGGCAGGCTTCACTTCCTGAGTCACATAAACATCTGTCTGCTGCATATCTGCGGCAATGACCGAAAGAGGACCAACGAACAATGCGGCGCCTGTAACAAAGGCGAGAGAGACAATACGCGTCACATGAAACTCCGAAAACAGTTCCCCATAAAATTTAAGGATATTTATTACTGTTGAACGGAATATGTAAAATTAAACTTAAATCAAAGGTAGAAACATCAGCACATATTTATCCAAGTGTTGCAAGTAAACACTAATATGCTGGAAATGACAGAAGTCGATCCAGTTCTGACAAAGGTTTTGCACCCGCCAAAATCGCGCGTGATTCTTCTTCGTCGCGCTTCATCTGCGCAATCAGCGGATCAAGGCCATCGAATTTCACTTCACCGCGCAAATAGCCGAAGAACGACACTTCAACGATTTCTCCATAGAGATCGCCGGTGAAATCAAAAACAAAGGTTTCAAGCAGCGGCTTGCCATCGCTTGCCACTGTTGGACGTCGGCCAAAGCTGGCAACGCCGTCATGCAGTACGCCATCTGCTCGGCGGAACCGCACAGCGTAAATACCGTGCTTCAGACTGACATGATCGTCGATCACCATGTTAGCGGTCGGAAAACCAAGGGTGCGGCCAAGCTTCTGACCATGGATGACTTCGCCACTCACACGATAGCGATAACCAAGCAGGCCCGCCGCCTCTGACACTTCGCCAGCGCATAAGAGCGAGCGAACACGCGTCGAGGAAACGAGGTTGCCCCCCTCGTCGCTAAATGCGTCCACAAGAGATACGCTGAAGCCCGAAGACTGCCCAGCTTGCTCCAAAAATTGCGGTGTACCGCGCCGACCTTTACCGAAATGAAAATCGTAGCCAGTCACGACACGGCTGGCATGCAGCCGATCGACGAGGATATTACGCACAAAATCCTCAGCGGACTGGCCCGAGAACTCAGCCGTAAACGGCTGCTCGACCACGGCGTTAAAACCCATGAACCGAAGGATTTCCGCTTTTTCGGCAGCATCAGTTAACCGCTCGACCGGCTCATCAGGCTTAAAGAAACTGCGCGGATGCGGCTCAAAGGTCAGCACCACTGCGGGCAAATTATCGCGATCTGCCAATTCCAGCGCGCGTTCAAGGACAGCCTGATGACCGCGATGAACACCATCGAAGTTGCCAATCGCCACCACGCAATTACGCAGCGTAGGCGGCAATGCATCTGTTCCTGAAAGACGCTGAAAAGCAGATTTTGTCATGATCGAAGCAGATTCTCGAAACAGGTATCAGACAAGAGCATAAAGCGAGGCGATTGGAGAATGTCCATGTTTTTGCAGGAAAGCAGTCATTCTCTCGAGATCAACATTCCCATCCAACGTATAATCGGCAGCATGAACGCCCCCGGAAATATAGAGTACGTCAAGACCGTAATCCGCAGCGCCCTTTACGTCTGTCAGCACACCATCGCCGATGCCCAGTATACGGGACTTATCAACGGGACGACCACGAATTTCCTCGACCGCCTTTGAAGCCGCTTCATAAATCGGACGATGCGGCTTGCCGGCAATCAGTGTGCGACCGCCGAGCTGGCTATATTCACGCGCCAGCGCACCCGCGCACCAGATGAGTCGCGGACCGCGCTCAACCATAATATCGGGATTTGCGCAAATCAGAGGCAGGTTGCGTGAGCGAAGGCGTTGAAGCAATTCCGCGTAATTTTCTGGTGTTTCGGTTTCGTCATCATAAAGTCCGGTACAGACGACACCAGCGGCTTCAAACTCTTCGACCAGTTCGACATCGAGGCCTTCGTAGATCGCCAATTCGCGCTCGCTGCCGATATGGAAAATCTTGCGCGGGCCTTCGACAATCAGATCGCGGGTGACATCGCCAGATGTAACAACACGGTCGTAGGCGTCTTCCGGCACGCCAAGCAGCGTCATCTGTGCGATCACGCTGCCAAACGGACGCGGTGCATTGGTAACCAGAATAACCGTAATGCCCTTGGCGCGCGCGCGCTTGAGTGCTGCGACCGCAGTTGCAAAAGCCACTTCGCCATTGTGCAAAACACCCCAGACATCACAGAAGATCGCATCATATCCATCCGTCAGATCGTCCAGGCGTTCAGGCAGCTTCATTGTTTTCCTCAATATGCTGGGTCCGGCCTCTTGCCGGTTAAGTCGGACAATGCGCAAGCGCACCATGCGGTTTCCTCTACAAGAATGAGCCCGCTCTGTCACCACGCTTGCAACGCTCTGCGTCCAAATGAACGGATTGTGTTCAATCCTGGCCTTCCCCCATCAGGCTTGACCGGGCACAGACATCGTTAACCAAACTGACCGATTCCTGACCATAACCCTGCAAGTAGCCATGGGTTGGTGGATATTTTTCCGCCTGCCTTGCCACACGCCAGTATAGTCCCCACATGCGACGCCATCGGGCTTTCACAGCGCGAAATCTCCATTAAGCAAAAATTATTTTTTGCTTTCGTCAAAAAACGGCAACGATCCTTGACAAAGAATAAGACCAATTCTATCTCTTGGGTACGTTAGCACTCAGATAGATCGAGTGCTAACAAGCGCGGATCGGTTCGATCCGTTAACAGGGTTCAACGTCTATAACACCAAGGGTTATACCATGGCTGATATCAAGTTCCGCCCGCTTCATGACCGCGTCGTCGTTCGTCGCGTTGAATCGGAAGCTAAGACCGCTGGCGGGATCATCATCCCGGACACCGCTAAAGAAAAGCCACAGGAAGGCGAAATCGTCGCTGTTGGCGCTGGCGCTCGTGACGAAGCAGGCAAGCTGATCGCTCTCGAAGTGAAGGCTGGCGACAAGGTTCTGTTCGGCAAATGGTCGGGCACAGAAGTTAAGATCGGCGGCGAAGATCTGCTGATCATGAAAGAATCCGACATTTTGGGCATCGTTGGCTAATTTTTCGGGCTCGCGCCGGTATCGGCGAAGCCAGAGTTTAGTTACCGCCTGAATTTCAATTCACCATAATCTGACCGGGACATTTCCCAGGAGAGTAAAATGGCTGCTAAAGACGTAAAGTTCGGTCGCACAGCGCGCGAAAAGATGCTGCGCGGCGTCGATATCCTCGCTGACGCTGTTAAGGTAACGCTCGGCCCTAAGGGTCGTAACGTTGTTATCGACAAGTCCTTCGGCGCTCCACGCATCACCAAGGACGGCGTATCGGTCGCTAAGGAAATCGAACTCGAAGACAAGTTCGAAAACATGGGCGCACAGATGCTGCGCGAAGTTGCTTCCAAGACTAACGACACTGCCGGTGACGGCACGACCACTGCGACGGTTCTCGGCCAGGCTATCGTTCAGGAAGGCGCAAAAGCTGTTGCTGCCGGCATGAACCCGATGGACCTGAAGCGCGGTATCGACCTCGCAGTCACTGAAGTTGTTGCAAACCTTCTCGGCAAGGCCAAGAAGATCAACACTTCGGAAGAAGTTGCTCAGGTTGGCACCATCTCCGCTAACGGCGAAGCCGAAATCGGCAAGATGATCGCTGAAGCGATGCAGAAAGTCGGCAACGAAGGCGTGATCACGGTTGAAGAAGCCAAGACCGCTGAAACCGAACTCGAAGTCGTTGAAGGCATGCAGTTCGACCGCGGCTACCTGTCGCCATACTTCGTCACCAACCCAGACAAGATGGTTGCTGATCTCGAAGACGCATACATCCTTCTGCACGAAAAGAAGCTTTCGAACCTGCAGGCTCTTCTGCCAGTGCTCGAAGCTGTTGTTCAGACATCGAAGCCACTCGTCATCATCGCTGAAGACGTAGAAGGCGAAGCGCTTGCAACACTCGTTGTCAACAAGCTGCGTGGCGGCCTGAAGATTGCTGCTGTTAAGGCTCCTGGCTTCGGCGATCGCCGCAAGGCAATGCTCGAAGACATCGCGATCCTCACCGGCGGTCAGGTTATCTCCGAAGATCTCGGCATCAAGCTTGAAACCGTTACGCTCGACATGCTCGGCCGTGCGAAGAAAGTTTCGATCACCAAGGAAAACACCACGATCGTTGATGGTGCAGGCCAGAAGGCTGAAATCGACGCACGCGTTTCGCAGATCAAGCAGCAGGTTGAAGAAACCACTTCTGACTACGACCGCGAAAAGCTTCAGGAACGTCTTGCTAAGCTCGCTGGTGGCGTTGCAGTTATCCGCGTTGGCGGTGCAACTGAAATCGAAGTTAAGGAAAAGAAGGACCGCGTTGACGACGCCCTGAACGCAACCCGCGCTGCGGTTGAAGAAGGTATTGTTGCTGGTGGTGGTACTGCTCTGCTCCGCGCTTCGTCGCAGATCGCTGCTAAGGGTGCAAACCCTGACCAGGAAGCTGGCATCAACATCGTTCGTCGCGCTCTGCAGGCTCCTGCTCGCCAGATCACGACCAATGCTGGTGAAGAAGCTTCGGTTATCGTTGGCAAGATCCTTGAAAACGGCTCGGACACCTATGGCTACAACACAGCCAATGGCGAATTCGGCGACCTGATCAAGGCTGGCGTTGTTGACCCGGTTAAGGTTGTTCGCACCGCTCTGCAGAATGCAGCATCGGTTGCTGGTCTCCTGATCACGACTGAAGCCATGATTGCTGAACTGCCTAAGAAGGATGCAGCTCCTGCTGGCATGCCTGGCGGTATGGGCGGCATGGGCGGCATGGATTTCTAAGAAATCCATCCGAGTATTGCGCAGCACAGGCGACTTCGCCTGTGCGGCCGCGACAATACGGCTTGTAAAAGAAAAACCTTCGGTCTGGGCCGGAGGTTTTTTTATGCCTTTTTTAAAACTCGGCACTTCTTCACACAGCAAGTGACGAACAAGATTTAAGGTATAAAATTGGGAGAAAAGCAGTCTTCGATTGCTTTTCTTACATTGTGTAACTCTTTGTGATTTATAGAAAATTTACCTATCGCAGGCTTTACTAAGGAAGCTGCGATTATTTTAGCATTTTCTGATTTACATTCTGCAGTTTTCATGGTCAATCGCTATCGATACGAGATGGACTTCCTGTTTGCCCCCGCACTTTGGAAGTCCTGTCTCAGGCAACAGGAAAGGCAGGCGCGAGCCTGCCTTTCCACTTTTACACTATAAGGCTCATCGACTGCTCATTCCGCAGCTTCAGCCTGATTATAATCGCGGCCCGACGCACGCGCGTCATAACGCACCCGCGCCATCATGACATTCGCTTCATTGGCAATGGCCCATTCACCCAAAGCACGGACAGGCTTCAGCAAATCGCGCCCCAATTCCGTCAGTTCATATTCCACCTTGGGCGGGATCGTCGGGAAAACAGTTCGCGAGACAAACCCGTCCCGCTCCAGATTGCGCAGCGTTGTCGTCAGCATTTTCTGAGAAATACCGTTCACCGTGCGGCGCAGCTCATTAAAGCGCATTGGACCATTGCCAAGATAACTCACAACCAGAACTGTCCACTTATCACCCACGCGCGACAAAATATCGGTCACAGCCCTGCAAGCACTGGTTTCCTTGAAGTCACCGGGTTTCATAAAAGTGCCTCCTTGCGCTATATCCAGTCACCAGTATAGCCTCAGTCTCCATTGGTTACCATCTAAAAGGAAGCACCCATGAGCAAGCTAAAAGTCGCTGTGATTATCGGCAGCACCCGCGAACAGCGTTTCTCCCCTGTATCCGCAGAATGGATTGCGAAAGTTGCCGCTAAACGCCCTGAATTCGAGGTTGAAGTTCTGGATCTTGCCGATTACCCGATGGGCTTTTATGGCGATAGTGCAACGACAACCGCACAGGCGGAGACCGCCGACAAGTGGAAAACCAAGCTTCGCGAGTTTGACGCCTACATCCTCACTGCCGCCGAATATAACCATGCGCCGACGGCGGTTCTGAAAAACGCCATCGATTATGGTGACTGGATTCAGAAGCCAATGGGGTTTGTCGGTCATGGCGGCGTTGGCGGTGCTCGCGCTGTCGAACAGCTGCGGATGATCGCAGTTGAGATGTCATCCATGTCGGTCAAGACCGGCGTTCATATCCTGTTCCCGGACTACCTTGCCGTTGTCAAAAAAGAGAACACGCTGGATGATTTCCCACATCTCGCCGAAGCAGCCAAGAACATGCTCGATCAATTGGCATGGTGGGGCCACGCTTTAAAAGCCGCTCGCCTCGGATAATTAATTGATGACAAGCCGGGCTATCCCGGCTTGTCGCAATGCCGTTTCGCCCTATGATTATCTGAACTTAACTGAGATTGGATAATCATATGCGCAAAGAACTACCGATAGCGACTGCTCCACAAGATGGTCGCAAAATAACCGTGGTCTGGATCGATGACGACGATCAGCGCAATGAGTCGGTTGGCCAGTATCGCTCGCTCGATAAGCTGAAAGCTGGCGGCGGTGACTGGGATGAAACGGACACTGGCTGGTGGATTTTCACCGATAGTAAGACACAGCAAAAAGTCGAGCCGACTGCGTGGATTTCGGAAACCGATGACGGTGATGACGACAGCGATGATAACTAGATTTTGATACGGTATAACACTCAATAAAATTTGACTTTTATAATCATATTTTATCAAATGGTTACGTGTTAGAGCGCATCCCAAAAAGTGTGAAGCGGTTTTTGGAAAAGATGCGCGTTAAAATGAAAATTTAACGCATATTTCGATCTGATTAAATCAGATTGAAATATGCGTCAAAGCGTTACCATAGATGCATTGCGTAGCCCATAATTTCCCAATGCTGTTATTCTCGAATCGACAGATAGGCGCTTCCTACCTGAAACCAGAGCCGGAGACTGAAGATGACTGCCACGCGTACCGAAACAGATACGTTCGGACCGATCGACGTTGCCTCGGATCGTTACTGGGGTGCACAAACTCAGCGCTCTTTGCAAAACTTCAAAATTGGTGGCGAGCGTATGCCCCTCCCCCTCGTCCATGCATTGGGCGTTGTGAAGCGCGCGGCAGCTGAAACCAATATTGCGCTTGGCAAGCTTGATCCGGTTCTGGGACAGGTCATCGCCGTTGCTGCTTCAGAAGTGATTGAAGGCAAGCTTGATGATCATTTCCCGCTGGTTGTCTGGCAAACTGGCTCCGGCACGCAGTCGAACATGAACGCGAACGAAGTTATTTCCAATCGAGCAATTGAGCTTCTGGGCGGCGAGCTAGGTTCGAAAAAGCCAGTCCATCCCAATGACCACGTCAATATGAGCCAGTCTTCGAATGACACTTTCCCGACTGCAATCCATATCGCGACGGCGGTTGAAACTGTTCAACGCCTCTATCCTGCTCTGACACGCCTCACCAAAGCGCTCAAGGATAAGGAAGACGCGTTCGAGCACATCATCAAGATTGGCCGCACCCATACGCAGGATGCAACGCCCGTCACACTCGGTCAGGAATTCTCTGGCTATCGCGCAGCACTTGAATATGCGCGTCATCGCATTGAACAGTCGCTCGCCGACGTTTTCCTGCTGGCGCAGGGCGGCACCGCAGTGGGTACCGGCCTCAATGCACCGAAGGGCTTCGATACCGGCTTTGCCGATGCAGTGAGCGAAATCACTGGCCTCAGCTTCAAAACCGCGCCAAACAAGTTTGAGGCTCTTGCCAGCCATGGAGCGCTTGCAAATTTCCACGGTAGCCTCAACGCGCTGGCCGCTGATCTCTTCAAAATCGCAAATGACATTCGTTTCCTAGGCTCTGGCCCGCGCTCGGGCCTCGGTGAACTTTCACTGCCAGAAAATGAACCCGGCTCATCGATCATGCCCGGAAAGGTTAATCCGACGCAGGCTGAAGCTCTGACAATGGTTGCAACACAGGTCTTTGGCAATCAAACAACTGTGACGGTTGCCGCAAGCCAAGGTCATTTCGAGTTAAACGTCTTCAAGCCGGTCATTGCCTATAACGTGCTGCAGTCGATCCGAATCCTGAGCGACGCCATGGTTTCCTTTGCAGATCATTGCGTGGAGGGCATTGAAGCCAATGAAGATCGCATCAAGGATCTTCTCGATCGCTCGCTGATGCTCGTCACCGCTTTGGCTCCCGCCATCGGCTACGACAATGCCGCCAAGATTGCGAAGACCGCACATAAAAACGGTACGACCTTGCGCGAAGAAGCATTAAAGAGTGGGCATGTCTCGGAAGAAGACTATGAACGTCTTGTCCGCGCAGAGAAGATGATCGCTCCGGAATAACTGTTCACGATAATCGAACAAACTGTCGAGGAATATCTATCTTTCCTTGACAGTTCTAACCGTTTAACTCGTAGCTCATATTCATTTGGAGATACCAAAAATGTCCTCGATTACTCCTCAGAGCAACGGTCTTGCGACGCTCGTCGCACGCGTCTTCCTTTCCATCCTGTTCATTCTCGCTGGTTTCAGTAAGCTGACTGCGATTTCCGGCACAGCTGGTTATTTTGCTGGCCTGGGCCTTCCGGTTCCAACTGTAACAGCTGTTATCGTTGGTCTGGTTGAGTTTGTCGGCGGCCTTGCCATTCTTGTCGGTTTCCAGACCCGTATTGCTGCTGCAATCGTTGCGCTGCTCACCATCGGCGCGACACTCGTTGCTCACATGAACTTCGCCGAAGGCATGAATGCTCTGATGGCGCAGAAGAACCTCGCCATCGCTGGTGGCCTTATCCTTCTCGCACTGCAGGGCGCAGGCTCGATCTCGATCGACGCAAAGCGTGGCTAATTTCCGCTCTCATGCCTGACTTTGAAAAGCCGTGCTTCATCAGCACGGCTTTTTAGCATCAGCCCTATCAAGACACAGAACTGTTACTTGAGCTGCGGTAATATTGCGTCGGGCGAACTTGTAAGATAATGCAACCGCCTATTTTCATTTTGATAGACCTGTCTTCCTCCCAGACAAGTCTCATAACTTAGCTTGTAGAGAAAAAATGGCCGTTTCCCCCACAACGAACAGTCAGCCTCGTGCTGCTGCCCATCAGGGCAATAATTACAGCTTTGCACTTGCCAGCCTTACCATGCTCTTTTTCATGTGGGGTTTTATCACGTGTCTCAACGACATTTTGATCCCACACCTCAAGGGCGTTTTTCAGCTCAACTACTTCCAGTCGATGCTGATCCAGTTCTGCTTCTTCGGCGCTTACTTCATCGTCTCGCTGCCTGCTGGCGCACTCGTCAAACGCATCTCCTATAAATGGGGTATTGTGACCGGCCTGGTGATTGCAGCCATTGGTTGTGCGCTGTTCATTCCAGCGGCATCTTATCGCGTTTATGAACTTTTCCTCGGCGCGCTTTTCGTGCTGGCTTCAGGCGTGACGACTCTTCAGGTGGCGGCGAATCCTTATGTCACTATTCTCGGCAAACCTGAAACAGCGGCCAGCCGTCTGACGCTGACACAGGCCTTCAACTCTCTCGGGACAACCGTCGCCCCATCCTTCGGTGCACTCCTGATCCTGTCTGCAGCCACCAGCGATGCGGCAAGCTCTGCACAAGCAGATGCCGTTCAGTTCCCTTATCTCATGCTCGCATTGGCTTTCGCAGTTCTTGCAATCGTTTTCGCGATCCTGAAGCTACCTGACGTTCAGGAAGAAGAAGCGGTCCTGACCAAGGAAGATGGCTCAGCCTGGCAATATCGCCATCTGGTCTTGGGTTCGATCGGCCTGTTCGTCTATGTCGGCGCAGAGGTCAGCGTAGGCAGCTTCCTCGTCAACTTCCTCAATGATCCCAATGTTGCGGGTCTGGCCGAATCTGAGGCGGCACATTACGTTTCCTATTTCTGGGGCGGCGCAATGCTCGGACGCTTTATCGGTGCAATTGCCATGCGCTATATTGATGACGGCAAGGCGCTAGCTTTCAATGCGCTCGTGGCCATCATCCTGCTGCTTATCACCGTTGCAACCACAGGACATGTCGCGATGTGGTCGGTTCTCGCAATCGGTCTATTCAACTCGATCATGTTCCCGACGATCTTCAGCCTGGCGCTGCATGGTCTTGGAAAACACACCAGTCAGGGTTCGGGCATTCTGTGTCTGGCCATTGTGGGTGGCGCGATCATCCCACTGATTCAGGGCGCGCTGGCAGATAAAGTCGGCATTCATCTGGCATTCCTGATGCCAATCATCTGCTACATCTACATCGCCTATTACGGCTTGATTGGCAGCAAGCCGAAAAATTAAAACAAAAAAGCCGGTCTGAATCTCAGACCGGCTTTTTAAATTCACCATTATACTATTAGCCAGCCAAACCGTTGCGAATACGCGAAACAACCTCCGCCACTTTTGCATTGGCTTCACTGCGACGTGCTGAAACGAGACAAGCCTGCGAACGCAGGATAATGCCATCTTCCAACACTTTAAGCTTGTTTGCAGTCAGCGTTGAGCCGGTCGAGGTAATATCGACAATCATATCTGCCGAACCCGCCGCAGGCGCGCCTTCGGTTGCACCCAGACTTTCAACGATGCGATAGACCTGAATACCGTGCTTCTGTGAGAAGAACTGCTGTGTCAGACGCCAGTATTTCGTGGCAATGCGCAGACGGCGACCATGACGCTGGCGGAAATCGGCAGCCACATCATCAAGGTCGGCCATGGTCGTCACATCGCGCCAGACTTCAGGCACAGCAACCACAACATCCGCATGGCCAAAACCAAGCTCTGCCTCAATCGACACGCGCTCATCGGCATGGGCGAGCGTTTCACGAACAAGGTCTTCACCCGTCACGCCCAGATCAACGCTGCCATAGCCAAGTTCACGTGCAATTTCCGACGCCGACAAAAACAGAATGTCGAGATCGTTGTCACCATCAACTCGCGCCCGGTAATTGCGCGAGTCATCTGGCAGAACAACCCTGTATCCGGCCTTTTCCAGCACGGCGAGCGTCTGCTCTTTCAGCCGTCCCTTGGACGGAAGTGCGAGCGTTACAGTCATGATTGTTCTCCGCTCAATGCCTCGAGCCGGTCGAGCCAGATTGAAAAACCAACGCCCGGAATGTTTTCGGATGCACCCAGCATGGTCAACAGCCGATCGTAACGACCGCCACCGGCCAGCACCTTATCTTTGTCGCCGCCCGCCTGACGGATTTCATAAACAAGGCCCGTATAGTAATCGAGCGGACGTCCGAAAGACGCATCGTAGACAATATCTTCGGCAGGAATACCGGCTGCAATGATAGCATCTGCGCGCGCTTCAAACTTTTGCAGAACGGCGCTCAGATCAAGCGCATTATCAGCAGCAAAAGCCCGCAGCGTGATGCCCGCTGTTTCAAGCGAAACGCGGGTCGAGAGGAAACGCTTCAGCACATCCAGCGCAGATGAAGGGAAACGGGCCGCGGCCAGATCTTCCTTCTCGATCAGACGTCGGGCG
Source organism: Brucella pseudogrignonensis (assembly GCF_032190615.1). Taxonomy (NCBI): domain Bacteria; kingdom Pseudomonadati; phylum Pseudomonadota; class Alphaproteobacteria; order Hyphomicrobiales; family Brucellaceae; genus Brucella; species Brucella pseudogrignonensis. The sequence continues at coordinate 181,800 of NZ_JAVLAT010000002.1, forward strand.
ATTTCCGCCGGCGTGCGTCCGGCGCCCGGCGACATGCCAGCTTCGAGCATTTCTGCTTCCAGCATACGTGCCAGCCCTGCCTCGTCCCCTTGCGCCACGAGCCCGGCCAGATGTTCCGGCAACGGGTCAGTGCGCTGTTCGCCAGTCAGCTCGGCTAAAGCTGCTTCCATTGTACGGGAATCGCCAAAGGCACGCAGCAGCTTTTTGCGCCATCCTTGCGGAAGTCCCAAGGCTTTCAGCATACCCGCAAAAACGGACTGATCACCCAGCACAATTTCAAGCTTGGCATTGGGCGCTGCGGCATGAACACAGGCCAGCGCATCAGCAATCGAACGCGCGTCCGATGCCGCTTCATCGGTTGCACCGAGATCCTCGATCCCTGCCTGAAGAAACTCAGCCGCGCCATCGCGACGCTGACGAAACACCTCACCCAGATAGGCATAACGCTTCGGGGTTGCTGCATTGAGCGCAATGTGATTGCGGCAGACCGGAATGGTAAACTCCGGGCGCAGGCAAAGGCTGTCGCCATTTTCATTTTCGGTGAGAAAGATACGGCGACGCAAATCTTCGCCCGCCATGTCCAGGAACGGATCGGCAGGCTGGATCAGCGGGATATCTACAAGCTCAGCTTCGCTGGCATCAAGCTGTCCGCGAAGCGTCGTGAAGACCAAAGATGTACGTTGACCGACCATATTATCCGTCACTTCGACTGTTGTGCGCGATCGCGAGCTTGCGCATCGAGGATTTCGCGCACTGCCGCAACGATCCCCTCTTCCTTGACCGTGACCTGCGCCGGGCGGCTTTCGCGCCAGGTTGCATTGTCTTCGATCTCGGCAGAAATGCGCTTGCCTTCAATCAGATCCTTGATCTGAACTTCGCCAGCCTCACGCTCTTGCGAACCTTGAATAATCACGCACGGCGCATCACGACGGTCTGCATATTTCATCTGCGCCTTCATGCCGGAACCGCCGACATACATTTCGGCGCGGATACCAGCCTGACGCAGATCAGAAACCATCTTTTGATAGCGCCCAAGGCTTGCAGCGTCCTTGTCCATTACCAGCACGACGACGGGACCAACAACATCGGACACATCAAGCTTGCCGAGATTTTTCAGCGCCGTCATCAAGCGCGAAACGCCGATGGAGAAGCCAGTTGCCGGAACGGGTTCGCCACGGAAACGCGAAACCAGACCGTCATAACGACCGCCGCCGCCAACTGAGCCGAACACAACCTTCTGGCCATCTTCGTTGGTGACATCAAACAGAAGCTCGGCTTCAAATACAGGGCCGGTATAATATTCGAGACCACGCACGACCGAAGGATCGATCTTCACGCGACCTTCATAGCCACCAGCGTCAAACAGAGCTTCCATATCGGCAAGCTCTTTCACGCCTTCTTCGCCCTTAGCGTTACCAGCAACAACAGCCTGCAAATTGGCGATAGTTTCAGCACCGGTTGCGCCACCCGCAGCGGTGAAGGCCAGAACCTTTTCGACTGCCGCATCAGACAGTTCAGCGCCCTTGGTGAAATCGCCGCTTTCGTCAAGACGGCCCTTGCCCAGCAAAAGACGAACGCCTTCAGCGCCAAACTTGTCGAGCTTGTCGATGGCACGCAAAACGTTGAGGCGCTTGCCAGCTTTCGCATCACCTTCAAGGCCAATGGCTTCGAGCACACCATCGAGAACCTTGCGGTTGTTGACGCGGATCACGTAATCGCCGCGCTGAATGCCAAGGCGTTCAACCGTGTCGGCCATCATCATGCACATTTCGGCATCAGCCGAGACATTTGGCGCGCCAACCGTATCGGCATCGAACTGCATGAACTGGCGGAAACGACCTGGACCCGGCTTTTCGTTGCGGAACACCCAGCCATTGCGATAGCTGCGATAGGGCTTCGGCAAGCTTTCGTAGTTTTCCGCCACGAACCGCGCTAGCGGCGCCGTCAGATCGTAGCGCAGTGACAGCCACTGCTCGTCATCATCCTGAAACGAGAATACACCTTCATTCGGACGATCCTGATCGGGCAGGAATTTTCCGAGTGCATCGGTATATTCGATAAGCGGCGTTTCCACAGGCTCGAAGCCATAAAGATCGTAAACTTCACGGATGGTCGCCATCATCTTTTCGGTGGCGCGCAGATCATCCGGCACCCGATCGACAAACCCACGTGGCAACCGTGCCTTCATCTTGTCCGCTTTGTCGGCCATTTTTCCCGCCTGATCACTGATTTTGTTCATATTACGCCAGAAAAAACCGGCAAATTCATTGCCGGTTTCCTAACGCATCAAACGGGGTGCGGCAAGTGCAGGAAGAGCTTTAAAAAGACGCGCTTAACGCGTGGCGATGGCAACGGCCACGCCAGCCATCATTCCGGCGCAGGTGCGGTTGGCGATCTTGACCATGCGCGGGGTGCGCAAAAAGCGACGTGCCTGCACGGCCAGCAACACCCATGCATTGTAAACAACGGCCAGAACCATGAACATAACCAGCAACAATTCGCCCCAGCCGAGGATCGAAACGCCGGTTAGATCAATTACAGTCGGCAGGATGGCAACATAGAAAACCATGATTTTCGGATTGCCAAGCGTGATCGCCAGAGCGCTCAGGAAAAGGCCGCCTGCCTCATTGCGACGCGGGATGATTGCGTCATTGGTAAGATCGTTAACAGGCGCAAACCACATTTTCCAGGCGAGATAAGCCAGATAGACGAGGCCAGCATATTTAAGCACGAGAAAGACTGTGTGGAAATTCTGCGCCAGCGTTGAAAGCCCCCAGACAGCGAGTGACAACCAGACGGCATCACCGATCCAGAGTCCGACCATGAAGGGAAACACGCCCTTATGGCCACGGCTGATAACGCGCGCGACCAGCGCTCCAATGTTTGGACCCGGCGTACCGGCTGCAACCATCAAAATTCCAGCAAAGACTGCTAGCGACGCCAGATCCATTTTTTTCTCCTGTCGCCGCTTTCTGCCAGAAAAATAATGCAAACGCAATCAACGCCTAAGGACGCTCAAACGACGTTCTTAAGTCTTCAATATAAGGGCGGCAATGGCAGCCTTCGATGTGGTCATTCACCAGCCCCATGGCTTGCATAAAGGCATAGACTGTTGTCGGCCCGACAAAAGACCAACCACGTTTTTTGAGGTCTTTGGAAATACGCGTTGAGGTCGCCGTTGTTGGATTGGCAATAAGCGTCGGATAATCGACCACGGCAGGGCGATCCTCCGCACCCGGTTCAAACGACCAAAAGTAAGCAGCCAGAGAGCCTTTTTCCTTCACCAGTTCAATGGCGCGATTTGCATTGTTGATGGTGGAAACAATTTTACCACGATGACGCACTATGCCCTTATCAGCGAGCAGACGTTCAATATCCTTATCGTCATAAAGTGCGACACGATTGAAATCGAAGCCATCAAAGGCTGCGCGAAAGTTCTCGCGCTTGCGCAGAATCGTCAGCCACGACAGGCCGGACTGGAAACCTTCTAGGCAGATTTTCTCAAACAGGCGATGATCGTTCGTAACAGGCACGCCCCATTCATTATCGTGGTAAGCGATATAATCAGGCAATTTGCCCGGCCAGAAACAACGCATTTTGCCGTCTGCATTGACGATCAAGCCAGTCTTTTCCTGCACTGTATCGCTCATGTCTGCCCCCTGAACTTTCATCTTCTCTTAATCATGTCGCGCAACCTTGCGCTAACCACAACCATAATTTGAAGCCGACTGCCGAACCAGACGGCCCAAAATTTACCTTTATGATTCCATTGCTCGGCACAATAGCCTCATGAATTTCGGGTTCGTACTCCTGACAGGACATGTCAGGGATATGAAGGGCAACAGCGTCAGCGCGAATGCAGGACGCAGAATAGACGGATTTGGCTTATGAAACCACGTCATCTGCTTTTAATCGGATCAATTGCGGCAATCACCGTTTCTATCGTCACGACCAGCATGGCTTTTGCCAATGATCGTTATGCAACCCAGCCGCCGGTTCGGGTCGACAATGAAACATCACAGCGCTGGCTCGCACAGCTTGGCGGCCCTGCTGTGCGTGTGTTGCCTAAGACCGAGCCTGCACTGCCACAAAAACGCACCGTCGTTAAAAAGAAGCAAGCGCCTGAAGCGCGCATTCAGAATGTAAGCCAGCAGCGTCCTGCCGCTAACCCTGCAAAGGCTGTGGGCAAGAAGCAACATCTTGATCCAATGTTCCTGCCACAAGTGGTCTCTTATTCCGGCGGTGAAAAGCCCGGAACCCTTGTCATCGATACCGGCAAGCGCTTCCTTTATCTCGTCGAAGGCAATGGCCAGGCGCGTCGCTATGGCATTGGTGTCGGGAAACAGGGCTTTGGCTGGAAAGGCACGCAGACGGTGAGCCGCAAAGCCGAGTGGCCGACATGGACGCCGCCCAAAACGATGATCGAACGCGAACGCAAAAAGGGCCGCATCCTGCCAGCCCAGATGAAGGGCGGGGTGAACAATCCGCTTGGCGCACGCGCCTTGTATCTCGGCTCAACGCTTTATCGTATCCATGGCACCAATCAGCCATGGACGATTGGCAAAGCCATGTCTTCGGGTTGTTTCCGCATGCGTAACGAAGATGTAAGCGATCTTTACGGTCGCGTTCCCGTCGGCACACGCGTGGTCGTTCGATAATTAAAACCCTTGATGGATCGCAAATTCAGGCCGTTGTCGCATTAAGTGACAACGGCCTTTTTGTCATCGAATTGAAATTTTTGGCGTTTTTATAGGAAAAGCGTCCGCCCTAACGCACAAAGGCAGACGAAAGGTCTTTCACTTTTCATGCGAACACCCATATGCTGTGCAAGCAAAATGAAGAGTATATATGCAAGAGGGAAGGACTGAACATGACCGTACCGGTGGTAAAACTGAACGACGGCAATCATATCCCACAGCTCGGTTACGGTGTCTGGCAGGTTGGCAATGACGAGGCTGTCACGGCTGTCAGCGAAGCGCTGAAAGTAGGCTACCGACACATTGATACTGCTGCCATTTATGGCAATGAAGAAGGCACCGGCAAGGCAATTAAAGAGTCCGGCATAGCCCGCAACGATATTTATCTGACGACAAAGCTCTGGAATAAAGAACAGGGTTACGACTCGACGCTCAAGGCTTTTGACGCAAGTCTCAAGAAGCTCGACACGGACTATGTTGATCTTTATCTGATCCATTGGCCGCTGCCATCCAAAGACCTGTTCATGGACACATGGCGCGCTTTCATCAAGATTAAAGAAGAAGGCCGCGCGAAGTCGATCGGCGTATCCAATTTCCAGACCGCTGATCTCGAGCGCGTTCTGAAAGAAAGCGATGTTGTTCCGGTTATCAACCAGATCGAACTTCATCCGCAGTTCCAGCAGGACGAATTGCGTTTGTTCCACAGCAAGCATGACATTGCAACTGAAGCCTGGAGCCCACTCGGTCAGGGCACTATTCTGGAAAACCTAACACTGAAATCCATTGCTGAAAAGCATGGAAAATCAGTCGCTCAGGTCATCCTGCGTTGGCATATCGAAACCGGAAATATCGTCATTCCAAAGTCGGTCACGCCTGCACGCATCAAGGAAAACTTTGAAGTGTTCGACTTCAGCCTCAATGGCACCGACCATGACGCGATCACCAAGCTGGACAAGACAGACGGTCGTATCGGACCGAACCCAGCGACATTCTCGGTGGTATAACTGAAATGAAAAGCCCGGCAAATTGCCGGGCTTTTTTCATCGCAGAAGTTTTAAACTCCCCGTTAGCGAACGCACCCATTTCGTTGGGCCAGCGATTCCCACCCCGTCAACTGCTTCATTCGCCAACTCCTTTTCGGGGAAAAGGGCTTCATACTCGGTATAAACATGCAGCGAGCGCGCAAAGGCGGGGAAGACCACAACAGCCTGCCGCTCTTCAAAGCCTGCTGCTTTTAAAGCGATGGCCCGAATCGTTTCAGCATCAGCCTGAAGAATTGGCACAGGACGATCCGAGCTTATGTCGATAGCAACGCCCATTTTATCGACCAATTGTCGGGCAGCAATGAAGGGCAGCTTCGCACCCAGACCAATCGAAATCGCGCCGACTGTATTGGCGATCAGCCCCAACGGTAGTTCTGGATTAACAATAATGGCGAGGCGAAGATCTTCTTGCATGACGGCTCCTGAAACAAAAATTTCTTACAGAGAAATACACCGCTTCATCTGGGCAATCCTGCCTATCTCTCCCGCTTTGGTTAGATTTATGGTAGACCTTACCAAAATAAGTCGATTTTAAGGTAAATTCATATGAACACGCTCGATCCATCTGACATCAGGATTCTCGAAGCATTACAGGGTGACGGTCGCCTCACAAATCAGGCCCTCGCGGATCAGGTCGGCATGCCTACGTCTCCAAGCTGGCGCAAAGTTCGCAAACTGGAGGAAGACGGCGTGATACAGGGTTATCGCGCCACGCTGGATCGCAAGGCAATTGGGCTTGGCGTGCTGGCATTTGTCCGCATCAAAATTGATAGTCACAGTGAAGCGGAAGCCGAGCAATTTGCGGCTGAACTGATGGGCCTTGATGAAGTCATCACCTGTTACAGCATTGCTGGTGACGCAGACTTTCTGCTGCAAGTCCTATCGCACGATCTCGATACCTATGCCGATTTTGCCATGTCAACGCTGCGCCGTCTGCCCCGTATCAAGGAAATGCAGACGACTTTCGTGCTGAAGGAAACGAAAAGCTTCAAGGGCTTTCCGCTCAAACATGCCCGATCAGTGAAGGCTGGAACCTGAAAGCACAATAGGCTTTGGCCCGCCATAGGCCCAGTCCAGCAATTCAATCGTGTGCACAATCGGCAACTTACTGCCTGTTGCAATCTGCGTCATACAACCAATATTGCCGGTCGCAATCAGGTCGGCTCCGGTCGCCTCAATATTCCTGACCTTGCGATCGCGAAGTTTGGTCGCGATCTCCGGCTGCATAATATTATAGGTGCCCGCAGAACCGCAGCAAAGATGGCCTTCCAATGGCTCTTTCACTGTGAAACCCGCTTTTGAAAGCAGGTCTTTCGGCTGACGCACAATCTTCTGGCCATGTTGCATCGAGCAAGCCGAATGATAGGCAACCGTCAGCACCTTCGGCTCTTCGGGCTGCGGCAGTGTGATGGTTGTCAGATATTCGGTAATATCCTTGGCGAGCGATGATACAAGCGCAGCCTTATCCTTATAGGCCGGGTCGAGCCGCAGCATATAACCATAATCCTTGATCGTCGTTCCACAGCCCGACGCTGTCACGATAATCGCATCAAGACCGCCAGCTTCAATCTCCCGCGTCCAGACATCGACATTGTGCCGTGCCTGATCAAGCGCCTGTTCTTCGCGTCCCATATGGTGCACGAGTGAACCACAGCAGCCTTCATCCTTTGGTGCCACCACTTCAATGCCAAACCGATTGAGCAATCTCAGTGTTGCGGCATTGATGCCGGGATTAAGCACGGGTTGCGCGCAGCCATTCAGGATCGCAACACGCCCGCGCTTTTCGCCCTTGGCCACACTTATTGGTAGAGGATCAGCTTTGGCGGGAAGATTTTGCGGTGCGAGTTCGAGCATGGCTGCGATAGGCTTCAGGCTCGCGTTTTTCCGCATCAGTGGCGCCAAGGGCCGCCCAAGTTTGGCGAGCTTGAGTGCCATCCGAAACCGGCCCGGATAGGGCAGAACCTGCGCCAGCATCCCGCGCAGAAAGCGGTTCATAAATGGACGCTTATAGGTCTTTTCGATATGCGCACGCGCATGATCGACCAGATGCATATAATTGACGCCCGACGGACAGGTGCTCATGCAGGAAAGGCAAGACAGACAGCGATCAACGTGGCGCACGACTTCTTCATCCGCCGGACGTCCGTTTTCGAGCATATCCTTGATAAGATAAATGCGTCCGCGCGGGCTATCAAGTTCATTGCCAAGCGTCACATAGGTCGGGCAGGTCGCTGTGCAGAAGCCGCAATGCACGCATTTACGCAGGATTTTATCGGATTCGCTCACACCCGGATCGAGCAATTGTTCGGGGCTGAAATGGGTCTGCATGGCTCACGCTCCCGCCTGCTCAGGATACATACGTCCCGGATTAAGAATGTTCTCCGGATCAAACTGATGTTTCAGCCGCTGTGAAAGTGCTGCAAGCGCTGCCGGTTGCGGCTCAAATACGTCCGTATTGGCCCGAACAAATTCCGGTGCGCGTATCAGCGTTGCATGACCGCCGCCATATTTGGCGATCAGCTTCCGCAGCGTGCCTGCTTCCGGCTCGGCTTCCATCCGCATCCAGATCAAACCACCTTGCCAATCATAATAGGCATCGACGCCTGCATGGCGGCGAAACTCGTCAATCATGCGCCAGCCTTGCAACGGTGCCATTGAAACACGCCAGACCACACGATTATCACCAGCCTGCGCATAGGGCAGCACATCGCGAACTTCTGTCCAAAGCTGTGTCGATTGAGGCTCATCAATCACGTCGATTGCGCTTGCCCGCCCAAGTAGAGCCTGTAATTGCCTACTCCGATGTGCGACGGATGGCGCACAGCCTTCCAGCCTCAGAATGGTTGCGGCTTCCCAACCAAGCTTGCCGTCGAGAAAGCGATTGGCGACAGTGGGCGGCAAATGAGCACTCGATGCCACTTCTTCGCGCGATCCCATCGCCATAGCCATGACGCGAGCAGCCTGTTCGTCATCCAGACCGCGAACAGCAAGCGTCACAGAAGTCTCAGGCTTGGGCAGCACTTTGAATGTAACTTCCGTTGCCACACCCAGCGTACCCCAGGAATTGGCCATGCCTTTGGAAAGATCGTAGCCGGTGACATTCTTGACGACACGCCCGCCGGATTTGAACAATTCGCCGCGGCCCGAAACCACCCGCACGCCAAGGATATGATCGCGCGCAGCGCCCGCCTTCAGCCGACGTGGCCCCGACAGATTGGCAGCCAACACACCGCCAATTGTGCCGCGACCTGCTTCACCGGTAAGCAGCGGACCATAATCCATCGGTTCAAAATGAAAGCATTGGTGGCTTGCCGCCAGCAATTTTTCAATTTCGGCAACAGGTGTACCCGCCTTCGCCGACAGCACCAGCTCATCCGGCTCATAAAGTGTTATGCCTGAAAGCTGCGACAGATCCAGAACATGGCCAGCCTGCACCGGGCGACCTATTCCACGCTTTGAGCCTTTACCGATAATCTCCAGCGGCGTTGACGTACCGAGTGCCCACCGGACCGCCTCGACGACACCCGATTCATCCTGCGGTTTTAGAATATTCACATCAGTCATTTTCATAACCACAGCTTAGAAACGCGGAAGGTCGGGGAAGGCCAGCTCGCCGCGATGCACATGCATACGACCAAGCTCAGCACAGCGGCGCAATTGCGGAAAGACTTTGCCGGGATTGAGCAGGTGCTTCGCATCAAACGCACATTTCACACGCATCTGCTGGTCGAGATCGATTTCGTTGAACATCTCCGGCATGAGATCGCGCTTTTCGATACCCACGCCATGCTCGCCCGTCAGCACGCCGCCAACCTTCACGCAAAGACGTAAGATATCGGCGCCGAAATCTTCCGCAGCCTCCAGCTCGCCGGGAATATTTGCATCATAGAGGATCAGCGGATGCAGATTGCCATCACCTGCATGAAACACATTGGCAACGCGAAGCCCGTATTTTTCGGATAACTCGCGCATGCCGGACAAAACACGCGGCAGTTCTTTGCGTGGAATGGTCCCATCCATACAGAGATAATCCGGCGAAATACGCCCCACCGCCGGGAAAGCAGCTTTACGGCCCGCCCAGAAAGCCAGTCGCTGTTCTTCCGACTGCGACAGGATGCAGGTGGTCGAGCCATTTTTAAGTGCTATGCCCTCGACCGCTCCGATCAAATGGTCAACTTCAATCGGCGGCCCATCGAGTTCGACGATCAGCAGTGCCTCAACATCAAGCGGATAGCCGACACGAACAAAGTCTTCAGCTGCGCGAATGGCAGGCCGGTCCATCATTTCCATGCCACCCGGAATGATCCCTGCACCGATAATATCCGCCACGCATTGCCCCGCCTGTTCACTTGATGGAAAGCCGACCATGACAGCACGCGCGGTTTCAGGCTTTTGCAGAATGCGAACGGTGATTTCCGTCACCACCCCAAGCAGACCTTCCGAGCCGGTCATCAGCCCCAGAAGATCATAACCTTCGCTATCCAGATGCTTGCCGCCAAGGCGCAAGACTTCGCCAGTTATCAGCACCATTTCAATGCCAAGCACGTTGTTGGCGGTGAGACCATATTTCAGGCAATGCACGCCACCAGCATTCTCCGCAACATTTCCGCCTATCGAGCAGGCAATCTGCGAGGATGGATCCGGCGCATAGTAAAAACCTTCATGCTCAACAGCTTTTGTAATGCCGAGATTCGTTACCCCCGGCTGTACGACTGCAACGCGATTGGGATAATCGATTTCAAGAATACGATTGAAGCGCGACATGCCAAGCAGCACAGCATCAGCCAGCGGCATCGAACCGCCGGACAGCGATGTGCCAGCTCCGCGCGGCACCACGCGAATGCCATTGTCATGACAATAGCGCAGAACATCTGAGACTTGATCGACGGTTTCGGGCAGGACAACGACCAGCGGCAGAGAACGATGTGCTGTCAGCCCATCGCTTTCAAACACACGCATCGCATTAACAGTATCGACAACGCCCTCACCCGGCACGATATTGCGCAAGTCGGCAACGATGCTGGCCCGTCTTTGCAAGACGGCTGCATCCGGCTCCGGCATGATCAATCCGCTCATATATTCCTCCGCCTCCCAGCGACTTCACATAACTGGTAAACTAATTTTACCAATCATGCCTATGGCGAAACAGTTTTGACACTGCGGCATAATCGCCTTGCGATCCCGACAAAGCCTCGGCTAGATGGGGTCAGCACATAAAGCTGTCGGGGAGGATTTGAAACTATCATGATGAGCAGTCTGGCCGATATGGAGATTTTCGCACGCGTTGTCGCAACCGGCAGCATGTCTGCAGCAGCGCGTGATCTCGGCCTGTCGCCTGCTGTGGTTTCCAAGCGGCTCGGTCGGCTTGAAGAGCGGCTTGGCACCCGCTTGCTCCAGCGCACAACGCGTCAGATTGCACTCACCGAAGCAGGTCAAGGCTATCATGAGCGCGTTCTTGGCATTCTCGGCAATATCGAAGAGGCGGAAGCCTTTGTCGCCCGCCGGTCAGCCGATGCGCGCGGGACGCTGAAAATCTCGGCTCCCACCACTTTCGGACGTATGCATATCGCGCCTTATCTGGTGCCATTCATGCGCGCCAATTCCGACCTCACCGTCAATATGCAGCTTTCGGACGAAATGGTGGATATTGTCGGCGACGGTTATGACCTAGCGATCCGCATTGGCGAACTCTCTGACTCAACCCTTGTCGCCCGCCGTCTCGCACCCGTGCGTCGAATTCTCGTGGCCTCACCCGCTTATATTACTGAGCGCGGCACACCACAGACAATCGAAGATCTCGCCGATCATATCTGCCTTGCACCGCACAACAACGATCCATGGCGGCTGGAAGGCCCTAAGGGTCCAATCACCATCCGCCCGGTCGGCCCGCTGCAGACCAATTCGAGCGAACTGGTGCGCGAAGCCGTGTTGGCCGGTCTTGGCATTGCGCAACGCTCGACATGGGACGTGGGACCAGATATTGCCGCCGGAAAGCTTGTGCAGGTGCTGCCCGACTATGCCGCGTCGCGAAATGTCGCAATCCACGCAGTTTACCCTTCCAAGCAGTTCCTGCCTGCTAAAGTGCGCCTCTTCATCGACTATCTGGCTGATCTTTATGGACCAGTGCCTTACTGGGAAAGCGGGAGTTCTCCACAAGGCTTGGCTAAGGAATAGACGTGGCAGCCGTGATTGCGTATGAACCCGGTCAGCCTCCCAGGCATCAGGTAATATTGAGGAAAATAATCCAAGGAATCAAAATGAACACCGCTCCCCGCCTTATTCTCGCACTCGTCGTCGCCGTCATTGTTGGCTGCGGCTTCATGTATTACGACAAGTCGCGTGGTGCTGAATGGGTCGTCTCTCCACAGCAGATCGAACAGGCAAAAGCTGAAGGGAAAACAGGCTTTGAAAGCCGCCCCGGCACCGTCACGGTTCTTCCGATCCGTAGCGAAACCGCAGATGTCCTGCCCTTCAAATGGGCGATGTACGGCCTCGTTGCTGGTATTGTGGTTTTCGTTTCTGGCCGCAAGCGCAAGAAGGCCTGATTACAGGCCGCAACTGTGTAACAAACCCCGGAAGCTTTGTTTCCGGGGTTTTTGTTTAAGCGTTTCAGAGAAACGTTGCCGTAACCTTTTCTTGGGGCTAGTTTGCGACCATGACCGAACCAGTGTTTTCCCGCATTCAGGCAAGCCGTACGGCAGACGATGTTGTGCATCAGATCGAGAGCCTGATTCTTGAAGGTGTTTTGCGCGGTGGCGACAGACTTCCGGGCGAACGGGAACTGGCACGTCAATTCGATATCTCGCGCCCTATTCTGCGTGATGCGCTCAAACGGCTCGAAAATGCTGGTCTTCTCACCTCTAAGCACGGCGGTGGAACTTTCGTGGCCGATGTCATCGGTCAGGTTTTCAGCCCCCCTGTTGTCAGGCTTTTCAGCGAGCATCGAAAAGCGACAACCGACTATCTCGAATATCGTCGTGAGATTGAAAGCGTGACTGCCGAATATGCAGCGCTGCGCGCCACGTCAGCCGACAAGGCACTCCTTGCTGAAATCATGGCCGCGATGGAAGAGGCCAACAGCGCCAGTGATCTGGATAAAGGCGCACAGCTTGATGTCGAGTTTCACAATGCGATTGGCGAAGCCGCGCACAATATTGTGCTGCTACACACATTGCGTTCCTGCTATCAGCTGCTCAAAGATGGCGTTTTCTACAATCGCAGCCTGATTTACAGCTATCCCGGCGTGGCTGACATGCTGCTGTCACAGCATCGCGCCATTTACGACGCGGTGATTGCGGGCAACCCGCAAGCCGCACGCGAAGCGGTGCAGAAACATATCCGCTTTGTCGAACAGGCAACCAATGACCGCGAACTCAACGACGAGCGTGAACGCGTATCGCGATTGCGCTATCGGCAGCGGGCTGGAAAAGATGTGAAAGAGAGCGGCGATTTATGAGTGGCATGACCCTACAGGACGCAAAAGGGCCGGAAGGTATCCGGCTTTATGCCATTGGCGATGTGCATGGTCGTCTCGATCTCTTGCAGGATATGCATGGGCTGATCCGCGCCGACCTCGACCACAATCCTGCACATGACTGGCGCATCATTCACCTAGGAGACTACATCGACCGGGGACCGGATTCGAAAGGCGTTCTGGATTTTCTGATCCATGCCTCAACGCATGATCCGCGCATTCTCGCGCTCATCGGCAATCATGATGATGGATTTCTACATTATCTTGCAACCGGCGATACAAATGGCATTTTTGCACTGCATGGCGGCAGCGACACCGCACGGTCATACGGTGTAGAGGTCGATTACACCGACCCCACATCGGCGAAAGCAGCTTATCCAAAGCTACTGGACGCAATTCCGCAGACGCATATCGACTATATCCGCTCGATGCCTTCTTGGTTAAGTTTCGGAGACTTCTTTTTCTGCCATGCGGGCGTGAACCCGGTGGTGCCGCTTGATGCGCAGGACCGTGATGACCTGATGTGGATCAGAACATTGTTTCTGAAATGGACCGACCCACTAGACAAGGTGATTATCCACGGCCATACGCCACAACGCGTTGTCGATGTTCAGCCCAATCGGGTCAATCTCGACACATATGCATGGAAAAACGGAAAGCTGTCGGCCATCGTCATCGATGGCCCGGAAAAGCGCTTTCTGGAAGCGGCAGGTCCAGCCGCTAGTAGCAACGTTTAACGCGCGCTGGAAATACCGTAACCGTCAGTCGAGGTCATGCTGTTACCAGCATCGACGGTAAAAATGCCAACTGCCATGAACACGATCGCAGAAACCATCAGAACTGTGAGAAGTGCAGCATGCTTAGCAGTCATAATCGAAAACTCTTTGGACAGGTTACCGGACAGTCGGAGACCGAGCTTTCATAATGGGCAAGATTTACACCTTGTCCGACCATTTGCCACCCGGAGCGTGGCCTCAGTTACACCTGAAAAAAGTTACCCGCAACTGAACGTCCAAGTTACAATTGTTGCTTTCAGACCGAAAATCCCAAATGGTTTTCACCTGTGGCAAAGTGGCAACGATTTATCAGATCAGACCAACCCATGCCCGTGCCAGAGCAGCCCCCGCCCGGTCGGCAGCGACGCCTGAGAGTTGTAGATTTCCTGGAAGTTCAGCTGCCCATTGAGAATCGAAACCGGCAATCATCTCACGTAAAGATGCACTCCATTCCGAGACGAGCTTGGTGTCGGCCTCGAAGTGAAACTGGGTGCCATAAGTCGCACGCCCGATCCTGTAAGCCTGATTGACCGTCATGTCGCTGCTTGCCATATGAACCGCGCCATCAGGCAGAGAAAAAGTATCACGATGCCAGTGGAAAATAGGGAAAGCGGCTCCCGCGGCAGACATAACCGGATCACTTTTTCCGTTCTCTGTCAGCAAGACCTTATGCCAGCCAAATTCCATCGGGCGGTTGAGAATATTTTCACCGCCATAAGCGCGCGCGATAAGCTGGCTGCCAAGGCAAATGCCTAAAACCGCCTTGTCTTTATCGCCAAACGCCCGAATGAGATTGAGCAGATCAGGGAAATAAGGGTAATCGCTATCGGCAAGAGCGTTCTGCTCGCCGCCTAGTACGATCAGAGCGTTATGCTGACTATCATCTGCGGGAAGGGTATCGCCATTATAGGCATGCCTGATATCAATTCCGTAACCCGCTTCAATCAGGATCGGCTCAATCTGCCCCAGACCTGAATCGGAATAATTCTGGACCACCAACACTTGCATTGTTCAAGCCCCGCGTTTTTATAAAAAATGGCTATCATGAAAAAAGCCCGGACAAAATAGCCGGGCTTTCATATGTTTCAGTTCACCACAGACACGCTGACGGTGCGGCCAGCCACCAGATGCACGCCTTCCGGCACATCTTCAAGCTTCACGCGCACCGGAACACGCTGCGCCAAACGCACCCAATTGAATGTCGGTGAAACATTGGCGAGCAGGCTGGAGGAATCAGTGCGCTCACGATCCTCGATTCCGCCTGCAATACCTTCGACCTTGCCTTTGAGCTGCACCTTGCTGCCCATCACATCGATGACAACAGGATCGCCAATTTTGATGCGTTCAAGCTTGTTTTCCTCAAAATAGCCGGAGACATAAAATGAGTCCGTATCGACTAGCGCAGTCACCGCAGAACCGGCCGTTACATAATCACCGGGCTGGAGCGAGAAATTGGTGATGACACCATTCACCGGCGCTTTTACCGACGAACGGTCAAGATTAAGCGCGGCCAAGTCACGATCAAGCTCTGCCTGGCGATAGGTGGCCTCGGCTTGCATTGTCGTGGTTTCGATCTGCTCCATCTTCTGTTGCGTAACAGTCGTATCATTGAGTTTGTGATAACGAGACAAATCACGGTTTGCCATGTCGAGTGCTGCCTTGCTGCTGGCCAGTTTTGCCTGCGCCTGCTGCAATGCGAGCTTGTAGCGTGCCTGATCAATGCGGAAAATCACATCGCCCTTTTTGACGTCCTGATTGTCATGGACCAGCACTTCGGTGACGAGACCCGAAACATCGGGCGCAAGACGCACAACGTCCGCGCGGATTTTACCATCACGCGTCCACGGCGCATTCATATAATAATCCCATAGATGCCAGCCGAGAAGCCCTGCCATTGTAACCATGACGAGGGTTAGGAAGACCCGGCCGGAATGTGCGAAAAGCTTCTTCATAGTGGTATTCCGTTCAAGATAACGGCGCTTGCGCCGAGAATGCAAAAATACATGGCGGCATCAAACAAAGGTCTGTGCCACACAAAACGATAAAATCGCACGCGTGCGAGCAGACGCTGCATCAGCGAGTTTGCGAAATAGGCACCCAATGCCAGCACCGCGAGGCTCGGTAGATAGATCCCATAGATGTCGAATTCCGGTCTCATAATTTTAATTCCATTCGTCCAGTTCGTCTCAGGCGGCCTGCGACAGTTCGAGTTGCGATTGCGGTGGCAACTCAAAAGGCGGCGCCTTTGGAAAGAGGTTGAAGCGCAGCGCAACCAACGCCAGACGAGGCCTTCTGGTGATTGCAGGCGAACCATGTTCAAGGATGACGGCAATGGCATCATCGATTGCGCCAAGAAGTCGCTTATCTATATCCGCTTGCGCTTCATCATTTCTGTTACGCAAAAGCGCTTTGTAATGCGCACCAACACCATCAAGCACCTTGTCAACCGCCTGTCGGCATTGTTCCGGTAACTTTGAACGATACTGCTGGATGTCGATGGTGTTCATTCCATTGCGCAGATCGCGCAGCAAATCGACCTTCGCAATGTCGGCAGAGGGAATTAAAGCCAGTCGTGGTGTCATCATTCCGATGCGGTCAATCATCCTGAGCAACAAACTATTCATACGCAGACGGCGATGACGTCCCTGCTTGCGTTCTGTCGCTTCGATGAGATCGCGCCAGCCTGCTTTTACAAGCCGCTGCACAGTCCATTCTGCGCCCACCGAGCGCACGATGGAAGTGACAACCGCAGCAATAACGATACCCACAACCGTTGCCAGATTGGCATTGGCAAAACTGATGAAATCATGGGTAAGATGACCCTGCAACATCAGCATGTTTGGCAAGTTCACACAAAGAACCATGCCCAGCAGAAACTGCGATGGTATTGCCAAAAGCAGGCCAGCAGGGATCAAAAACAATCCCAGCACCAGTACGAGCGGCAAGAAGCCATCAACCAGCGGCAGAAGCGCAAATTCAAAGATGAAGGCTGCAACAATCACGATCAGCAGTAACCAGCTAAACTTGCGCATAACCGGAACCGGATCATCCATCGCTGCAAAAATACAGCAGAAGATGCCAGCCATCATGGCTGCTGCACTGCCCTGTGACCAACCGGTGGCGATCCAGAAAGCGGTTGCGATACAGGTTGAGAGAAAGGCCGAGAAACCTGACAGAAAAGCCATGCCATAATCTCTGTGCTGCGGACGACGCTTCAGATGTGCATCGTAGCGGCGCCAGCGTAGAGAATGGCGTGAACCAGAAATAATGTCTTGCCGCAACGTGATACAGTCGCTCCAGATCTGAACAAGATCGCGCACGCGTGCCGCAACATTAAACGGCAGCAATTCATTCCACGTATGTGCATCCTTGCCATGACGGTCGATCTCGTCAATATAGCCCAGCAGAACAGCTCGGCGCTGTTCAGTCAGATCCTCTCCACTTTCTATCCAGTTGCAGGCTTCATCTAACAATTTCTGTACTGCCGGATGCCAGGATTTCTGACCTTCACCGGGCTTGAGAACCAACACATCATTCAGGCTGGAAATGATCGGCAGCACAGCAACCATGCGTTGCTGTAGAACATGCAATAAGGTTGCGACATTGCGAATTGAAGACGTATCATATGCCACATGTGTCGTCAGATTACGCAGTTCCAGCGCATCGGCGGCCAACCGCTGGCGGTCACGGCGAAATTCAGGGCTATCCCCCTTTCCACGCAATGTCTCAACTGCAAGCTTTGAACCATCGCGCAGCCAGTTATCAATGCGTGCAACAAGCACCGGACCGCTGTGGCGTGGAAAGACCAGACGATTGACCACCGCAGCACAGATGATGCCGATAGCGATTTCCTCAACACGGCCAACTGCATAATTGAATGTGGTTTCAGGCGCTGAAACAACGGCAAAACTTGCAATTGCAACCGTGTAACCTGCCAGCATGAAAAGATAGCTGCGCGGTGTGCCATCAAGCAAGCTGATTGCAAGGCAGAGTCCCATCCACAAACCAATGGCCAGTGTCAAAATCTCTGGAGAATTGACCAGATTCGGCACAAACAGGATCGTGACGGCACCGCCAATGATGGTGCCGATCAGTCGGTAAAAACCCTTTGACGTTGTCGCACCCGAAAGCGGATGCGCCACGATGTAAACCGCAGCCACAGACCAATAGGGATTGGGCAGATCTGCTATCAGAGCGATCCACAATGCAAGCATAGCGGCCGCAAAGGTCTTCAGCGAGAAGACCACGTCCCAAAATCGTGGCAATGTTTCAGCGGGCTTGATCATTTTCTTTACGGCTACAGTTGTTAAAGCGTGCTCTGCTCAGGACGGCTGGTTCTGAAACTTCTCATGAAGCTTGCGCAGCACATCCATCGCGACATCGACGGCTTCAGGATCGAGATCACCCAGAAAGGCTGTGCGCAATCGCGCCGCAGTCTTTTCGACTTTCTGTGCGAGGGCGCGGCCTTCATCGGTGAGCTGAATGAGTTTCACCCGTCGGTCTGTGTCGTCTGCGGTGCGGCGGATCAGGTTTTCTTTTTCCAGATCATCCACCACGCGAACAATCGTTGCGCCTTCAATGCCAACTCTTTCAGCCAGCACACCCTGCGGGATGCAGTCGCCGTGCCGCAGAAGGGTCATGAGTGGAATGGCTTTTGCATCCGAAAGACTGTGCTCTGCCATTGCCGCGTCAAAAGCTTTACGCCATCCACGCGAATTGGCTGAGAGCAGCGGCGCAAATTCGACCCAGGCCTGTTTCATGATTTAAGTTCCATTCAAATAGATATGATCATATCTATATGGATGCAATTCAGTTTATTTCAACTGGTTTTTATTGGTATCAATTAAACGTGTAACATCGCTCATGATGCACGGGGCACGACCAAAAGGCTTGACCATTGGCCCCGCCCTCTGTCATCGATGCGCAATGCGCGCAAATTATAAAATGCAACGAATTCATATTGAAGCTGTCCTTGCTACAGGGACAAGCGTCGAAGCCCCAACCCAGGCCGCCCATTATCTAACGCATGTGTTGCGGTTGAAGGAAGGCGACGAAGTTCTGGCCTTTAACGGACAGGATGGCGAATGGAGGGTCAGGCTTCGTCCCGAGGGCAAGAAGCGGCTCTTTCTGGAAGTGATCGAACAAACCCGCCCGCAGCCAGCGCCTTGCGATCTGATCTATTGTTTTGCACCGCTCAAACAGGGCCGGCTTGATTATATGGTGCAGAAGGCGGTTGAAATGGGTGCAGGCGTGCTGCAACCCGTTATCACGCAGCATACGCAAGTGCCCAAGCTCGGCACAGATCGCATTAAAGCAAATGCGATTGAAGCCGCGGAACAATGTGGCGTGTTGGCCATACCCGAATGCCGCGATGCATTGCGCTTTGACCGCTTTCTGGAACAATGGGATCAGTCGCGCCGCCTGATCTTTTGCGATGAAGGCTATGAAAGCGATGATCCGCTAACCATTCTGAGCAATCTGAAACCCGGCCCTTACGCTGTGCTGATTGGGCCAGAAGGCGGCTTTTCGGAAAGCGAGCGACAGCAATTGCGCGCCCTGCCTTTTGTGACTGCCATTCCACTTGGACCTCGCATTCTGCGCGCGGATACCGCAGCGGTTGCGGCACTGACGCTTGTTCAGGCCGTGCTGGGCGACTGGAAAACACCAGCATGAATTCAAGAAAATTCAATGATCAATGAAATTGACTTGCGCGATTTGACAAATTTGTCCAATCACGCTGACAAAGACAAATTCGACTAGGGACAAACGATATGGCGCGCGACACAACTGATGAAACAGCACTGACCGGTGTTGAAGAACTCGCAGCCTATCTTGCTGAGGGCAGCAAGCCAAAAGATGCCTGGCGCATCGGCACCGAGCACGAAAAATTTCCGTTCTATGTCGCCGATAACAGCCCTGTTCCCTATGATGGTCCACGCGGTATCAAAGCCATTCTGGAGGGTATGAAAGCCAAGCTTGGCTGGGAACCGATCATCGATGAAGGCAATATTATCGGCCTCGTTGAACCAACCGGACAGGGTGCAATTTCGCTTGAGCCGGGTGGCCAGTTTGAATTGTCGGGCGCGCCTCTCTCCTCCATTCATCAGACATGCCGCGAAGTGAATGCGCATCTTTCACAGGTGCGTGAGATTGCTGAACCACTTGGTATCCGCTTCCTCGGCCTTGGCGGCAGTCCGAAATGGACGCTGGCAGAAACGCCGGTGATGCCAAAGTCGCGTTATAAGATCATGAGCAACTACATGCCGAAAGTCGGGCATGAAGGTCTCGACATGATGTACCGCACATCGACCGTTCAGGTAAATCTCGACTTCAGCTCCGAAACCGACATGCGCCGCAAGATGCAGGTTTCGATGAAGTTGCAGTCAATTGCGACAGCACTGTTTGCCAGTTCGCCTTTCACCGAAGGCAAGCCAAATGGCCTTCAATCGTGGCGCTCCAATATCTGGCGGGACACCGACAACCAGCGCTCGGGCGTGTTGCCGTTTGTGTTCTCGGAAAACTTCGGCTTCATCGATTATGTGGAATGGGCACTCGACGTTCCAATGTATTTCATCCTGCGCGACGGTCGTTATCACGACTGCACGCATGTTACCTTCCGTCAGTTCATGAATGGCGCATTGAAGGGTGAAGTCAGTGATCCGGTGCCGAACATGGGCGACTGGACCAATCATCTTTCAACGTTGTTCCCGGAAGTGCGCCTCAAGCGATTCCTCGAAATGCGTGGTGCCGATGGTGGCCCATGGCGCCGCATCTGCGCTCTGCCGGCTTATTGGGTTGGTCTGCTTTATGATGATGAAGCACTGAGCGCCGCTGAAGACCTGACAAAAGACTGGACCTATGAAGAGGTTCTGGCGCTGCGCAATGATGTTCCTGCAAAGGCACTCAATGCTACGTTCCGCGGCAAGCCGGTGGCGCAGATTGCACGCAAGACACTGGAAATTTCGCGTCTTGGTCTTCTCAACCGCAAACAGTTGAACAGCGACGGCTTTGATGAAACGCATTTCCTGGCACCGCTTGAAGAAATCGTTGCCGCAGGCATCACTGATGCCGAACGCATGATCAAAGCTTACAACAGCGTCTGGGCTGGTTCGGTTGAGCCGATCTTCCTCGAATACGCGTACTAAGCTTTAAAGACGGTCGAGCTTATTTTCGACCGTAACCAGCGATGCGCCGGGTCGCTTTCCCGGCGCTTATGCCAAACCTGCACAAAAACGAGTGGCGGCAGGGGTACGGGCACAGGCAGGACCACCAAATTATCCGCCAGTGGGAGATTCCTCAGAGCGCTTCGCGCAACTGTCAGAATAAGATCAGTCCCCTCTATGAGCTGCGGCGCCACATTCCAGTGCGGCACGACAAGCGCGATATGCCGTGTATGTCCCGCGAGCCTCAGGCTTTCCTCAATCTCCGTCATCGCGTCGCCACGCACCGCAACCAAAGCATGA
Source organism: Brucella pseudogrignonensis (assembly GCF_032190615.1). Lineage (NCBI taxonomy): Bacteria > Pseudomonadati > Pseudomonadota > Alphaproteobacteria > Hyphomicrobiales > Brucellaceae > Brucella > Brucella pseudogrignonensis. The sequence goes on from NZ_JAVLAT010000002.1 coordinate 203,253, forward strand.
GGGCGTGCAAAATAGGTTTCGGTGTCCAGGCGGCCACCTTCGAGCGTTCGGCCGTCAAGCAGGCAAACATATTCGTCCTGGATCACGACATCTGATGTTATCTGGGCTGGCAAATGCGGAAAGACGCCAAAGCCCAGATCAATCTCGCCATCCAGAATACGTGCTATCATGCCTTCGCGGCTGAATTGGCTGATCGCAAGATCAATCCCCGGAGCGTCTTTTCGCAATTCACGCACCAGCCCAGGCAACACAATACGACTGCCATAATCTGACATCGACAGATTAAAACGATGCTGCGTAGTCGCGGGATCGAAACCTTGCGGCCCCAGCACTGCGCGCACGCCTGATAGCGCTTCCGTCAGCGGCTTTGCGATTTCCATTGCCTTAATGGATGGCACAAGGCCAGCACCTTCCCGGACAAGCAATGGATCATCCAGCAGATCACGCAGACGCGCCAAAGCATGACTAACTGCAGGCTGGCTCATATTGAGCCGAACCGCTGCGCGCGAGACATGCCGTTCCGTCAGCAAAACATCGAGAATAACGAGCAAGTTCAGATCAACATTTCTTAGATTATTCTTTTGATGCATATCTCAATCGCAAATCCGAATTTCCCATTCACTAAACATATATCTACTTCAGAGTGAAAGGAATAGATGAAAGGACTCTCCATGCAGGCTCAGGGATCGCTTACATTTCTTGTCGCCGCGCTTATCGCCGGTGCGGTGGTGCCATTTCAAGCTGGGGCGAATGCCGCATTGGGCCGCGCACTCGGTCATCCATTGTGGGCGACCGTCGTTTCGCTGATCGTCAGCATCATTTGCGTGCTGCCGGTTTTGCTGGCAATGAAAGTGTCGCTACCCACCTTCACCGGCCTTTTAGGTCAGCCGAAGTGGATATGGATCGGTGGAATTGCCGGCGTGTTTTACATCACGGCAGCTATTTTGTTCGCACCCAAACTTGGCGCCGCAGGTTTTATGACATCAGTTATTGCCGGGCAATTGATTGCTGCGGTGCTGGTCGATTATTTCGGCATTATGGGATTTGCCTCAAGAGAAATCACGCCATCGCGCATAGCGGGTGTTCTATTGGTGGCCGTGGGCGTTGTCGTGATGCAGGGACCATCACTCTGGCGCAGCGCTGAAACTATCGCTGCTGCAACAGGCAATAAATAAACAAAAGGCACGGAGATCCGCGCCTTCTGTTGTTGGTTACGCTGAAACCTGCGTTCCTTTGCTCGGATCAGGGATCACCACAATCGTGCTGCCATCGCGCACATTGTTATAGAGATCGATCACATCCTGATTGAGCAGGCGAATACAACCCGACGATACGGCCTTGCCGATGCTCCATTCTTCAGGCGAACCATGAATACGATAGATCGTGTCACGGCCATCCTTATGAATATACAGCGCCCGCGCACCGAGCGGGTTCTTCAGGCCCGGAGGCATACCACCATTGGCAATGCTATAGGGTTCAAGCGCAGGCTGGCGCGCCACCATTTCATCCGGCGGCGTCCAGCGCGGCCACTCACGCTTATAGGCGATGATTGCGCGACCCGCCCATGAAAAGCCATCACGGCCCACACCAATACCATAGCGCATGGCGCGACCGTTGCCACGAACGTGATAAAGATATTTGTTAGGCGTATCGACGATCACAGTGCCGACTTTTTCACTGGTCGGATAATCAACTTCCTGCCGCCAGAATTTCGGATCGACCTTGGCGACATTCACCGCAGGCAGTGGGAACTGCTCATAGGGCATCGCTTCATACATCGGCGGCACGGCACGAACCGGAGCAGGAGCCTTGGCCACTTTAGCCGCACCCGGCTGCTGTGCTGTTGAAACACAGCCGGAAAGCGCTACAGCACTTGCACCAATCAGAAAGGCACGACGACTGGTTACCCCATGGCCTTGAAAAAACTTAACCGACATTCAAAAACTCTTTCAGCTTCATCTTTGTGAGCCACGTGACTCGCTGGGATAACGAAAGAGAAAACCAAACTTAAGTCAGCCTTAAGAGTGTGCAAAGAACCTCAATTCTGTGAAATGGCTTTGGATATGTGTCTAAAATAACGAGTTTTGATCGTCGGAATCCAGTGTCCCCGTTTTGCTCGCTTTACTCTTTGACGAGCGTCCTGACGTAATCCCGGCCACAACAGCAACATCACCATCGCGGAAGCGAATCGACAAAGCATCACCATTACCAACGCTTGCCGCCTGCTTAACCGGCTTCCCTGCCGCATCGAAAACAACCGCAAAACCGCGATCCAGAACACTTTCATAGGAAAGTGTGCGCATCAGCCGTTCCAGTTCCTGCCCGCGTCGTTTGGTGCGTTCAATCAATATGTTAATCGCCTGATCGCGGCGGCGATCGAGCTGCTCCATGGCATTTTTCGCAAGCGTTGTCCGCCGTAGCAAAGGCTCCGGCGTCAGCCGGTCGGCACGTCTTGCAAACACGATGCGGCGCTCGCGCAAAAATGCTTCCAGCGCACGCGGCAAGCGCTGGCCCAGCAGCTTGATATGACGCTTTTGCTCGTCAAAACCACGTTGCAGCAAACGTGGCGACAATTGCCGTGCACGTCCTTCAAATTGTACGCGTTTCTTTTGTGTGTTCACAAACAACCCGCGTGTGAGGCGCGACGCAGCCTCGTCAAAGCGACGACGCGGCAGGGCAAGCAGTTGATCAGCTGATGGCAGCGCACGACCGGCAGCGCGGAAGGATTGACGCTTTTGATCGATGAACCGCGACATGGCCGCAGACAGACGCGCAGATTGTGCGGCAACTGTTGCCACCAGATCAGCCTTCACAGGCACCGCCATTTCGGCTGCACCTGTCGGCGTTGGTGCGCGCACATCGGCTGCCAGATCAATCAGCGTCCAGTCCGTTTCATGGCCGACAGCTGAAATTACCGGAATATGTGACGCCGCAACTGCCCGCACGACGATCTCATCATTAAAGCCCCAAAGATCTTCGAGACTGCCGCCACCACGCGCAACAATCAACACATCGGGGCGTGGAATCATGCCGTCTTCGGCCAGTCCATTGAAACCTTCCACCGCTGCAGCCACTTCCGCACCGCTTGTCTCACCCTGCACACGCACAGGCCAGACAATGACACGCAGCGGATAGCGATCCGAAATGCGGTGAATAATATCGCGGATCACGGCACCGGTGGGCGATGTCACAACACCAATCACCCGCGGCATAAACGGCAATAGCTGCTTGGCAGCCGGGTCGAACAAGCCTTCCGCAGCCAGCTTGCGCTTGCGCTCTTCAAGCAGAGCCATCAGCGCACCCGCGCCAGCAGGCTCCATCTGTTCTATGACAATCTGATACTTGGAAGAGCCCGGATAGGTGGTCAGTTTGCCTGTGGCAATGACTTCCATGCCTTCTTCCGGACGGAAGCGCAAACGTCCCATTGATCCGCGCCAGATGACGGCCTCAAGCCGCGACCGGTCATCTTTCAACGCAAAATAGGCATGACCAGACGAATGCGGTCCGCGATAGCCGGAAATTTCTCCACGCACACGCACATGCGCAAACGTATCTTCGACCGTGCGCTTCAAAGCGCCGGAAATCTCAGAAACGCTATATTCCGCTACATTAGAAGCGGTGCCCTTAGGATCAGAATCGAAACCTATGCTCATCCTGCAATAGGTATCAGTCGAGGATCAGCGGTCAACGGGACAAGACGCCACTCTTCAGGCTTACGCACGTTCAACCCTCACCAACCCGGTAATAATTCATTGCTACGCACGCGACGCATTCTAATGGATGATAAGGATGACACTTCAGCAGACGAAAGAGCTGACGGAGGGGGCGAAGAAATATTATCAAGACTTTCAATAATATGCTGTGCCAATGCGTCCACAATTGCATTCTGCTTGTTATGCCCACGCATAATGCCAATGCCAAACTCTGGCAAAGCACCAAATCCGTCAGCCTCGCCCAGCACGCGCATGCCGGGACGCAGCGCACATTCCGGCAAAACAGAAACAGCCAACCCCGAAAGAACCGCCGCCGCCAGAACGGTCGCAGACCAACTCGTGATGATAATGCGATAATCTCGGTTAGCCTGCTCGAGAACATTGATTGCAGCATTGCGCCAGATGCATGTGGGTCTTCCCACCGCCAGTGGCAACATCGCCTCTTCATGCACCGCATGCGTGGCCGAAGTCACCCACAACAGCGGCTCAGTGCGCACAACTTCAGACCGACGCTTATCATCGCATTGCGTCACAAGAGCAATGTCCAGCGTGCCACGACGGATCATTTCGTCAAGATTAACCGTTGGTTCGCACACCACCGACAATTCAACACGCGGGTTTGACCGCGCAAAACGCGCCATGATTTCAGGCAAAAACCGATCCGCATAATCATCAGGCGTACCAATGCGGACATGGCCTTCAAGTTGCGTATCGTCAAAGGCTGCGATGGTTTCGCCATTTAACAGCAACATACGACGTGCATAAAGCAGCAACCTTTCGCCATCTTCAGTCAGGCGATTAATGCGCCCATCCCGTTCAAAAAGCGGCTTCCCAATGCGTTCTTCAAGGCGGCGCATCTGCATGGAAACAGCTGATTGTGTTTTAAAAACAGCATCTGCTGCTTTGGTAAAGCTGCCCGTATCCGCAATAGCAATGAAGGTCTGCAACTGGTCTAGATCTAAAGGCGCGCTCATCAAAACGATCCATCATAATTATTGAACTATCATATTAAAAACATTCGTTGGAACAATCAATTCTATTCTTGGATAAAGCTGGCGTCGCAGAGAATGGAGACGCGAAAGCGAATGACCTGACGATAGAAACATTTTGAACAAGCGCGCTTGAAGGAGAGCGGCAATGACAGCGATAAGCAAAACCACCATAACACCTTTACCCGAAACCAGCACTTCAACCTCCGTGCTGCGTCAGATGGTGAATTCCGTGTTTGCGTCGGCTATGCGTCGCTGGACGCTTTTCAGAAACCGACGCCATGTCGGCCATCTCAATCAGCTCGATAGCTACCTGCTTAGGGACATTGGGGTGCATGATGGTGATATTTATACCGCGATCCACACGCGGGTGACGGATGATCCGACCCGCGTTCTGGCCGCACTTGCAGATGCACGCGCACGCTTGGAGACCACGCGCCACATCTGCTGAACGAACATCTGGCGGGCGCCACCTTCACAGCCGGGTCCCCTCTCGGCCAGCCTGCCCTTTTGCCCGGCCGCACCTCTGCTGCCGGGCTTTTTTTCTGGATACCTGTCAAGTTGCGGTGCAAGTACAAGGCTTTCGAAGAGAAACAAAGAAATAACTGAATTTGCCATATTTTTTTAAATGAAGGGCTTGCGCTACCCGTTTGAGTTCGCTAGATGGTGGCCACCGACAAATGAAGCATTTGGCTTTCGTCGAAATCGCTCTCAGTTATACTGAACTGAAAAGCGATTGTGCTGGGGAATAGGTTAACGGTAGACCCACGGACTCTGACTCCGTTAGTCCTGGTTCGAATCCAGGTTCCCCAGCCAATACTTTTCTAAAGGAAATCAACGTCTTAGATAAATTAAACGCTCTGCATCGAGCCGTTTTCATGTTGCATCTTGTCACAAATAGTTTCCCCGTAATTACAAAGGGTTACAAAAAACCACGGCAAATCCATGCAACATGCTTGACTCCTTTATTGGCACGAACAAAATAAGAACATCGATGACGGTCGTGACAAACACAGATATACGGATGGCGTGTGTAATGGCGGCGAATTTATCTCTCGTGACCTGGATTTATGGGCTTACCATAGGGGGGCTCGACTTCTCCCGACCCGGCAAGCCGACAGATAACAGCTACATAGGGAGCTTCAATGGCAAGTTCAGAGCCGAGTGCCTGAACGCCATTGGTTCATGAGCCTTGACGACGCCCGCATTAAGATGGAGGATTGGCGTAGAGACTATAACGAATTCCGGCCACATAGCGCCATTGGCAATAAGGTGCCGCTTTCGCTTATGAATGGCTCAACGGCATCCCCGCCGCTTTGAGCCTTAAACCCGGAAAATTCTAGTTCTCCGTGGTCCAAATTCGGGGCGCACCTCAAGTATTAAGCTAACATTTTCTGGACTTGGTAGGAACAAAGAAGGTTTGGCTACGTTGACTCTCCATGCAGGGGCATAAACTCTAATGGAGAGAAAAATGCCAACTTCCAAAGAAAAGACACTCGACGATCTGTTCTACGATACACTCAAAGACATTTATTACGCGGAACGAAAAATCATTAAGGCATTGCCAAAGATGGCTAGGGCCGCTGTAGCGCCAGAACTAAAAGCAGCATTCGAAAAACATAAGGAACAAACTCAGGAGCATATCGAAAGGCTTCAGCAGGTTTTCGAACTGATCGGAAAACGCGCTCAAGGCAAAACTTGTGATGCTATTGAGGGAATTATTGCAGAAGGTGAAGAAATTATCGAGGAATTTAAGGACACAAAAGCTCTTGATGCTGGCCTCATTTCGTCTGCTCAGGCTGTCGAACACTACGAGATTACAAGATATGGAACGCTTAAACGCTGGGCCACGGAACTTGGACACAAGGATGTCGCGAAACTGCTTGACACAACTTTGCAGGAAGAAGGTCAGACGGATCACGATTTGACAAAACTGGCAGAAACAAAAGTAAACCTTAAAGCAGCTTAATTCAACAACCCCACTTCGGTGGGGTTTTCTCATTTAATGAAATTCAAGTGCGAGGAGACACAAATGGATAGAAAAAAAAGCCCTTGGACAGATCCTGATTTGGTTCGTGAAGATCAATCGGCTGATCCTGCCCCCGTTGATCCCAAGGATCAAAATGATAGGCCTACACACGAGCAGTCGAATTCACCCGGCAACCATGAAAAAAAGCTTCCGAACGAGCCATATATTGATCGATCTAACGATTAATATTGACTAAGTCACAAAAGGTAGAAGGCAATGTTGGGCCCAAAAGAGATAGGACTATATCCTGATCGCCAGATTGATTGCCAAGAGGCTGTTTCTGAGGGAGTTGCAGAACTCCTTGAGCAGGCGACCTTAGAAGGACGCTCTCCAAAAGACGCAGAAGCGGTCATTGATGGAACAAGCATCCCCGGCGCAAGTAACCTCATCGAGGAAGCCGTTGAAGCGGGCTGGTCAGCAGATGAAGCAGCAGACGCCATAACGATTGTCTCAGAGGAAATTCGAAAAGGCGAGATAGGCGTCGATCCAAACGAATAGGCTAGGCACTTATCTAATTGATAGAAGCTGGCGGCACCTGTTCGGATAAAGCTGGTGGCACGGTTTGCTCGCTATTAGCTGGAGCCTCTGGCTCGATCACATTACCGAATATTTCAATCCCGATCCAAACGCCTGCCGCCGCAGCAAGACTGACCAACAATATAATGAGAACTGGTTTGCCTTCTTTACCCTGCCGCGCCTCGGTGGGGTTTAACTTTTTCACGAGAAGTTCCTCCTGTCAGAACAAAGCCAACTAGAAGGCGAACCTTTAATGGGCGAATAAGTTCCATATGAGAAATTGATCAAAAGCTCATATCTCCCCTTTGGCACTTGCATTTTGCTAAATTAACTATTCAATTCCTATTCTTCTGCCCCAGCCCGATCCTCTGTAAAATATCTTTCATGACACGTATATCGCCACCAAGTTGTACACAATAAATGAATAAACCGCCCCGAAGGGCGGTTTTCATAGTCTTTTGTCAATAATTACTTTGCCCAGCGGCCATCGTACTTGAACTCTGGCGCCTTCTCAATTTCTTCCTTTGTCGAGTTCATAACTGCCGACCACTTCTTGTCTTCGTCAAAATAGGTAATATCCACGGCATCAGGGGCAACAATCACGTAACGCTCACCAACTCCCAGAAAGCCGCCAACAGACACGATATAGCCACTTAGCACACCATCTGAGATAATAAGGTCCTTAATTTCCCCAATGGTTTTGTCGTCGCCATTTACGATATTCAGACCGATAAGATTATAGCTAAGAACAGCAGTCGGTTGAGCAGTCACAAACACTTCTTTTTCTGCAACAGTGGCAGTCTGAGCGTTAGCAAAAGAAACCAGGGCAACAGTTGCAGCAGCAGCGAGCAGAATACGGCGCATCTAAATTCTCCAAAATTTTCAATGACATATTAGTCTATTGCTTAATGTGCATAGGCCGAAATCGTTCCAAAAATATTTGAGAATAATTCAATGTCCTTTCTTCTGACTTATTACGAGCGCTTTCAATTTCCCTCTGGCGTTGCCAAGTCTCTAACGTGGCAAGCCTTTGATTATTTGTCTGTGTCGTTTGTTGCAGTCCGACGACGCGGGCGCGAAGGCCTGCTTCTGTCTCTGGCATTGGTGAACTCACTTCCAGCAACCTCGCGCTTTTCCGAATTAATTGGGTAATGCAATGCCCTGCCTTGCCTTCAGATCATTGCCAGCCAAAAAGACCGCCGTGTCAGGCTTAAGGCTTATCTGCTTTCCACACCCGGCAAATGACCGATTGACTCTCCATATCAACCAGAACAAAATAAGAACACCTCCCTGCAGCGCGAATTATGTTCCTTAATGTCTATGTACTCGGAACAAGCTTCGTGTGGCTTGTTTTCAGGAGTTTGAAATGCGCCTACCTGAGACGATAGAACGGCTGTATCTCGACTTGGACGGGCGTTTCGCGTCAGTCGAGTTATAATGCGACAAGCGTCTGCGAGGTCGGCCAATCGGTTTTGTTCCGTTTGAAGGCACCAATCGAACCGCCGTGATCGCCTGCTCAAAAGAGGCGAAAACGATGGGCGTGAAAAATGTGATTCCGATTAAGGACGCGCTTCGGGTTTGCCCGGATGTCATTCTAGTGCCAGAGCAACCAGATCTATACCGGCGCGCGCTCAATGCCCTATTCTGTAAGATTGAAACCGTCATCGCAATCGATAAGGCCGAGAGTATATATGAACTAACGTGCGCGTTTGACGATAGCGGCAAGCGTGACCTGACTTAACTATTCGGTGGAGCATCTGGCTCAATGAAATTGGCCTGCCAGCCATCCGCTTCGACGTGGCTATGAAAGCATTCTTCCTGCGCCTCAAACAACAAGGGAAACCGAGCGAGGTCGCACGTGTTGCTGTCATGCGCAAAAGGATCATTATTCTAAACGCAAGAATGCGAGAAACAAACGGAACCGTGCTTGACGCGTAACACCGGTGCTTTTTCATCGATATTATCCGAAAGTAGGGAGTGCAAATATTTTACCGTCTGGTAAAGAGCGATAGCACTTTACAGGCGGGGGTCGCTTGGGGTGTGCCCCCGGATCGCCCTCCAGCATTCGGGGTTTTCTATTCAAAAACTGCGTGATAAATGAACGGGCATGTTCAACATAGGATTGTGCCATTGTTAAAGCGAACTATACCTTGGCTTCTGGCAACGTTAGTGTTCTCAACCATCACATCCCCAGCGCGTTCACAAGAAGCAACTTCTCAGAACCTACAGACGAGTATCTCGACATACGGCCCCGGTTCTGGCCTGCTGCTGAATAAAGGAAAGTCAGGTGAGGTTTTTGGCGGATTACGCTGGCCCGAAACCGAAGATAAACGAGAGTTTATTTCAATAAGGACCGGTGATGGTGGATTTAGGCTAACGAATAACGACAATACCAAAGAAATAATTGCAGCCGACAACGACAACGGCATTTATTTTAATGGGGACATCTATATCAACAACGTCAAGACTTTTGACATGGCCCATGGCTTTGTGAGCAGAAATGCGAATGAAGTGGACAGGTCTATGCGAATGCTTTGGCTGATGGTTTTATTAAGTCTGGTTTTGAATTTTGTACTCTTTTATAAAATTCGCAACAAGTAAGCGAAACAACAAAAAAGCTCAGTTGGCTCAGAATTAAAGCTTTAGGCTGGATGGACGAAAGCACCGCCGCGCTGATGCGCGTTGCGCCAATGTGTTCTCCTACTTTGTGAGACGACGAACTAGCGCGTTAGAAGCCCCTTCTTTCAATGGAGCGCAGCCCGGTTGCGCACGCATGCACTGGGGCTTTCTTTTGACCAGATCGCACTCAATGTGCAGCCATGTGCGAATTGGATCGGTGTCACAAACCTGCCATTCCTACAAACAATTCGTAGCAACCCATCTTCATCGCATCTGAGGTTTCTGTGTGAGGCAAATTTGAATGGATTGATTTTCCTCAAGGCCAAGCACAGTTTTGTAGCAGCATACGCGGGAACGACGAATTGGTCACAATGCCTGTGCCATTCGTTTTCTCGGGAGAGTTTTCAATGAAGAATTCAAGCATATCAGTGCTTGAACGCGACCGAGAGTACCATAACCATCAAAATTTTCGGTTATAGTGATAAGACTAATCTCGGAAACACGTCTAACGGTTCACGCCTTTATTTTAACCAAATTAACATGACAGTAATATACGATATGTTCGTTCAACGAATATCGCGGCAGAGTAGTAAATCTTTCCATCTACACGAATTAGTGTTTTATAAAGGGAAATTATATTTGCCGACGACGGGATCCAAGTTACTTCTGTTTAGTCGGTATGTTTGAATCTTAATCAATGCATGAATCAAGAGGCGGGTGTCGCTAATTACCCACTATAATGTTTTGTACGGTTTCAATGGGTTAAAATAGGCCGATTGCCTGTTTTAAATTCGTAAGGCCAGCGTCTCGGCATGAACCATGACGGTTACAGCAAATGCCACACGTGAAGCTTTTGAAATCGCTCAATTCAATTTGGAACAGGCTTTGAGGTTGTACAGAAAAGGAAAATTTATATCTAAGTCATGATCATCTTCGTAAAATTTTGGAAAAGCGGAAGGGCATATGGCGTCGAGATAATGAGGACATCCCCAATGCCCGCTACCATTAACGTGCTCAACGGATAATAAATCATAGGCTTACCATATATAGATAAAAGCTGCCTTGAAAGCGCCCAGTCGAGAGGAGAAAGTCCATTTCCACTACCATCAAATAATATAATTTCTTTCAATGAAAATACCCTGATTTACAAATAACTGACACCAAAAATAAAAATAGTAGACATACATAGAATAATTCATATTAATATTAAAACTATTATACATATATAATGTATAAAACAATTATACTAAATATTTATCTAATTTTATTTAAATCGTAGAGATAAATATTATTTATTCCGAAAAACTCTGTGTTACAAGTAACCGAATCATAAAATGAGTTTTTTACCCCCAAAGCCAACCCGGTCACTCAGTAAGCACGTTTTATACTTGCCTCAATATGTGTGATGCGGCAAAAAGCTCGATCATCATGTTTGCATGTTCTAATTAATGTTGCTAATCAACGCTATCAGGGTTGGGGTAACATATGTTTATTGACGCGGGAGCTGTGGCGGCTCAAGAACCATTTGATCTATGCATCGTAGGTAGCGGTCCAGCAGGACTAACTATTGCCCGTCACTTTATAGATAAAAAAGTTAGAGTTCTGGTCCTAGAAAGCGGCGATGGACCTAATGCCGAATTGACCGATGCATTAAATAGCATGGGCATCGTCAGAGAGGGTGGCTATGATGGCAAGCTAACCTACGCCCTTCCCAGCGGATCCGGGTTAGAGCTATCGCGTTATCGTGGCTTTGGCGGCACAATGAATAAGTGGACAGGTCGCATTCGCCCTCTCGACAGCAGTGATTTTGATCGTCCAGGCCTCACCAAATGGCCAATTTCCTATAATGATTTAGTGCCATGGTATAATCTTGCACTGCAGGATTTCGGAATAGCAAATCTAGATGAGTTCCTGCGGTTAACGAGAAATATCGATCGATATTTTTATCCTATTTCTCGCGATAGTGATGTCGAAACGAAATCTTGGCTAGAAATCCAGTCAACACTCATAAGTGATACCTATGATATTATCGAAAAATCCCAAAATATACATTGCGTTTTGGACGCCACTGTATCGAAGATAAATTGCGAAGGGCAACTGGATTCTAACTCTGTTAATCTTTTAGAGTTCAAAGACAGCAATCAAGCCATACATTTTGCTAAAGCGAAAACTTACGTTCTAGCCTGTGGTGGGATAGAAAACGCCCGACTATTACTGAGCGCTAGAAACAATCAAGCTGAAATTGCACCTGCAGCAAATAGTAAGTGGGTAGGAGCGTGCTTCATGGAGCATTTTCATGTTCCTGTGGCAACGGTCATCCAGCCTAAAACAATGAGCTTTCCTTTAACAACAGCGATTGATGTTTCCAACGAGGAAAACACGGTGTTCGCGAGCGGACACATCGGCATTAAACAAGCCAAACTCAAGAAAACGGGTCGTAGTAATGGCGTTCTGGGTTTCACCCCACCAACCAATGAATGTGGAGATACGTACCAAATTCAAGAAGTTATTGCAGAGTTCGAACAGCTCCCAAATCCACTTTCCCGGATATCGATTTCTAATGAAAAAACAGATCCATTAGGAAACAGCCTTCCTGTGGTAGAATGGTCCATGTGTCCGTCGTCGAATGATTTGAGACTATTTGTGTTTTTGAAGATTGGAGTTTCCGGCTCGGTTTTGGGTTTGATTTAAGCGGCTTTGGCCTGGTGGTTCAAGCGGCGTTTTCTGATGGTGTCTCGTTTGATCCTTTCGCGTTCGAGCAGGATGGTCTGTGCGCGTCCGAAGTAGACGTCGGCGGGAGTGAGATTGTCGAGGCTCTCATGGTAACGGCGATGATTGTAATGCTCGACGAAGGCTGCAATCTGGGCTTCGAGGTCCTCCTTGAAGAAGTAGTTTTCAAGCAGGATGCGGTTCTTCAGCGTCTGGTGCCAGCGTTCGATTTTCCCTTGCGTCTGCGGGTGGCCGGGAGCGCCGTGAACCTGGTCGATCTTGTATTTCTCCAGCCATTCGCCGAGATCGGAGGCGACGTAACACGAACCGTTGTCCGACAGCAGACGCGGCCGGTGCTCAACCTTGACCTTGTCACAGCCTGAGGCGGCCAATGCAAGATCGAGTGTATCGGTGACGTCATCCACCTTCATGCTGGTGCACAGCTTCCAGGCGATGATGTAACGGGAATAATCGTCGAGGATGGTCGATAGGTAAAACCATCCCCAGCCGATGACCTTCAGGTAGGTGAAGTCGGTTTGCCACATCTCGTTCGGCCTCGTGGTCTTGTCCTTGAACTCGTCATTGGCCTTGATGACAATATAGGCTGGCGACGTGACCAGGTCGTGAGCCTTGAGTAAGCGATAGACCGAAGCCTCTGATACAAAATAACTTTCCGTATCAGTGAACTTCACCGCCAGTTCACGCGGTGACAGGTCGGCATGATCGAGCGCCAGTGCGATGATGCGATCCCGGATATCGTCAGGGATACGATTCCACACCCGCGAAGCTGCGGACGTCCGCTCTTCCAGTCCTTCGACACCGTGGGCAAGGAAGCGACTATACCATCGATAGAAGGTTGGCCTTGGAATGCCCAGCTTTTCCAGCGTCTGCCTGGCTGACAAATGCGACTGCTCCACAAGCCGGATGATCTCAAGCTTTTCGGTGGCGGGATATCTCATTCGTCGTCGCCCCCATCCCCGATCATGCTTTTTTTGAGCAGGCGGTTTTCCAGGGTGACGTCGGCTAATGCCTCCTTCAGGTCACGGCTTTCACGACGCAGCGCTTTTACTTCGTCGCTGGTGGCAGAACGGGCGGTGTCGCCTGCAAGGCGCTTCTTGCCAGCTTCAAGGAATTCCTTCGACCAGCTATAATACAGGCTCTCTGCAATCCCTTCGCGGCGGCAGATCGCAGCAATGCTGTCTTCCCCGCGCAGACCTTCCAGAACAATACGGATTTTATCCTCGGCCGAATAATGTTTACGCGTGGCACGACGGATATCTTTGATCGTCTTCTCCGCAGAAGACGTTTGGGGAACGGGTTTCTGTCTCATCTTTGCGTCCTTTGATAAAGCTATGATGAGCCGAAAACCCTCTCTTCTCAATTAATACAATTTGGTCTCATGGGCGTTGATGTCGGACAAGGGGAAAAGAACTTTTTTTACATAGTTTACATTTCCAACTATAAGCCCAGGTGCACGATTAATGCACTCTGAAAAAACCTGAAAAACAAAAAGTCCAATAAACAAAATAAGTGCATATTCCGCATCTGACGAATTACTATGCTCCCATCTTGATTTAAAAATAACACTAAAGACGAATGTATATATAGCCAACATCATTATCGGCTGTACTAATGCCCACAATAAACCGCCAAATGTTCCTCTATATCGCGTAGCCACTTCCCTCGAAGCTAACGAGAATATTAAGGCTCTATTTTTCCAGAATCTTTGAAAGAGAGAAGCCGGACTTGCTTTAAATTTTTCCATGATTTCCGATTATCAATTGTTATCCGCTTGTCATTTTTACGTGCCGTTTTAGTTTCTATAGAAACTTTTGTCACTTAACAGTTTATAGAAAAATTTAACATTTTGAGGGCTTCAGTTCCTGCTCACCAAATGCGCTACACGTCAGCATCCTTAAGCTCACACGATGAGACGAATATGTTTAGCTTTTACAAGATGCGCTTGGCGTAGCCCATCTCGGCTCAACCCCATCAAATGCCCCCGTCGCTATTTCTTTCTTTGATTCATTAAGGTGAAAATGAACGTCTTACTGAGAGATTTGATGTCTTAGTCGGAAGCACATATCCACCGAATTAAATCCTTTTCTCGGCTCCCGATAATGTGCCGCGCGTTAGTGATCGGTCGACTTTTTACAGTACAATCTTTGTCGTGCAAAATGTGGTCTTTTGACGGCTGGACACAGAGTCATTATGATCGGGCGCGCCCTGATTGCATTTATTTTTTAACGACGCGCTCCAACCAGTTCGTTCGCTCGTCAAAGGTTATTTCTCTGGGATTGGTGGCTAGACGCCACCTCTAAGGCCCATTTTTGTGATATCGAGGTGATAAACAATATCTTTGTTCGTGTTCACTGGCACTGAGCAACGAAGAGCGCCTACGATGATCGCGAGAGACATTCTCAAGGCGACTTTACGCACAGAATACACGGAGCTGTTGATGTAAAAAGCCGTTCGATCCATCTTAGCCTGACGGGCAGTCATATTGTTAACAATTCAACAGCGTCCAGCGCCATCTAAACCCGCATCTGATTCACCAGCTAAAAGTCTACGCAGTAAAATAAATATGAAAGCAACATATCTCAAGCAACCATGCTACAAAGCTATGGAATTTGGTCACTTACATGGCTGGGGCGCCTGGATTCGAACCAGGGAATGCCGGTACCAAAAACCGGTGCCTTACCGCTTGGCTACGCCCCAACAAATCAGATCAAAGCGATCAGTTGCGCGGGCTTATAACCGCTCCCTGTGTTAAGCGCAATCGCCAATTAAAATTTCTGGCAAGCTTTACAACATTTGGGGATAACTCAATTCAACCGAATTGAAGACAAAATCCAGCAGGGTCCATAATGCTTTGCGTTCTCCATCAAAACTGCTATCGGGAATAGACAGTATTTTTTTGGTTTTTGTAATGTTTTTGCTGCTAGCCGCATCCCTCGCAAGCGCCATTCTTTGCGGCGCGAGCCTTTACATTTTTGCAAAAACTTTGCCCCAGAGCTTCCTTGCGGCGGGGTTCAGTTCACGCTCAAACCATACCATTGTTGCGCGGCAAATCGGTGGTCTCGCTCTCGTTCCTGCGATCTTAACGTCTCTTTTGATGTTTGGAACCGATCTCGGACTAACTATTGAACTTGTAGCGTGCCTCTGTGGCGCATCAGCCTTACTCTGGATTGTGGGCGCACTAGATGATCGTTTCGACATTTCCGTTTTAGTACGTTTCGGGTCTCAACTGCTCGCATCAAGCCTCGTGGTCTATGGATTAGGCCCGGACTTTCGGCTTATGGCAGAAATCCTTCCTCATTGGTTGGAAGTGACGTTGATCATCATAACACTTGTCGCTGCAATCAATATCACCAATTTCATGGATGGTCTCGACTGGATGACATGCGTCGGCATCGGCATCCCTATGGCAGGATTAGCCTTACTGAGCTTATTTCAACTTGCGGGCCTTGATAGCGGTACACTCGGCGCAATTCTTGTCGGCGGGCTCTGCGGTTTCGCAATCTTTAACCGCCCTCCAGCCAATATTTTTCTTGGAGATTCCGGCAGCCTCCCGCTTGGCCTCATAGCAGGTACAGCACTTCTGCTACTGGCAAAAGAAACCCATTTAGCCGTCGCGCTCATCCTTCCTCTATATTATATTTTGGATACCGGAACGACGATGGCCGCACGTGCAGCAAATGGCGAAAACATTCTCAAAGCACACTCCAAACATGCTTATCAGATCGCCAAACGGTCTGGATGGAGTGTATTTAAAGTTGTCGGCCACGTAGCATGTTTGAATTTAATATTGATTGCATGCGCAACAGCAATCTTGCAATTCGATCATTTGCTTGCACAAATTATATTTCTACTTGTAGCACTCGTCCTCGTATTATTACTTTTATTAGATTTTCGCGGTCATTTTAGGAAGCTATAACACTGAATAGAATTCTACGCACAGCATCTACATCGCCAGTCGCCATGGCTAAGTTCAATGCATCAAGGCTTAACGGAATGTCGACACCGCCCATATTTCTCTTAGGTGCACGCATTATTTTAGGATGACGCGTGGTCTGAGCCTCCGAAGGATCATAGAAAAGTTCTTCAAACATTTTCTCACCTGGACGAATGCCCGTTATCTCTATCGCGATATCACCGTCTGGCGTTTCGGGACTGCGAACAGTTAATCCAGCGAGCATGATCATGTTCTCAGCCAAATCGCGAACCTTTACCGGTTCACCCATTTCAAGAAGAACTGTATCGCCCGTCTGCGCAACCGCACCCGATTGTACGATAAGTTCAGCAGCTTCCTTAATCGACATAAAATATCGCGTCATGTCTTCATGCGTTAATGTTACGGGTCCGCCATTTGCAATCTGTTCACGGAAAAGCGGAACGACGGAGCCATTGGAACCCAAAACATTTCCAAATCGAACAGAGTAAAAAACAGCATTTTCAGCCAACAAGCCGTAATGGCAGACAATCAGCTCTGCCCAGCGTTTTGTAGCTCCCATGACATTCGTTGGCCGAACGGCTTTATCTGACGAGATAAGAACCATTCGTTTCACATTCGTGGCCAACGACGCAGCGGCAACATTTAATGTTCCGAAAACATTGTTGTCGATGCCGATTAACGGATTCTGCTCAACAAGAGGCACATGCTTGTAAGCCGCACAATGATAGACGGTATCGACCGCGTGCGAACGAATCGCATTTTCTATAGACTTTTGATCCGTTACGGTACCCAGAATAGGAATAACAGGGCATGTTGCAATTTGGCGCAACTGGCGTTCAACCTGATAAAGGGCAAATTCACTGCATTCAAAAAGAACAATGCAAGCAGGCTTCCATTGTGCAATTGTCCGGCACAAGTGACTGCCGATAGAACCACCCGCTCCCGTAACCATGATCCGACGACCTTCAACCACCTCGCGCAGAAGATCGACATCAGGCGGAACGGGCGAGCGCCCCAAGAGGTCATCAATCTCAACATTGCGGAGTGAACTTACGAGATATTTCCCCGCGGTCAAATCTGCGATTGGCGGAAGAATTCGCGTACTAACCGGAAGGCGTCCGAGAAGGCGCGCAAGCGTTTGCCTCTGCTCCTTATCAAGGCCCGGCTCAGATATGACAACCTGTTGAACACCAAAATTCTGGATAAGCGCGGGAATATGATCAATGCCATAGACCCGCAAGCCAACAATATCCATGCCATTGAGCTCGCCAGCAGGATCGATGAAACCAATAACCTGTGTATCGCTATGACTTCTCAAAGCTGTGGCGAGCTGCCGCCCGGGTTCACCAACGCCAATAATAAGGGCAGTGCTCGAATAAACTTTAGTCATTTCCGAGCTGCGCAAAAGCCATTTCGCCCCAAATCTGCTTGCAGAAATAAGCACTGTGCTCAACAGCCAATAAAGAAGTGGAACCGAACGCGGCAAGCCAGCTCCGCCATAGGATTCCATAAGAAAAACAAGCCCAACCCAGAACAGCGCGGCTATAGCTGTCGCCTGGAAAATCGGCCAGATAGCCCGTTCGGCCAAATAACGAATGATCGCTCGATAAAGACCGAAGCGAATAAATACAGGTACGGCCAAAACAGGTGCGATTACGATAAGAAAAACTTGAGTCGGGTTTGGAATAAACACAAAACCCAAACGCATAACAAACGCCAAATAGGCACTCAGAAGCAGTAATATGCAATCGCTAAACAGTAAGATTATCTGCTTACTCAAGCGCGGTAATAAAGCGAGTCTCTGCCAAGGCGACCTAAAATTCATATGAATATACCGGCCCTCTACAAAGAGCATAGCCCAAAAAGCCATCAATGACGATCAGGCATATTAGACAATTTAGCGACATCAAAGCTTAGCGAAAATACCCAGCCAAAAATCACTATTAATAGTCACCCCGATAACATGAGTCTTCGTGTAGCACTACATCAATCGAGATTTCTGCCAGTTACAAACAATATGCCGCACCTTTAATAGAGCCCTGTTTTGAATACAACCCCGTACCCAATAATTCATTCTCACGAATTTAAACTCAATGATAATTTAGGTTTTTAGTTCCCGCATTCTGTGGATCGGGTTCAGGGTGAAACGATCAGGCTCTGGTGTCCATATCTTGCAGATGTATTCGTCAGGCGTGCGTCCACTGAGTGTCATGAGTCTTCGTGCACTGTTGTATGCTGGGATAAAATCGGCGAGGTGTGTGCGCAACTGGTTGTAGCTGTCGTAATGGAGGCACTTGACAGTAGCATCCCTGATCGTGCGGTCCATGCGATTGAACTGACCTTTGATCCATGATTAGTTGGGTTTGTTCAGCCGATGCTCAATCCCGTTTGCCTCGCAGATAATGTCGAAGCGCATCGGACGGGAGGTTATGGTCTTCCTGTCGGCCTTGTCAACGAGTTGTGTCACGGCGAACTTGCTGGTGCGGTCTATATCAACGAACAAGTATAGTTTGCCTTCAACGGTCTAGACCTCAGCAATGTCGATAAGGAAGAACCCTATGGCGTAACGCTTGAATTTTGACCGCTTCGTCTTGTCGCCCTTCCCATCAGGCAGACGCGATGTGCCATGTCGCTGCAAGCAGCAATACAGCACTGATCGCGTCAGGTGAGGGATTGAGGACTACAGAGCATAAAGGCAAATCGTCCAAGGGCAGCAGCGTATGGCGCCGGAATGCCACGATCATTGCCTCTTTCGGCTCGGTCAGAACAGTAGACCTCGGCTCCGTAGGACCAGTCTTCATATCCTCGACTGTCGTTCGTTCGCGCCACTTCGCAACAGTCTTGGGGTTTATGCCAAACTCCCGGTTCAACTGCGCGAGCGAAGCTTTTGATCGCTGTATTGCTGCTCTGAGGGCGTGCGCGGTCGTAGCGCTGCCGTGCGACTTTGTCCCATGAAGCGTTCTTCCATTCCTGAGAAAGGATCGCTACCACCGTTGGTCGCAGAGGCGTATTTGTCATCATATTCTTGAGAAAATGGCGGCATCGGGCCCTGTGCCGGAAGAGCTTTCCATCGATACTACGCATATCAAGGCACATCGTTCTGCCCGAGGCTCAAAAGAGGGGCGTGGCGTAAGCGATTGGCACGTCAAGTGGCGGAAAAACAAGCAAAATCCATTGTTTGGCCGATGATTGCGGCAGATAGAGCGCCTTTTATGCAAGCTCAAAAACTAGCGACTTATCGCAACGCGTTGCGATAGTCTTGCTGTAAATTGCATTTCAGCTTTCGCGCTCGTATCAGCTCTAGTTGCGTGTATTTAATGAGGCACCATCCTAGAGACAAAGTCCACGCCGGAAAACCGACGCGGCTACCCCCCATTCACAAGTGTCAACACCAGTTGCTCGACATTGCCGCCTGAACCCATTTCGATACGGTCAAAATCCCGGCCCTGCTGACGCTGAACAGCGACCAGTGCATTGATACGATCGATCAATTCGCGTCGCATTTTCTGACATTTCGGATCGTTGGGAATGGAAAGCCCGACCGTGGTCCGCACGATCTCGCGCGTCATATCCTTGGCGGTTTCGCCATGCACAAGCTCATGCTTATAGATACCATCATAAAAACGCTCCCAGTTTTCTTTCACTGGAGAGGATAATTTCTGCGATGGCTTTGGCAGCGTATAGGTGATTTTCAGTTTCGGCTTTGCCGACACAATCGTGCAGCCATTGTTGGAATTGTCAAATTTGCGATCCCATGTCAGCACATAGGTCGTATGCGCAATAACGCGCGCAATTCCAATGCGTGGCCCTTTCTGGCCAATGGATTGGTAAAGCTCTGGACCTGTGCGACCGCTAATCGCATAAGGCTTTATAATTTCGACAGCTTTCCAGTCGTCTTCTGCCTGCGCCTGGCCCGACATCACAACACCGAAAACAATACCAAACACAGCTATGCGCACGAGAACTCCAACCAAACGGAAAATCACTGCGCGCACGCTACAGTATCAGAGCGCAGCGCAGAAGCCCTTTCATGCCCTCGACGGCTGAGAATAAATTTCTGGTAAAACGGCACTACAGGAATGATTGACTATATCTTCATATTTTCGTAGATACGTAGTTATGAACAATAACGACCCAATCGACCCGGGTGTAAAAACCCACCTCGCGGCCGACAAGGCAAGTGAATTTCTCAAAACAATCGCCAACAATCACCGGCTGATGATCCTTTGCCGGTTGCACGGAGGTGAGAAGTCTGTGGGACAGCTTGCCGAGTTAATTGGCCTACGGGATTCGACTGTCTCACAACATCTGTCTCTGATGCGCCGCGAAGGAATTGTTGCCAGACGACGTGATGGCCAGACAATCTGGTATCGCGTTGAAAGCGATATTGCGCAGCAGGTGATGGCGGTCATTTGCAAACATTTTCAGATGCCAGCAAACAGCTAGTTGGTGACTGAAGGCAACTGCTTAAGCGATCATAAAGAAGTATAGATCATGACTGACCAGACCATCGCCAGACGCAATATTTTCGTGCTAACCGCAGCACAAGCTCTGGGCGCTGCAAGCCCACCGATCATTATTTCGCTGGGTGGACTCGTCGGCCAGCAGCTTTCTTCCGATCCGGCGCTGGTTACACTTCCCGTCAGTTTATTCAGCCTTGGGCTAGCGCTTGGCACCCTGCCAGCCGCGTTCATCATGCGCGCCTTCGGACGCCGCAACGGCTATTTATTGGGCGCGTGTTTTGGCATCTCTTCCGGCCTTGTGGCGGCGCTTGGCATTTTCACAAGCTCGTTCCTTATTTTCTGCCTCGGAACCTTCATTGCAGGCTTTTATGCGTCTTACGTGCAGAGCTACCGTTTTGCGGCAACCGATGCCGCGACAGGCACACTGAAAGCACGTGCCATTTCATGGGTCATGGTGGGTGGGCTGATAGCGGCCATCATCGGGCCGCAGCTTGTGATCTGGACGCGGGACGCGTTGCCAGAAACGCCCTATGTCGGCAGCTTTATCAGCCAAGCAGCGCTCGCGCTGCTCGCTATCCCTGTTTTGATGCTGTTTCGCTCGCCCAAGACGGCAAAGGCCGCCCTTGCCGGAAACATGGGCCGTCCATTGACGCAGATATTGCGAAACCCACGCTATATCCTTGCTGTCGCCGCGGGTGTGGTTTCCTATGGCCTGATGACCTTCGTCATGACCGCTGCGCCAATTGCAATGGTCGGCCACGGCCATTCTGTTGATCATGCCGCACTGGGCATTCAGTGGCATGTGCTGGCGATGTTTGCGCCAAGCTTTTTCACCGGTCTGCTGATTACCCGCTTTGGCAAAGAGCGTGTAACTGCCATTGGCCTTTTCATCATCGCACTTTCGGCAATCGTTGCCTTATCAGGCGTTGATCTCGGCCATTTCTGGTTTTCTCTTATTTTATTGGGTGTCGGCTGGAATTTCGGCTTCATTGGTGCAACGGCTATGGTCGCTGATTGTCACACACCGGAAGAACGCGGCAAGGCACAGGGCGCAAACGACTTCCTCGTTTTCGGAACGGTTGCTTGCGCATCTTTCTTCGCGGGATCACTGCTGCATTCGTCCGGCTGGCAGACAATCAACTGGCTAATCTTCCCGGCGGTTGCGTTCATTCTAGTTCCGCTGGTCTGGCAATCTGCACGAAAGAAAAAGACTAGATTACCAGCCTAAACAAAAAGCCCGCCCTGATCGCTCAGGGCGGGCTTTTTTAAATAAACCGCGAGATTTACTGTTCGATTGTGCGGTTCCAGCGATTATTGAGCTGCTGACGACCTTCGTTGACGGCATCCCAATCGAGCGTGTTGGCTGTTTTCATGTAGCCATTAAACGCATCGAGCTTGGCCTGCGCTTCCGGCGTGCCGGCCTTCGCCTTCAGGTTTGACGGGATCACGTTGCCATGATCAAGCGCCTTGCTCTGCGCATCAGCCGAAAGCAGATAATGCGCCAGCTTCTGGCTCAGTTCCGGTTCGTTGTTGCCAGCAAGAACGCATTCGGTCACGGCAAGAATAACGGAGCCTTCCTTTGGCTGTGCATATTCAACCGGAATGCCCTTGTCCTTCAGATTGTTGACGCCGGTTGGCGTCAGCGGGAAGATTGCTGCTTCGCCGGTCTGAACCATTTCGGAAATCTTGGCCGATGACGGGATAAATTCCAGAACGTTCTTGCCAATGGTGTCCGGGAACTTTTCAAAACCTGGTTCGAGGTTCTTCTCGTCGCCGCCCTGAATGCGGTTGAACATCAGGAATGCATGCAGACCAAAAGTCGAAGCCGAAGCCGACTGAAACACAACGGCCTTGTTGAACTTCTCGTCCGCGAAATCCATCCAAGAGGTCGGAGCAGCCCAGCCCTTTTCGTCGAAGAGTTTCTTGTTATAAGCAATGCCTGTCATGCCCATATCGACGCCGATTGCCATGTCGTCTTTCAGACGCGCTGCTGGCTGAATGTCAGCGAGAACGGCATCATCAGTAATCTTCTGGCAGAGGCCACCATTGATTGCGCGGACCATGACGCCGTCATCAAGCAGCATGACGTGCATCTGCGGCTTGTCCTTCTGCGCAGTTGCCTTGGCGAGAATATCAGCCGAAGTGCCCGGAACGACGACAACCTTGACATTGTTGGCTTTTTCAAATTCCGGCAGAACGTGCTCGGTATAGGCGCGCTCCATGTTGCCGCCATTCATGCCAATATAGAGCGTCTTGGTTTCAGCCGATGCGCCCGATACGAAAGCTGTAGACAGGCCGAGTGCCATTGCCGTCATTGCAGTAATGTGTTGATTTTTCATGCTTAGTTCCCTTCCATGTTAAGCTTGATATTGGTTAAAGTAAAACGGTTGATCGAAAAGGCTTCGATCGGTGTTTCTGTCTCGCCTTTGGTCGCGAGATCGCACAGAACTGCGCCCACGGCAGGTCCGGTCTGGAACCCGGCACCATTAAAACCAAAGGCGTGATAAAGATTTTTGACGCGGCTGCTTGGCCCGATCACCGGATTATCATCCGGCATTTCGGCTTCAGTGCCCGACCAGAAGCGAATGACCTGCGCATGCTTGAGATGCGGGAACAGCTCGATTGCGCGCAGCATCACTGCGGATGCCGCATTGACTGAAGGCCGCGAAAAATCCGGATTTTCAAGCGGCGTACCGCGTCCGCCACCCATGACATAATTGCCGCGGGTGACCTGACGACCGTAGAAGCCGCCGCCTTCTTCGCCAAGGCTCATCGGCAAGCGAAACGGCATTGGCTCTGTCACAACCATTGTGGGATAAATCCGCGTCAACGGAACCGGCTCGCCGAACGAAGCAGCAAACTGACCTGACCACGCCCCTGCGCAATTGAACAGAAGGGGAGAGCGAATTTCGATGCCGTTTCCAGCCAGAATGGCAAAGCCGTCACCAGTCTCACGCGCTTCAATGACCGGTGTGTTTTCCAGCACGGTGGCACCTGCAGCCTGTGCGGCGCGGGCAAAAGCAGGCGACACCAGACGCGGATTGGCATTTCCATCTTCCGCACAAAGCGAAGCACCGGCCACATCGCCCGGAAGCCATGGAAAACGTTCGCGCACAGCATTGCCGCCGATCAGTTCAAGCTCCAGGCCGAGCGGTTTGACTTCGTCGGCATAGGCTTCAAGCTTGGCGAAATGCGCTTCTGTTCGGGCAAGTTTCAAATGTCCGCTACGGCTATATTCGCCATCAATGCCGATCAGTTCCGGCAGACGCGCCCATAATTTGTGCGAACGCTGTGCAAGCGGCAGCTGTTCCGGCGTGCGGCCCTGCCTGCGAACGCCGCCATAATTGACGCCGCTTGCCTGCGCACCGCAAAAGCCCTTATCGAGCAGGATGACCGACAGTCCGGCCTGACGCATGAAAAGCGCCGCCGATGCGCCGACAATCCCGCCGCCAATAATAACCGCATCCGCCTGAAGTTGTTTCATCATGACGATGCGCCTTCCCTGGACGGAGCGCCAAAGCCGAGCGGGATCGGCTTGACCGGCGCCTGTGCACGGATACGCCCGAATTCTGCAGGCGTTTTGTCCTGCATCGACGCCAGAAGTTCGGCGGCGGCTGCGGTACACATGCGCCCCTGACAACGGCCCATACCGACACGGGTCAGCGCCTTCAGCCGATTGATTTCCCGCGTGTCGCCCTGGCCGATGACGTCTTTTGCGTCGCGCACCGCAATTTCTTCGCAACGGCAAAGCGTGACTTCATTTGCAACCGTGTCGAACCAGTCGCGTGGGAACGGAAATGCTTTTTCGACGATCAGGCGCTCGCGATAGATATGATCGAGCTTGGTGAGAAGCCCGCGTTCCATGTCTTCGTCAAACGGCAGGTTCATATCGCGGAGCAATGCGATCGCGGCCAATGATCCTCGAATTTCAGCGGCATCGGCACCGGCAATGCCTGCACCGTCACCCGCCACATACACACCGTCGCGGCTTGAACGGCCAAGCCTGTCAGCTGCCGGAAGCCATCCACGGTCGCGTTCTTCAAAGCGGAATTCGCATCCGGCGAGATCGGCAAGCTGGGTTTCAGGGCGCAGCGCAAAACCATAAGCCAGCGCATCGCACTGAGCCTCGCGAACGCGCTTGCCCGTGCGAAAGCGAATGCCTTCAACATGGCCCTCACCCAGAACCTCATCCGGCCGGACATTATAATGGATCGGCACGCCACCAAGTTTCAGACGCAGACCATAATAAGCGCCGAGCGCCACAATGCGCGGCGCATAAAGCGCGAGATGTGCCAGATGAAACTTGGAGGTGAAGGGTGCCGTGTCGAGAACCGCTACGACCTTTGCACCGGCATGGTGATATTGCCAGGCCACCAGATAGAGCAGCGGTCCCGAACCCATGAACACCACCCGCTCGCCAACCGTACAGCCTTGCGCTTTGAGTGCGGTCTGCGATGCGCCAAGCGTATAAACACCAGGCTTGGTCCAGCCTTTAAACGGCAGAACCCGGTCGGTCGCGCCGGTTGCGAGAATGAGATGGCTGTAGGCCAGCTGGCTATGCGAGCCGTTGGTCAGCAGATCAAGACGATCGCCCTCGCCGCGCGTGATATTCCAGACGAGCGTTTCCGGGCGATAATCGATTGCGCCGCGCAACGCGTCAAAAGTCTTGTGCAGCACTTCAGCCTTATGCGCTTCCGATCCGTAACGCGCTTTATAGCTGCGGCCATCATCAAACGGCGGACGGCGATAAATCTGGCCACCGGATCGAAAGCCTTCATCAAGCACAATGGGCTTAAGACCCGCTTTGACCAGCGTTTCAGCGGCGCGGATGCCTGCGGGACCAGCGCCAACAATAACCGGATTGAGCAACGCGCTCATAATGCAGGCTCCGTCACAAAGGACATACCATCTTCCAGAAGTGTCGTGCAGGCACGTACCCGCCCCCCTTCATTGGTCATCACATGACAATCCTGACACGCGCCAATCAGACAGAAGCCCGCACGCGGTTCCCCGGTAAATTCGGTATGACGCAGCTTTCCCTGCACCGAGAGAATGGCTGTCAGCACGGTATCGCCACGGCGACCCTCAAACGGCACGCCGTTAAGCGAGAAGCTGACCGGCTGTTCATTCAGCCGATAACGTCTGCGAAATTGCGCCACGGCAGGCAAAACCGGGATTGACATGATTTACCCGCTTAGCCTTTGCCCACGAGGACGCGATCAAGACCAAACAGACGGTCGATAATCACCATGGTCACGGTTGCAACGAGGATCATCAGCGCAGACACAGCCGCCATCATCGGATCGATGGATTCGCTGGCATACATATACATGCGGACCGGAAGCGTGACGGTTGATGGCGAGGTGACGAAGATCGACATGGTCAGCTCATCAAACGAGTTGATGAAAGCAAGCAGCCAGCCACCCGACAATCCCGGCAGCAGCAGCGGCAATGTCACGCGACGGAACACGGTCCATTCGCCAGCGCCCAGCGTACGCGCTGCGTTTTCCGCATTGCGATCCATGCTGCTCAGCGACGCCAGAATGAGGCGCAGTGCATAAGGCGTTACAACGATCACATGCGTTGCGACCAGCCAGCCAAACGAACCCGTAAGGCCCATCAACGAAAAGAGACGCAGGAAAGCGACGCCAAGCACCAGATGCGGAATGATCAGCGGCGACAGAAACAAAGCATTGAGCGCATCGCGGCCACGGAAATTATACTGCGCAATGGCAAGGCCTGACGGAACGGCAAGCAATGTTGATATCGTTGCCGAGAAGATTGCGAGTTTCAGCGAATTCGAGAACGACGTCATGAAGTCGTTATGCGCGAATACGGCATAGAACCAGCGCAACGAAAAGCCGTTCCATGGCATGGTCAGCGTGTTTTCAGGCGTGAATGCCACGAGACACACCACAACCATTGGCGCCAACATGAAGATGACGACCAGCGTGTGGAAAAGAAGAGCAAAAGGACCGTTTTTGACCATGGCCGTTACCCCAGCTTCTTTCTCGCCTGCCCTTCAAGCATGCGATTATAGGCAATCATGATCACAAGATTGGCGACCAGAACGATGATGGCGATGGCGGCACCAAGTGGCCAGTTCAGCTCGATCAGGAATTCGTCATAGACGACGGTCGCCGCCATTTTGAGACGACGCCCGCCAAGCAGACCCGGAATAGCAAACGAACTTGCCGAGAGCGCAAAGACGATCAGGCTGCCAGACAGAATACCGAGGACCGCCTGCGGGAACACCACGCGGCGCAGCGCTGTGAAGCGTGATGCACCAAGCGTGAGCGCAGCGGCTTCAACCGTCGGATCAAGCTTTTGCAGCACGGTCCAGACAGGGATCACCATGAAGGGCAGCATAATATGCACAAGGCCGATCACGATGGCCGTTTCAGTATAGAGGATTTGTTGGGCTGGCAGACCGACAAATTCCAACACGCTGTTCACAAGCCCGTTGCGGCCCAAAAGCATGCTCCAGCCAAAGGTACGCACCACAACCGAAACCAGCAGCGGGCCAATAATCACCAGCAGGAAAATCGAGCGCCAAGGTGCGCGCATATTGGACAGAATATAAGCTTCCGGTACGCCGATCAGCACAGTGATCACAGTGGTAATCAAGGCAAGCTTGAGCGTGCGCCAGAAGATGTTCAGGTAATAAGGGTCCTGAAGCACTTGGGTATAATTGGAGATCGTATAGACGGCCTCAATGCCTTTGTCATAGCTGTAGCTGTTGAACGACAACATGACGGTGAGTGCCAGCGGCAGCAGCACCAGCGCAAAAAACATCAGAGTGGATGGACCTGTCAGAAAGACCGGCATCCAGTTCCGCCGTTCTTTCGTCGCACCGGAGCCTGTTTGTGAAGCGGCACTCATGATCAGTGCGCCCCCTTCTCAAGAACACGGCAATGCTCATGATCCCATGATAAGCCGACCCTGCTGCCTTCGATGGGCGGCGGGTTGCCGAGATTTGGCAAAGCGACCGACAACATGCCGGCAGGCGTCAGCACGCCGAGCAGCCACTGTGCGCCCATAAAGTAACGTGTCGTGACTTCACCGCTGACATGGCCCTGATCTTCATCAACGAGATGCACTTTTTCCGGCCGAATGAACACAGAAACTTCGCCCGAAGCAGACACGTCCTTCGCAGGGAAACGGATCTGCGTATCAGCCAGCGTAATGTGCTCCCCATCGGCATGGGCTTTGAGGAAATTCGACTTGCCAACAAAGTTGGAAATGAAGTGGTTATGCGGATGCTCATAGAGCTTGTAAGGCGCATCAACCTGCGTGATCAGACCTTTTTCCATCACCACGATGCGATCGCTGATCGACAGCGCTTCCGCCTGATCATGTGTTACCATGATCGTGGTGATGCCAACCGTGCGCTGAATGCGGCGCAGTTCAAACTGCATTTCTTCACGCAGCTGCGCATCAAGATTGGAAAGCGGCTCATCAAGCAATAACACCGGAGGATTGATGACAAGTGCGCGGGCAATCGCCACACGCTGACGCTGACCACCGGACATTTCACGCGGATAACGATCAGCTAAGGCGCTCAGACGCACCAGTTCCAGCACATCGCGAACGCGCTTTTCGCGCTCGGCCTTTGGCACTTTGCGCATTTCAAGACCGAAGCTCACATTCTGCGCAACCGTCATATGCGGGAAGAGTGCATAGCTCTGAAAGACCACGCCCAGTTCGCGCTTGGCTGGCGCAAGGCGGGTGATCTCGCGGCCATCCAGTGTGATCGTACCGGACGATGGCGGCACAAGGCCAGCAATCATCTGCAAGGTTGTCGTCTTGCCGCAGCCCGAAGGACCCAGAAGCGAGATGAACTCTCCCTTTTCAATCTCCAGATTGAAGTTATCGACGGCTGCGAACTTGCCGTAATAACGGGAAATATTGGAAAGGGTCAAAAAGCTCATCGGGTCTCCCTCTCGGCAAGCCTTCCGCCATAGGCTGGGGGAGCGGAAGCGCCGTGATGTTGTCTCACGTCGCCTCTTCGATAGGGCTTGGCTGGCGGAAGCGGCTCGACCGCGCATGACGCGCTGATCAGACTTGGATCGTTTGAACGCGTGATTATCCGGCCAAAGATGCGACCGCAGCGTTCCCCTTACTTCAAGTTAAAACCGCCGATCCGCTTACAGCATCCACTGGATACCTTGCCGGACCTTCCCATTGGCGACGGATTTTAAATGGCAGAAAATTTTGAACGATTACAAATTATAATTTTCAATTTCGGAAGAAATTATATATTTCTTTTAATATACAGAATTTGGAAGCAATTTTATGGATGATATATCAGAGAATATGAAATCTGGCGCCGCGCTTAACTCAAGTTTGGTGAAGGCAATTCATATTTTAAAAGGTCTGGCCAGTAGCACCGAAGACGGTGTCCGCCTGATTGATCTGGCCCGCGATCTGGAATTAAGCCAGCCTTCGGCCCATCGTTTGCTCAAGACGCTGATTGCGGAAAACCTTGTCGAACAGCTTCCCGACAAGAAGGCCTATCGTCTGTCGCTCGAATTTTTTGCCATGGCAGCGCAAGCACGTCAGCGCGATGGAATTTTGAGCCTCGCCCGTCCTTCCCTCTTGCGACTTTCAACCACCTTCAACGATACCGTCTTCCTGCTCGTGCGCAGCAATTTCGATGCGGTCTGTCTTGACCGTGTGGAAGGGCCATTTCCGATCCGCTCTTATACTGGCGATATCGGTGGCAAGGTGCCGCTTGGCATCGGCCAGGGCAGCCTTGCCATTCTGTCCTTTCTGCCGGAAGAAGAGCGCGAGGCGATCATCCGTTTCAACATGCCCCGCATTCTGGATAAGGCCACCATTGACGAGGTTGATCTTCGCATCATGATCGCGGAGGTGCGCGAAACTGGCGCATCCACCTTCAACTTCAACATGATTGACGGCATGGCGGGCTTAGGCGTTCCAGTATTAAACCGCAATGGCGAAGCGGTAGCGGCACTCAGCATCGGCACACTGGCCTCGAGACTCACCGAAAAACGTCAGCACACGATCACGGAACTTTTGCAGCGTGAAGCAGCCGCTATTTCCGAGAAACTCAACCCTTTTGACCCGGCTTTACGTCACCCCAGTCAGGCATTCGTGAAATAATCGAACGCTTTAATAGCCTCCCGCGCAATAGCTTACCTTGTCCACAGACGTTCTAAAAATTGGAGATTGACTTGCACTTGCCAGCATCGTTTGATCGGGCAAGTGTGGGGGATCTGTAAAAAGGGGCAAAAAGCCCGAAACAGAAATTCCATCTCTTTATTGATGTAAAAATGGAGTTCTGTTGTGTTCAAGTTCACCAGACGGGGAATGTTTCATATTGTTCTCGCTCTCGCCGGATCCACGGCGATGGGCACAGTTGCCACCACGGCAGCTCAGGCTCAGGACAAGATCCTGCTCATCATCAATGGCGCGCTCGGCGATAAATCTTTCTTCGATTCCGCCGCCAATGGCATGAAGATGATCAAGGACAAATATGGCGACGACGTCGAAACCAAGATTCTCGAAATCGGTGACGATCCAACCAAGTGGGAACCCGTGTTCCTCGATGCCTCTGAACAGGACTGGGATCTGATCATCGGCGGCACCTACCAGATGTCGGAAACCGTAGGCTCCGTTGCGCAGCAATATCCGGACAAAAAATATGTCCTCTATGATGCAAGCGTGCCTTACGAAGAAGGCGGCTATGACAACGTTTATTCCATCCAGTACAAACAGAACGAAGGCTCTTATCTCGGCGGGATGCTGGCGGCCTCGCTGCTGAAAGACGGCAAGCTCGGTGAAGCAGGCAATAAGCTGGGTTTCCTTGGCGGCATGGACATTCCCGTGATCAACGACTTCCTCGTTGGTTATATTGCGGGTGCGCAAGCCGTTGAGCCGGATGTAAAGGTTGCGATTTCCTATGCCGGTTCCTTCATGGATGCGGCGAAGGGCAAAGAGCTTGGCCTTGCCCAGTATCGTGCTGGCGTGCCCCTCGGCTTTGTCGTTGCCTCGCAGACCGGCCTCGGCCAGCTTTCGGCGGCAAAAGAAACCGGAAAATATGTGCTGGGCGTCGATTCCGATCAGGAAGCCATCTTCAAGGACAGCGATCCGGCCATGGCCAAGCAGGTCGTCAGCTCCGTTTTGAAAAACGTTGATGTCAGCCTTTTGCAGGCCTATGACCGCTTCAAGGAAGGCAATCTCCCATTCGGCAAGGCCGAAGCGCTGGGCCTCAAGGAAGGCGCTGTCGGCATTGTGCAGGATGGCAACATGGCTTCCATGGCCTCACAGGAAACCAAAGACGCTATTAAAAAAGCGTCTGATGAAATTTCTGAAGGCAAAATCTCCGTTCCAACCGCATTTGGCATGAGCACAGAGGATCTTAACGCGATCCGCAACAAGGTTCGTCCATAATCGTGGAAAAACAATCTGGAACCGTTGAAGGCGGCGATGCAATCGTCGCCTTCCGAGATGTGAGCAAGGTCTATCCAAACGGCACTGTAGCACTGCGAGATGTGTCCTTTTCGATCCGCGCCGGTTCGATCCACGCCATTTGCGGCGAGAACGGCGCTGGCAAATCCACACTGATGAAAATCCTGTTCGGCATCGAAAATGCCACTGCAGGCGAGATGATCGTTGACGGCCAGACGATCTTATCATGGTCGCCGGAAGATGCCGCTGCCCGAGGCATCGGCATGGTGCATCAGCATTTTTCGCTGGTGCCGACACTGAGCGTCACCGAAAATATTATTCTCGGCCATGAGCCGGTAAAAGGCGGCTTTATCGACCGTGTTAGCGCGCGCAAAACCGTCGAAGAGCTGATGCAGCATTATGATCTGCATGCCGATCCGGATGCGATCACAGGCACGCTTTCGGTTGCAGCCCAGCAGAAGATCGAAATCCTCAAGGCGCTGGCGCGGCGCACAAGGCTGCTGATCCTGGATGAGCCGACCGCCGTTCTTTCGCCCCCCGAAATTGAAGAGCTGATGCGGAGGCTGAAAGCCCTGCGCGATGAAGGCATCACCATTCTCTTCATTTCTCATAAGCTCAATGAAGTGCGCGAACTGGCCGAAAGCGTCACGGTTTTGCGTGCAGGCGCGGTTGCAGGAACCGAAAAGCTCGCCGATGTGCCAGACGACGCCATCATGCAGATGGTTATGGGCCATGCGGTCGAAATCCCGCAACGCGCACATAAGCTCGACGCAACGCAAACAGTGCTTGAAATGAAGGGCGTCACCATTGAAGCCCTCGACCCTGCCGACCGTATCCGCGATGTAAACCTTACCATTGGCGCAGGCGAAATCGTCGGTGTTGCGGGTGTGGATGGCAGCGGCCAGCGCGGACTGGTTTCCGCTTTGTCTGGTCTGATGCACGCATCTCAAGGTACAATCACCCTGAACGGTGCAGATATGTGTGCCGCCGACACGGCCAGCTGGCGCAAAAAAGGCCTGGCCTATCTGCCTGCCGACCGCTTTTCACAAGGCGGTGCGCCGGGCTTGTCTCTGGCTGAAAATACGATTGCTGGCACGGATGGAGACCGCAACACTGATTTTGGCCCGTTTCTACGCTGGAGCGCGATCAAAGCGCGTGTCAGCGGCATGATTAAACAATATTCGGTGCGTGCAGGTGCGATCACCGAAAGGCTCGACTCGCTGTCGGGCGGCAATGCGCAGAAGCTGATTGCCGCGCGCGAACTTGCCACCAATCCTAAATTCCTGATCGCCGATCAGCCAACACGCGGCATTGATGTTTCAGCAGCAGCCTTCCTGCATCGCCGCATCGATGAAGTGGCGCAGGGCGGCTGCGCTGTGCTTCTCGTTAGTGCCGATCTCGATGAACTGCTGCGGCTAAGCGATCGCATCGTGGTGTTCTTCAATGGCCGGATTGTTGCCGTCCTCAAGAACGGACCCGATATTACGCCGGCAGTCCTTGGACCTTATATGCTGGGCACGCGAGCATGATCCCAAAAAGTGACAAACGGTTTTTGGTTAAGATCATGTTTAAGCAGAGAGTTACAGCTTAATGCGTAGATTTATATCCTATCTTATTCCCTTCTTTCTGACCGTCTTGGTGATCGGCGTCATCATGGCGCTGCTCATTGTGCCATTGGCCCTGATGCAGGATAATCCGGCTGGTGTGCTCAAAACCTTCTTCCTCGGGCCATTCGGCAGCATTCGCCATATGGGCAATGTGGTGGAAGCGGCAACACCGATCATGCTGACGGGCCTTGCCATCACCATTCTTTTCCGGTCTGGCCTTTTTAATCTCGGTGCGGAAAGCGGCTTCTTCCTTGGAGCACTGGGTGCCGTTGCGGGTGCCGTTCTGCTGCCATCGCTTGGCTGGTTCACACTGCCGGTCGCCATTTTGTGCGGCGCCGTTGCGGGCAGCTTTGCCTGTACGATCCCGGCAGCGCTGCGCCTGCGCTTTGGCGCATCTGAAATGGTGACATCGCTGGTTCTCAACTATGCCTTCCTGTTTCTTGGACTGTTTGTGCTCAATTATGTGATCCGCGACCCGGCTGCAGGCGGCATGATGTCCATGCGCATTCCACCCGAAGCAAAGCTTGACCGGCTTCTGGCAGGCACGCGCTTGAACTCCGGCTCGATCATTGCCATTCTCGCCTGTATCGCAGGTGGCATCTGGCTTTACTGGACACGTTCCGGCCTCAATATCCGCATTGCAGGCTCCAGTCCCGGATTTGCAAACCATCTGGGCCTGCCGCTCAAAGGCATCATCATGCGCGCGCAAATTGTGGGTGGTTTGGTGGCGGGAATGGCGGGTGCGCTGGAAGTTCTGGGCCTGCATAACCGCTTCTCATGGCTCGATCTGCCCGGTTATGGCTGGACGGGTCTGGTGGTCGCCATCCTTGGTCGCGAAAACCCGTTTCTCCTCATTCCGGCAGCACTGTTTCTGGGCTTTGTTCAGATTGGCGGCGATCTTCTCGCGCGCAATATGAATATTCCCACCGAAGTTGTTGGGCTCATAACTGCTGCCATTATGGTGGGAGCAACCGCCGGGGTGATTCATAATCATCCGACAGTGCTGCGTGTGATCCGCAACCTACGCAATCGGGAAGGAGAACAGTTATGAGCGCAGTTCTTGCACAAATTCTCGATCCAGCCTTTATCGCAACCATTCTGCGTGTCGCCACCCCCTTGTTGCTGGCAGCGCTGGGCGTAATGATTTCCGATCGTGCAGGTGTGTTGAATATCGGCATGGAAGGCATGATGCTGATTGCAGCGCTGATTGCGGTTCTCGCAAGTGCGGCGACGGGAAGCCCGGCCATCGGTCTCCTCGCAGCCCTTATAGTCGGTGCCTTTCTTGGTTGGCTTATGTCCCTGTCGGTCAACAAGCTCCGCACCGATCTCATTATGACCGGCATCGCACTCAATATTGCTGCGGCAGCAGGCACCACGCTGGGGCTATTTCTTGCCACCGGCGACAAGGGCATGTCGGGCGCACTGAAAAGCGGCGCGTTGCCAAGTTTTGCCATTCCTTATATCGGCAATATCCATATTCTGAGCTTTGCCGCATTGCTGGCTGTTCCAGCCGTCAGCCTTTTGATGATGCGGACACGGTTTGGACTCCATCTGCGCGCAACCGGTGTTGATCCGAAATCGGCACGTGCAGCAGGCATTCACACCGGACGCGTTCAGATGCAGGCGCTCATACTTTCGGGCATCTTTGGCGGTGCGGCAGGCGCCTATCTCTCGCTCGGCTATGTGACATGGTTCGGCCAGAACATGACTGCTGGCCGTGGCTTCATTGCCATTGCAGCCGAAGTGATGGGACAGGGAACAGCGTGGGGAACGCTGGTCGCAAGTCTTGTACTGGCTGCAGCGGAATCGCTGGCAATCACCCTGCAAAGCCTCGGACTGCCGTTCGAGTTGATGCAGATGATCCCTTATCTCGTGCCCGTTGTGGTGCTGACGGTACACGCCGCAAGAAGACAGCGGCGTGCAAGACAGTTGAAGAAATCCTGAAATGCATGAAAACGAGAAAAACATGAAAGCCTGGGAGCTGACACGCGATCTGCTGCGCGACACGAAGCCTGTTATACGCACCGCAGAAGAGCAGACATGGGACGCAAGCGCCGTCATGAAGGCGCAGGACGATCTCGTGGCCATGTTCTGGAAAAGCAATGTGCCGGGTTCAGCAGCACCCGAATGCCTGATGGCTGGCGCTCTGCAATCACTTGAAAACAAGGGCTATGTGCTGGCACCCTATGCAGAGCTTCTGCGCGACGGGCTTGCAGCACTGGAGCGCTCCGATTTTGAAACGCTCTATCGCATTGATATGCGTTTGCGCATACTCATGCGTGCGGCAAAGCCCGATCCCGAGCATCCATCGCAGAAAACCATCCGCTTTGCATCATGGGACGCGTTTGACGCGAGCGTGAAGTGGCCGGAAGATGTCGCTTACCCTATCCAGTCTGATGATTTCCGCGACCGCACCGCAGGCGCATGGATGGCGCAGTTGGTGGGCGCTGCGGCTGGCACAGCACTTGAGGGCTATACGGCTGAGAATATCATGGAGGTTTTCGGTCCGATCCGCGATTATGTGCGCGAGCCCAACACTTATAATGACGACATCACCTTTGAGATCGCCTTTCTGGAAGCCTTTGGCGAAAAGGGTTCTTCTGTGACCAGCGCCGACATTGCCGAACGCTGGACCTCGCTGATCCCGCTTGGCTGGTCGGCGGAGGCAATCGCCCTTTCCAATATGCGTCGCGGCCTCACGGCGCCTGAAACCGGCACGTCCGACAATCCGTTCGATGAATGGATCGGCGCTCAGATGCGCGGCACAATCTGCGGCATGGTCGTGCCGGGACGTGCGCGTGAAGCTGCCCGCCTTGCCTGGATGGATGCTGAAATCTCCCACGCCGGAAACGGAATCCTGGGAGAAGTTTTCAATGCCGTCATGGCGGCACGCGCCTTTGCGGTTCAAAACACGCGCGAATTGCTGGTCTCAACCGCAGCGCTTTTCTCGACCGAAACAGAATATGGCGCGGTTCTCGCTTTCGCGCTTGATGCCTGCCGCACTGCTGACAACTGGCAGGATGCCTGGGCAAAATGCGACGCCGAATATGCCGAGTATAACTGGATTCACGTCACGCCAAATGCTGCGGCACAAGTTGTGGCACTCTGGTTCGGCGAAGGTGACTTCGACCAGACGCTGGAAATCGTCTGCGGCATCGGCCATGACGTTGACTGCAATGCCGCGCAGATTCTGAGCATGATCGCCATCCAGCACGGCCCCGGCATTATTGCGGAACGCTGGTCAAAGCCACTCCTCGCCGACGACATCGTCACCTATATGCGTCGCCCGGCAAAAATCTCCTTCAATGCGCTTGTCGACCAGACAGTTCGTGCAGCGCGCAACGCTCTTTAAAATCCCCTATTAGGAACACATCATGGCCCGTAAAATCATTATCGATACCGATCCCGGTCAGGACGATGCAGTCGCCATTCTTCTGGCGCTCGCAAGCCCTGAGCTCGACATTCTCGGCATTACAGCGGTTGCTGGCAACGGCCCACTGGCTCGCACTGAAATCAATGCCCGTACCATCTGTGAAGTTGCAAAAAAGCCGGACACAAAAGTATTTGCAGGCTCCATCCGTCCGCTGGTCCGCCCGCTCGTGACGGCTGAAAACGTCCATGGCAAGACTGGCCTTGACGGTTATGATCTGCCTGCACCCACCATGCCGCTTCAGGCGCAGCATGGCGTTGATTTCATTATCGAAACACTGATGAAGGAAGAAGCTGGCACCGTCACTCTCTGCCCGCTCGGCCCTCTCACGAATATTGCCTCAGCCCTCATCCGCGAGCCGAAGATCGCAGAACGCGTCAAGGAAATCGTACTGATGGGCGGCGGCTATTTCGAGGGCGGCAACATCACGCCATCGGCGGAGTTCAACATCTATGTCGATCCACATGCAGCCGCGGTTGTGTTCAAATCAGGCATTCAAATCACCATGATGCCGCTTGATGTCACGCACAAGGTGCTGACCACCGAGAAGCGCATCGCAGCCATTCGCGGCCTCGGCACGCATGTCGGCGAAGTGGTTGCTGCATGGCTTGAATTCTTCGAGCGCTATGATGAAGCAAAATACGGCACTGATGGTGGCCCGCTGCATGACCCGAACGTCATCGCCTATCTGCTGAAGCCTGAACTTTATTCAGGCCGTCATTGCAACGTGGAAATCGAGATCAATTCGGAACTGACCATCGGTGAAACAGTCGTCGATTGGTGGGAGGTAACAGATCGTCCAAAGAATGCGCTCTTCATCAAGGATGTCGATGCGGATGGCTTCTTCACGTTGCTGACAGAGCGCCTCGCAACGCTCTAAACACGCTTAAAATCACACAATTGCCACAAAAAAGCCGCGAGATTCATATTCTCGCGGCTTTTTTGCCATCGGTTTTGATGGCTTTTTTGTGATTTATGGCTGTTTTTGCAGAAGTTCGGCCACTTCGTGGGCCGTTGGCGCAGCAGATCCAGCGCCCACACGCGTCACGGCAATCGCACCGGAAGCCGAGGCAAAGCGCACGCAATCATGCAGCGACTGACCCTGCGAATAGGCAACAGCGAAGCCACCATTGAAACTGTCTCCAGCTGCAACCGTATCCACCACATTGACCTTGAACGGCTCAAAGTGTTTGACCTCATCAGCTGTCACAAGCAATGAGCCGCGACCACCAAGCTTAACGATAACGATCTTTGGACCGCGTTCGAGAAGCTGGCGGGCAGCAGCTTCCGCCGATGCAATATCGGTTGGTTCAATGCCGGTGATTTCAGCAGCTTCGGTTTCGTTGGGCGAGATGATTTCGCTCAACGCAATCAGATCGGCCATACGGCTTGCATCACCCACCGGTGCGGGATCAAGCAACACGGTGCCACCGGCAGCTTTCACAGCCTTTGCAACAGCAAGATTGACGTCATGCGGCACTTCACGCTGCAAGAGTGTGATTTTTGCTTTCGCAATGTCAGACGCATAGGCATCGATATCAGTAGCGGTCCAGTTTGCATTGGCACCAGCGCAAACAACAATCGTGTTCTGCCCGGCTTCTTCAACCTGAATAATCGCGATGCCGGTATCGACACCATCGATCCTTTTAACACCATCGGTGTTAAGGCCAAACTGCTGCATTTCCTTGACAGCCAATTGGCCAAAGGCATCGTTGCCGACCGCTCCGACGAAACGGACGTCGCCGCCAAGCTTTGCCACCGCAACCGCCTGATTGGCACCCTTACCGCCAAGACCAATGCCATAGCCGGAAGCATTGAGCGTCTGGCCGGGACGTGGCAGTGTTGGCATACGGGCGCTGACATCTACGTTCACACTGCCGAAAATGAAAATTTTCAATGGAATTCTCCACGATTGTAATTGCCGCAGAACATAGCGTCGGTTGTGGCAAACTTCCATGCCATGACGAAAGCCATACACAGTTTGAACATGTCTTTTTCAAACCGCATGATGCGATGCGGGCTTACTCAATAAATATCTTCACGCTGGCAGCGCGTCCGCCTGCATCAACAACGGTCAGTGTGGAATAGCCGGTGCCATCCGGCAGCCATGTGGCGGTGCGGCGGCGGTTGGGTTCGGCAATGGGTTTGCCATTGGCAAGCCAGCGAAACGGAGCGCGTCCCCCCTGTAATTTCAGCACAAGCGGCGATGCATTTTCGCTCAGGGCTTTCAGTTCGACATGCGCACCATCCGGTGGAAAGACGATGCGCGGTGCAGGCTCAATCGTGGCTTTGAGAACCGGCAGCGGATCGCTGCTCGATGAAAAGCGTATCTGCGTTACAGGAAGATCGGCGCGTGCTGTGCGAAATGCGCCAGCAGGCGCACGCGGCAACGGTACGGAAGCAACACCTGAACGTACAAAGGCGTCAAACAGGATGGGCGCTGCCGAAACATAACCGGCAAGGCCCGGCACAGAACCGCCATCAGCGCGCCCGACCCAGACACCCAGCACATAGCGCCCGTCATAACCAACCGACCATGCATCGCGGTAGCCATAGGACGTGCCGGTCTTGTAAGCGAGGCCGAGGCGTTTCGCGCCTTGCGGCGGCACGACACCGGCTAGAATATCGCCAATCTGCCACGATGCCTGCTCGCTCAGAATAGGAGCCGATGGCTGAACAGGTTCTGAACCTTCGGTGCCGTCACGAAGGGCTGCCCCTCGCCCGCCATTGGCAAGGCCAGTATAGAGCTGCACCAGATCACGCAGACTAATGCCTGCGCCACCAAGGCCGATAGCCAGTCCCGGCGCTTCACCTTTCGGCAATTGCAGATTAACCGCCGCCTGTCGAATACGCGTGGTGAGCCGTGCAGGGCCAATTGCATCGAGCAGGCTGATGGTCGGCACATTCAGCGACATTTGCAGCGCCTGACGGATGCTTACATCGCCCTGATAGCTCATATCGAAATTGCGGGGACGATAGCCTGCAAAATCCTGCGGGCGATCCTCGATGATGGTTTCCTGCGCAATCAGTCCCTGCTCGAAGGCCAGCCCATAGATGAAAGGCTTGAGCGTAGAACCGGGCGAGCGCACGGCGCGGGTCATATCGATCCAGCCCTGCCGCTTGCCGTCGAAATAATCAGCGGAGCCGACTTCGCCTAAGATATTGCCGTTGCGACTGTCGGCCAGCACCATGGCGACCGATACTTTTGGCCCAAGCTTCGCAGCAGCTTCGCGTGCCACAACTTCAAGCCCAGCCTGCACCGACTTCTTAAGCGTCAGCTGATGCCGGGCCTCGGTCGGCGCCTGTTTCAAAGCGAGATCGGCAAAGTGGGCAGCCAATGAAGGCAAGGGATGACGCGTCGCGGATATGCGCTCACGCGATGCACGCTTGGCTTCTTCGCTTGTGAAAACATCAGACGAAACCATGCGTTTTAGAACGCGATCCCGCGCAGCAACCGCATTCTTCATCTCGCGATCCGGGCGGCGGCGCTCCGGCAATTGCGGCAGGGCCACAAGAAGCGCTGCTTCCGATATGGTGAGGCGCAGCGGCTCCTTGCCAAAATAGGCTAATGATGCCGAACGAACGCCTTCCAGATTGCCGCCATAGGGCGCGAGTGTCAGATAACGTTCAAGAATTTCAGATTTGCTCAGCCGTCGCTCAATTTGAACTGCACGCGCCAGCTGCCGGAACTTGGAGCCGAAGCTGCGGCTTTCGCGCGGCTCGATAAGGCGTGCAAGCTGCATGGACAATGTGGAACCGCCGGAAACAATACGACCGCTCCCTGCAAGCTGATAGGCGGCCCGAAGAAGCGCTGTAAAATCAATGCCGCCATGATCGTAAAAACGCTTGTCCTCATAGGCGATCAGCATTTTCACGAATTTCGGATCGACATCTTCGATGCGCGTATTCAAGCGCCAATAGCCGTCCGGCGTTGCATAGGCACGCAGCAAAGCGCCGTCGCGATCCATAACTTCGGTAGATATGGTCAGCCGTTCCGGCAAAGGCGGCGGAAAAGCGCGGTCGAGCCAGTCAAGCCCGACCACGGTTCCGAGTGCAGCGATGCCGAAAAACGCGGCACCGCCAATCGCTATTTTCCAACGCCTTTTCATGTGTTTGGCCATGATCGCGTCCGACAACCGGTTCCCACTTTTCGGGATCGTGGCTTACGGTGCCGCCACCTCCATCATGCTTGTCGCCGTACGCGCTGCAAATTGCGGACGGTACATATCCTCAACCGTTGCTGCCGGATGGGTGTAAAGACCCGGCGTCACCGCGCGCACCACATAAGCCAGCGTGATCGGCTTCTTCTCGCCTGCAGAGCGGTCGAAAGCGGCCACAAAACGATCATTGCGGAATTCGAGATGCGCTGCCTGTGTGCTTTCCAGCCATGGGAAATTGCCAAGATCGGCACTGGAAACAAGGCCCGGATTGTCGATCTCGAAACCAGCGGGCAGCAGATCGGTCACAAGCAGACGCGACTGCCATTCCTGCAGATCGTCAATTTTCAGAACAACCACATAGCGCTCATTCTGATTGACCCCGGTGACATTGGCCGGTTCGCCATCCAGCGTATAATAAGTGCGCTCGATATTGAAACCGTCTCCACCCGCAGGCAGCGACTGCGCAGGCGGCGCAACTGCGGTCACGACCGCATCAACCGAACCCTGCCCCTTGTTGGTGACGACCAGCGGCTGCGCTTCAAGGCTTGCACCATTGAGACGCTCGGAGAACGCGCCCTGATGCGCTGTGCCATTGATGTCGAGGCTGATTGCGCCATTGTCATCCTGAAGCCCGCGTGCTGCAAGCAGCATCCATGCCTGATCCTGCGTGCTGAGATAACGCGCCTTTTCGCGCTGGAACTCGACCAGCGTAATCAGCGATGGCAGCACTTTTGGCGCAGGCTTGGTTTCAGCAGCCAGGGCGAGCATCGCCGCACCATCGCGCAGCGGCGAGCCATAATCGGAACGATTATAGTCATAGCTGGACTGGCTGGTTGCGAGCTGGAGCGACGCATTGAACACGCGTTCCGAACGCGGCTGATCACCATAAAGAGCAAGTGCTGCACCAAGCTGGGCAACGGCCATCGGGCTTGCAAAGTTTTCAAGCTGGGTATCGGCAAAGTAACGCAGATCGCCAACTGAAGCCTTCTTGTTGCGTGCCAGAACATAGAGCGCATAGGCAATGTCGTTGCCGCGTTCCTTGACGTCGGTGGTATAGCCGAGCGCATTTTGCAGATTAGAAAGTGCAGACAGCATCGCCTGCTGCGGCACGTCGTAGCCCTTTTCGCGGGCACGCGTCAGGAAGTCGGTCACATAGGCATCCATCCAGAGATCACCCGACCCCGGCGACCAGAGGCCAAACGAACCGCTCGAAGACTGGTTGTTGAGCACACGGAAGATGGAATCCTGTACGCGCTTCTTAAGTTCCTCCTGACTTTCCAGACCTGCTGCCGCTTCCGTACCTGCAGCCATTTCGCTCAAATAAAGCAGCGGCAGTGCGCGGCTGGTGGTCTGCTCTGTGCAGCCATAAGGATAGCGGTCGAGCGCCATCAACAAAGCTGGCACATCAAATGCGGCACTTCGCGTCACACCAACGCTGACAAAAGCACCATCAAGCAGGCTTTCAGACAGAAGGCCGCCATCGACTCGCACACTTCCGCCATTGGCCGTGAGATTGACGACATGGCGGCTCGTGACCGGCAGATCGACCGGACGCACCGGCAATGCCAAAGCCTGTTCAACATTGAGGCCTGCATCGTTGGAAAGCCGGATCGTCACACCACCGGCACCCGTGGCAACAGCATTGAGTGGAACGGTGATCGACTGTCGTTTGCCACCCTTAAGCGCAATGCTTTCAGGGTAGGAGCCAACCTCAACACCGAGATTATCAGTGGTCTCAAGGCTCACACGATAATCGCCGTCCGGTGCATCCGTATTGGCAATATCGA
Organism: Brucella pseudogrignonensis; assembly: GCF_032190615.1. Taxonomy (NCBI): domain Bacteria; kingdom Pseudomonadati; phylum Pseudomonadota; class Alphaproteobacteria; order Hyphomicrobiales; family Brucellaceae; genus Brucella; species Brucella pseudogrignonensis. The sequence goes on from NZ_JAVLAT010000002.1 coordinate 245,664, forward strand.
AGCGGATATTGGCCTGATCGCCAGGGGCCATGAAGCGTGGCAGACCAGCGGTAATGACCACAGGATCGCGGATGATGACATCGGTCACCGCATGGCCAACAGCCTTCTTGGTCCATGCAACCGCCATGACGCGCGCGGTGCCGTTGAACTGCGGTATGTCGAAAGTGATTGTTGCCTTGCCGTCGCTATCCAGTTCAACCGGACCAGAGAACAGCGCAACCAGCTTTTCAGTGGGCGGACTGCCTTCCGCTGCCATATTGCCACCATCGCCACCTGTGCGCAGCTTGCCGGTGACGCCGAGCGAACCATCGATCAGGCGACCATACATATCGCGCATCTCAAGGCCCAGCTGACGCTGGCCGAAGAACCAGTTTTCAGGGTTCGGCGGCTGATAGCGTGTCAGATTGAGAATGCCGACATCGACTGCCGCGACCATGACATAGGCCTGCTCGCCACCCGCATTTTCAACCGAAACCGGGATGGAAAGTGTGGAACGCGGCGTGATCTTTTCAGGCGGGGTCAGCTTGACTGCAAGCTGCTTGTCGGCAGGATCGACCTTCAGCCATTTAAGACCAATTGCACGCGCAGGCATACGGCTTTCAATAGCCTCACCCGGACGGAACAGCGTTGCCGTTACATAGGCGCCCGCACCCCAATCCTCACCTACCGGAATATCGATGGTCGTGCCACCTTCCGGCACGCTTGCGGTGATTGTCTTAAGCAGCTTCTCCGCACCAATGGTGATGAGCAGCTCACCCGCAAAACGTGGGGACACTTTCAGTTCTGCCGTATCGCCCGCCGCATAATGTTCCTTGTCGAGCGCGATTTCGAGCCCGTCTGGTGTTTCGGTCGAGGTTGAACTGACAAACCAGCCCGCATCAAATTCATAACTTGTGGCCGGACCCGAAGCATCGGCTGTTTCGATTTCGAGACGATACCGACCCCAATCGACCGGCAGACTGATTTCAGCCTCGCTATCGATTGTAAGGTCAATCTTGCCGTTGGCAATCGCCTTGGTGAAAGTCACTGGCTCATAGCTCCAGCTGCTGCCGCTGCGATACCACTGATAATTACGCTCGATCTTGACCAGTGACCATTGTGCGCCATCAAGCGCCTTGCGATCACCCTTGCTGTCAGAGGCGATCAGGCTGAACTTTGCAGTGCCGCCCTGCGGAACTTCACCGCCGGCGAAATCCGGGCGAATGCCGATCAGATCGGTTTCAGGCTGAATCGCCACATCGATCTTACGCTCAACCGCACGACCGCCGGTTTCACGCATACGAACGGTCACGGCCGCGTTTACGAGGCGCGTCGTTGACGGCATTTCATCAACTGTAACCGGGAAGGTCGCCTTGCCATTGTCATCGACTTTTGACAGGCCATCGAGCGGCAGGCGCGTAGCTTCGCCCTGTTCTTCATCGGCGAGGCCGAAATAATAGCCCTTAAAACGGTCCCACTGACGCTTGGTCGAAAGCGTGACTTCGCCTTCAAGCGCAAGACCAGCGGCAGGCGCACCATAGAGGAAACGACCGTCCACGGTGATATTGGCGGTTTCGCCAACAGCGATTTCCGGCTTGTCAGACGTCAGGTCGAACTCGATCCGGTCCGGCACGAAATCTTCAACCAGGAACATCTGCGTGGCAATCGCTGGCTGCTTGGGATCGGTATAGACCGAAACATTCCAGGTGCCGCGCATGGCGTTCGACGGCAAGGTCAGGTCGATGGCATGACCACCGGCCAGTTTGCTATCGGAAACGAGACGGCGATCTTCCACGCCGTCGGGACGCGTGAAGATGAAGGTGAGCGGCAGATCGTCAATTGCTGTTGCGGTGTCGTCGCGCGCGAGCGCACCCACATGCACAACTTCGCCCGCACGATAGATGCCGCGCTCGGTCCAAGCATAAAGATCAAGCGCTTTCGGCACGGGACGGCCCGTCACACCACGATCGGAAAGATCGAAACCAGCACGCGCCATATCTAGGAATGTGAAATCCTCGTCATCGTTACTGGCCATCAGCACCGCTGGCACCATGCCGTCTGTGCCGCGTGTCAAACCCGGCGTAAAGGTTGCGCGGCCATCGCGTTCAGTCTCAGCTTCGCCCAGCACTTCATTGTTGCGTGCAAGCAGCGTCAGCTTCACGCCTTTAAGCGGCTCTGCGCTTTCCAGCGAACGGGCAAACACATTGATGCCGTCCTGTCCGGTGTAGGTCGAAATGCCGATATCGGAAACGACAAACCATTGCGTAGCCTTGGTGCTATATTCGTCATCGGACTTCTGAACCAGCGGCTCAGCAGTCAGCACATAGACGCCGGGCTTGCGTTCCGGCAGTGCTTCATCAACCGGGAAACTGGTTGTCGCTTCCTTATTCAGCTCGTTGCCTGCAATGTCGATTTCGCCTTGCCAGACTGGCGCACCCATCTGATCGGAAACCGTGCTGATGTCGTAGCTGTCCAACTGGCGCAGGAACTGATAGCCGGAGAGAAGCTGGGCCAGCGAACGGTCGCCAACACGGTAGAGCTTAACTTTTGCTGCATCCAGATTAACACTGACCAGCGGTATGCCGCGACGGGCTTTCGCAGGCAGCACGAAGCTGTCGCCGGTAAAGCGTACCGATGGCGCGCGGTCCTGCACATAGATCGAAAGATTGACCGGAGCTGGCAGCACTTCGCCAACCGCCGATGGCAGTCCCTGACGGAATGTCACCGTATAATTGCGGCCATGTTCCAGACCCTCGACGCAAATCTGGCGGTCCTTGGCGTCAACGGCTTTTGGCGCACCATTATCGAGTGTCACGAAGCTCGAATAATCGACACCGCTTTTCACCAGCTCTTCCGAGAACTGCGCACAGATGCGCGGCGCGGCATTGTCATTATCGACCGTATTATTGACGATGCGGAAGCCTTTGCGGGCCTTCAGATCGTCATAGGCGTCACGAACGGATGCGGAATTGATGAGATCAAGGCTCGCCTCATAGGCCTGCAAGGCCGGGCGCGATGCATCGCGCTTTTCCAGCGCCTGCGCCATGACGGCAAGCGCTTGCGCGCGATCATCCTTGGTGCGTGAGGTCTGGTAGGCAAACCAAGAGGCCGACGTCGCATCGCGCTGGAACTTGGAGCGTTCCTGTCCATTGGAGGGCTCGGTCAAAAGTGCCGAAAGCGCATAGCCAGCCCAGAGCTGGCTTTCATCCGGTGCCATGCTGGCAGCCAGTCGGAATTTTTCCATTGCCGTGCGCGGATCACCATTCAGGCCCGCGGCACCTGCCTCATTGCGCAATGTGCGAAGGCTATCAGCGCTTTCAAGGCTTGCCATTTCGCGCTTGAGACGCCGGGCTTCGTCAACCAAATTGGCAGCAAAAAATGAGATTGCCGGTGGCGCACCAATATCTTCAACGGCAACCGCAGCGGCAGCTTCCTCTGTCACGACACGCCCGGCAATCGACCCGACAGACGCGTTGAGCTTATTGAAATCGGATTTCAGAAAACACCATTTGACCTTCGGATTATAGGTGAAAGCCAGACAGGCATTATCGCCAAGACAAGTGCTTTTGCACTGTGCCAGCGAGACATTCTTTTCGGTCCGCAGATCAAAGCCAAAATAATCGGCGTCCTGCGTGGTCTCGATTTTCCGGGTTTCTGCGGCATGAGCGCTCATTGATGTCGCAAGGCAGAACGCAGTCGTAAAGGCGAGTAAAAGCCGATGAAACCGAACAGACATGAATGTCTCTCTTCTGTAGTTGTCCCTCATCGCGCGCGGTTGTCGTCCACCCGCACGCTCGTAAAATCAGACATTACCAATTTATACGCGAACGCATAGCTGGATTCGTATCTGACACTCAAAAGCAATCTGATACAGGACAAACCCGCTCAAACAAGACTTCTTCGGCAACTATATCTCTCATGGTTTGGGAAGCATCCATTTTTGATGCTTTGTGCAAAGTGCATTAGCAAAGGGGAGCAATTTTCGGACAACGGCTCTGACGGATGCTTAACGGCCGTCCTCTGCGCCATCGCTCTCACTGCAGCCGTCATCTTCTGGCTCTGATCAACGAGACATGAGCTCTTTGAGCTTTGCGCGTATTGGCAACGCCACCTTTTAAAAAAGACGGATTTTGCGTGCGAAGAAGGCTTCGGCATAGGCCTCAGGTGCACGACACTCCATGCCACGCAGCCGCGCTATGCCTTGAAAGGTTTCTGTATCAAACCAGTCTTTGGCGCGCTGCGATCCAAAATGCTTGAGCAAAAGCTCGATTTTCCGTTTCAAGATATCGGCGGAGAGAGCGCTATAAGCGTTCGGCTGCCCCAGATCACCATCCCATTTCGGAATTTCATATTCAAGTATCAGCTGATCTCGAAAAAGATTCCACGTCAATTCGCTAATCGTGCGGTGGTCCTGGTGTGCATCATGCTTTCGATGCGTAAAAACAATATCCGGCGATTGACGCTGACGCTGCAGCATCAGCCAGCTTTTAATATCTCTGATCTGGGCCGGGAAATAGCTGTCCTCAAATGAGGCGAGATTGATTTGAAAGCTGCTTGCGCCTTGCAAAAAATCAAGCGCCGCCAATTCAGCTTCATTGTGTCGCTCGACATTTCCAGAGAGAACACACCAATGAATATCGAGCGGAATGCCGGACGAAATCAAATGCAGTATGGTTCCACCACATCCAATCTCGATATCGTCCGAATGCGCACCAAGGCACAATAATTTCAACGGCTTGTTTGAGCTCGCCATTGAAAGAAGATCAATCATAGGGCTAACGCAATATTGGCGGCACGGGCTTCTGCTTTATGCTTTTTCCAAGGCATATCGCCTTTCTCCACCATGTCCTCCAGCGTTTGCCAGTCGCGCAGAGTGTCCATAGATCGCCAAAAGCCTTCGTATTTATAGGCCATCAACTGGTTTTCTGCGATCAACCGACTGAATGGTTCGAGCACCAGTTCTTCGCCTTCGCGCATGTAATCAAAAATTTCTTTGCGGAAGAGAAAATAACCACCATTAATCCAGATATCTGACGTGTTTGACGTGCGGAACGCACGCACATTACCCCCATCAGCGATATCGGCAAGATGGTAGGTGAGTGGGGGCCTTACGGCGAGAAAGCAGGCAATTTTTCCACTCGCACGAAAGCGTTCTGTCATATCATCGAGATCAACATCGCTTAAACCATCGCTATAATTGGCAAGAAAAACTTCTTCATTGGCGACATGCGCGCGCGCACTCCACAATCGTTCGCCGATATTGCGCCAAATGCCCGTATCGAGCAGCGTGACACTCCAGTCACGATCAACTTCCTCCAGAAGCTGCACATTGCGCCCGCCATCCGAAACAACGCAATCCGCAAATGTCTGAGGTCGAATGTTCAGGAAAAAATCCTTCACCACATTGGCCTTGTAGCCGAGACAAAGAATGAAATCATTGTGACCATAATCACTGTAATACTCCATCACATGATGCAGTATTGGCTGATGGCCCAATGGTATCATCGGTTTTGGAACATTCTCAGAATATTCCCGGATTCTCGTGCCCAGACCACCACAAAACAAAACAACTTTCATGACCTATCGCTCCTCTGGCAACAAAGCAGGATCAATCAGAGTGACATGCGGGATGGGAACAATAAATTTGGCACCCCATTCGACGACATGATGCATTTGACGGATGATCTCATCCTTGAAATTCCAGGGCAGAATAAGAATGTAATCCGGCCGATAACTATTGATCGCAGCGACATCATGGATCGGGATGTGCATCCCCGGAGTAAAGCGTCCGTGCTTGTAGGGATTTCGATCTACTGTAAACTCAAGAAAATCCGTGCCGATACCACAGTAATTGAGCAGCGTATTGCCCTTTCCAGGCGCACCATAACCGCAAAGGCGCTTGCCAGCATTCTTTGCCGAAATGAGAAAAGATAAAAGGTCGCGTTTTGTGCGTCGCGTTTTCTCAGCAAATTGCTCATAGGTCGCAATGTTATTCAGCCCGAAAATTTGCTCGCGCTTGAGAAGGGCAGCAACCCGCGGGCCAGCTTTGCGCTTGCTGCTGTTATGTGCGAGATAAACCCGCAACGAACCGCCATGGGTCGGAAGTTCCTCAACATCAATAACCTTCAGGCGATGACGATGTGCCATGTAACGGATCGTCAGCAGCGAAAAATACGAGAAATGTTCATGGTAAATCGTATCAAACTGGTTCTGCTCAATCAGGTTCGCGAGATGTGGAAACTCCAGCGTTATGACACCTTCCGGTTTAAGCAAAATTTGCATTCCACGAACAAAGTCGTTGAGATCAGGCACCTGTGCAAGCACATTATTGCCAATAATTAAATCGGCCTTTTGCCCTGTTTCGACCATGTGGGCCGCGAGGCTTGCACCAAAGAAGTCCACCCGCGTCGGAACACCTTTTGCCACTGCGGCCTGTGCAACATTGGCTGCCGGTTCAACCCCGAGAACAGGAATATCTTTGGGTATAAAGTGTTGCAAAAGATAGCCGTCATTGCTCGCAATCTCGACCACGAAACTATTTTTGTTCAAGCTCAGCTTTTCGGTGATTTCCTCGCAATACACGCGCGCATGATCAACCCAGCTGGTCGCATAGGATGAGAAATAAGCATATTCAGTGAATATTTCCGCCGGGCTGAAATACTCTTTCAATTGCACTAGAAAACAATGATCGCACACAAGAGCATAGAGCGGATAATAGGGTTCCATCTGATCGAGACGATCTGGCGGAACGAAGCTTTCGCAGGGCGGAGACATACCAAGATCAACAAAAGTGTGTTTGAGAAAAGACCCGCACAAGCGACAGCTTGTTTGCTCCTGAGCCATAGCCGTGCTCCGCGATATGTTCGGTGTCTGAATGGTCATACGAAATACCTCGCCCTGATCAGCTGATTGCTGATCTTGATGGACATTCTTCTTGAATACCGATTGAGCCATCAATTTCCGAGACTGCAATGAGGAGCGAGCACTACATCCCATCGGGCGCAACGATCGCCAGACGAATGAGGGATATTCGCCCTGACTTTTCAACCCAGTTACACCATTGAACAGGCATTCCGCCCTATGGGGAACTTGGCTCATCCATAAGGCTAACCTGGTGCTTCGAAGAGCCCGGTTAACGATGAGCGCCAAACTGTCAGAATATGACTATCGAAACGACAGAGGCGACAAAATGCAGTTCGTTCCGCTTATAATCGACGGAGCTTGGTCGATCCGACCTGAAAGGCTTGAAGACGAGCGTGGCTGGTTTGCTCGCGTTTTCTGTGAAAACCTGTTTGCCAAGCATAAGCTGGAAACGCTTTACCCACAGCATAGCCTTTCCTTTTCGCGTGAAAAGGGAACGCTGAGAGGGCTTCATTATCAGAATGAACCACATTCCGAAACAAAGCTTGTCACATGTCTACAGGGCATCATCTGGGACGTTTTGGTCGATCTGCGACCGCACTCAAAAAGCTATATGCGATGGACTGGCATCGAGCTTTCAGCAGAAAACGGCATACAACTTTACATACCGGAAGGCTGCGCCCACGGCTTCCAAACTCTCACAGATAATGTCTTGATGCGTTATATGATATCCAGTCCCTATGTCCCGGAATCTGCTGATGGGTTGCGCTATGATGATCCAGCTTTGGGCATCCCATGGCCAGATAGGCCAACGGTCATTTCCCAGAAAGATCGTGACTGGCCGCTGCTTTCAGCAAGCCTACAGCAAGCAGACGATCCGCAGCATCTGCCATAAGGACGAACGGCAGTTTCGCACGTCGGCTCATTTCAAAAATAGAAAAGCTGCCGTCGGCCAAATTCAACACCCATAACATGGCCATAGCATTTTCCGCTGCCTGTTTATCACCACCAACATTTGAGTATAGCCCACGCTTCCCGAGCTGCGGTTCACCTTTTGGAGATGTACTAACTGGCACCCAATTGCGTTCTGCAATATCGATCGCCTGCATGATCATCTGATAGGATTGTTCAAGATATTCGGGTTTTATGAAGTCAAGATTATCCGCAGAAGTATGATATTCGGGGAACGTGCCATAAAGACTCCGCTGAAGCATACCGACAGGCAGATTAAAACCCGGAGAACAAAACTGGCGTTCATCATAGCCATAGGGCCAGAAATCGAGCATGGACGCACGCGTCAAATCAGAGCTGTTTAGGACATAATCCATGATTTGATCAATGGCAGCGTCACCCCGGCGACTTCTTTTATAATTTGGTCCGCCACCGTCACCAAGACAGGATAAAACCAACCCATAGTGCACGCGATCAAGGCAGCTCTCATTCTGCTGCAACCAAGCAAGCGCACCAAATGTCGCTGGCCCAAACAAGAGCCTATAGGTGAGCCGTGTTTTGCGCTCCTTTAGCGTCTCCCCCACCCGCGCCAACACGGCGAGACCTGAACAATTATCGTTTGCAAGAGAGGGATGGCAAAGATGGGCGGAAAGTATAAACGTCTCGTTCGTTTCGCCTTTTATAACGCACTCACCACGGGTCAAAAAGCCATCCCGACGTTCGGAGTCGATGACAACTTCATAGGTCTCGTCTTTCATGGCCATCAAATCATCATGGGCCATGCAAAAGCCCCATGCTTCCGTATGGTAGCAAGTACGGTATGGAATGAGATCTGGCTGCTCAGGCAATGTATGAATGTAGCTCTTAAGCTCGCCGAGCGGCATGGTTGCATGAACCGGAATGCTATAATTGACGACATGTAGATTATTGCTCGCAAAATCGACAATTCGCCTCCCGTCGGCACTTTTGATATAAGCCTCGCGAATGATCCATTCCTGTGGCGCCTTCCAGTCGAAAAGTGTTTCACCGGTCGGAATATGATGCATTTCCAACGGGATATATTCCCCAAGAATAGCCAGCGTTTCCCGCACACCTTCACCGCTGAGGCTTCGGCAAATTGGGAAAAGGCGGGCAGCCAGATCATAAATACGCTGTCCGACCGTGTCCGGCATTGGCGGATTATTTGGAGCTTCAACTGCCCTTGCGTCCATTATGCTATAGCCCGAAGTGGTTGATGATGCTCTGATCGGGCACGCAAATCCGCATCGAGAATACCATCCGCAATTGATTGGCGGATATGCGCTATGCGCTGGAATCTTGGTCCTTCAAATTCCTCGACTGTGAGGGTTGAACGACCATATGCCGTGAGCAACTCACGAGTCCCTGCAACAGCGTCCCATTTTGGCTTTGCATCAGGCAATATGCGTGCGAGCTTTTCAAAGCTCACCCGATAGGAGCGCGTATCCGGCCCTGCATCCTGCGCATATTCAATCCTGCAGTTGGGTACGTTCTCAGCAACAATACCGGCAATCTCGCGAATGCGGTAATTATCCCCGGTTGATCCAACATTAAAAGCTTCATTCCAAACCTTTTCAATGGGCGCTTCCATCGCGGCTATGAAGGCTCGCGAAATATCGCGGATATGGACAATCGGACGCCAGGGCGAACCATCAGATTTCAGATAAATAAGCCCCTTTGTCACAGCCCAGGCAACGAGATTATTCAATACAATATCGAAGCGCAGAAATGGCGAAACACCATAGGCAGTTGCTGGTCGTAAGTAAGTTGGGCAGAAATGCCTGTCCGCCAAATCTTGTATATCTTTTTCTGCCCGCACCTTGGAACGACCATATGCCGTTACAGGGTTCAAATCACCCGTTTCATCGATGAGATCCCCGTCACTGATACCGTAATTGCTGCAGGACGAGGCGAACAAGAACCGTTGAACACCAGCCTCTTTAGCCGCTTTGGCCATTCTAACGCTTGCGTGGTGATTGATGTCATAAGTCAGTTCTTCGTTCAGATTGCCAAGCGGATCGTTGGACAGCGCTGCCAGATGCACAATAGCGTCAAACCCCTCAAGATCGTGGGGGGAAACATCCCGTACATCTTTTGAAATAGTCGGCACATCAACAATCGCGCCTCCCTCCTCAAAATGGCAGCTGCGATAGAGACCGACATCATAGCCACAGACGTCATGACCCGCATGCACCATTTCACAGGCCAAAACCGATCCGATATAACCCTGATGTCCTGTTACCAGCACCTTCATGTCCCGCTCCTCAATTTGAGTTGCCGATATCCTAACCGGAGATCTTTGAAGCGGCGAGTTGAACGATGGTCATGTCTGGTTCGGACAAGTGGTCACTGGAAGCATGAAACGTTGTATAGCCTACTTCTTTTGGATAGCTTTTAGGCTTGGCTCAGTCCCAAGCAATAAAATCCAGTCACTCTGAATGCCCATATCCCGGTTCGGCGGTGGTGTATAAGAAACATGGTCTTCACTAATTTTTGGTGCTTCAGCCTTGAAAAACCGTCCAGATGCTGGATCAAACCATGAGGCTGAAAAGCCCGCATTGACAGCATCACGATTGAGATCAAATCCATCAGCATTGCCGTACAGAATGATCAGGCTCATATCTTGCTTGGCGGCCGCGTATGTTGAAGTATCGGCAGCAATTCGGTTCTCACGGTCAGGCTGCAATTGCCACCAAGGCAACCGATCAAACAAGCGTCCCAAGATAGTCATAGACCAAGAACCGGGACTATCGAGCGCTTCTTTCCAGGTTCTATCCGCCGGAAATACGCCCGGCCCAGTAAAATGCCAAATCGGGTTATTGCCGTAAAATTGTCCCGCCGCACCGGCTAACACTGCGCCATAGGCATTGCGCCGAATACGTTGCGCTGTGGTTTCTCGTTCAAACTCATATGAACTTTCAAGCAGAATGACAGGCATGCTTGTGTTTTTGCTCCGCTCCAAAATTGCAGCATGAACATCATCATAAGTGTAAACTGTATCAAAACTCAGCCAAGTTTGGTCTCCCCAAAGATCGAACGTGTTTGTATCTCGACCCGAATGCACACTGACGAGTGCTTCTGAACCCGCTAATTTCAGACCGTTTGCAAGTTGAATAACAAGTTCACGGTCTGGCGCATCGAAGTCGCCGCCAAGCACCCATATGATATTGTCATAGCCCGCAAAGCGACGTGCTATTGCCGCACCATAGCTGCGCATTTGATCCGGCCCGGCAGCTTCAGCTTCCTTAAACCATCCTTGATCACTGCCATTCACACCGAGATAAGCCGGTGTCAAAAAGACGGCTAAGCCCAATGCTTTGGCGCGTTTTATAACCCATTCCGCATGATCAAAATATGCTGGATTCAACTCACCAAATGCTGCACCTAGAAACGGCTTATCACCATAGAAATTTGCTGGTGGTCTGCTGGAAAATTGATGTTCAATCAGATTAACAAGAAGAGCATTGAAGCCTCGCTTCTTCCTATCCGTGAGATAAAGTTCCGTATCCTCCCGGTTGAGTTCGGCAACCAACGACCACGCGCTATCCCCTTGCAACAGAACAGGTTTTCCGTTCGAATCTTGAAAAAACTTCTGGCTCTTACTGACATGAATCGGAAATGGATTATCCGCATATGCAGTGCGGCTAGCAAACAGCAGCAGCGTTAAAATTGCGGCGACGAGCAATCCTCTCATCGCACTGTCGATGGATAAGAAGGCGCATCATTGAAGCGGCGATAGACAACCTGGGATGGCCGCCCCGTCAAATACAAGCCAACGCCATCGTTGAGCGCACGAACATAAATATCCAGCGCGCCATCAATGGCCTCCACGGTACGCTCAATATCCGTATCACTGTGGGTATAACTTACTACCAGCGAAGGCATCAGAATGCCGCGGCGTATTGTTTCCTGAAGAAAGAGCGTCCGAAAAGCTTGTGATGGCTGTCCACTCTCGTCCAGCGTCGAATAGGCAAGACAGCACGGTCTACCAACCAGTCGGACATACTCCGCAAGACCATGACTGGTAATCGCGGCATTCACCCCAGCGGCCAGCTTTGTACCTTGCTCGTACAGCCGCTCAATCACCGGCTCGTCGCGATAAATTTTCATGGTTGCAATAGCAGCCGCCATTGCATGGGTTTCTGCGCCATGTGTGGTTGAAAGCAAAAAAACACGCGGATGTTCAGTCTGGGACAGCCCGCCCAACTGCATATATTCAGCCTTTCCTGCGAGCGCTGAAATAGCAAAGCCATTTCCTAAAGCCTTACCAAAACAGGAGAGGTCCGGATCGACGTCATAAAGCTTCTGGGCACCGCGCAGATGCCAGCGAAAGCCTGTTATCATTTCATCGAGGATAAAAAGCGCGCCATTTTCGTGCGCAATACGCTTGGCTTCCTGCAAAAAATTATTGGTGGGCTCATCGGCTTTTGCCGGTTCAAGAATGAGCGCCGCAATCAATCCCGGATAATTGTCAAAAAGCGCTTTCACGCTTTCGATATCATTATAGCGAAAGGTTGCTGTCAATGCCGTAACCGATGCTGGTATTCCGGCGTTCATCTTGGTCGTGCCGATAAACCAGTCATCCGTCGAGAAAAATGGATGATCAGCACAACAAGCGATCATATCGCGGCCCGTATAAGCTCTCGCTAGGCGAACCGCCCCTGATGTCGCATCAGAGCCGTCCTTACAGAACTTAACCATCTCAGCGCCATCGATAAGCTCGAGAAAGCTTTCCGCACACTCAATTTCTATCGCACTCGGCCGCGTGAAGTTACAACCATCTTGTAGCGCATCGCGCACTGCTTGCAGAACGGGCGGATAGGCATGACCCAAGCCGACTGCCCTGTTACCCATTCCATATTCAATGTAGCGATTTCCATCGACATCCACGACATGGCAACCAGAACCGCGTTGAATGAAACCAGGCGCAAGGAGCGGATACTGATCATCGCCCTTTGCATAGGTATGACAGCCACCTGGAATGAGCGCATGGGCTTTACTGTTAAGCAATTGCGAGTTGCGGAACTGTGATGTGAAAAGGTTCATTCCCTTCTCCTTGCGCAATAGAGCTCTGACTACACTCAGACTGCCGGCCAAGCTGTATGAACGCGTTCACGCATCTGCCTCAACCAGTTCTTGACTGGCTTGGGCAGACGACTGCGTAGGCTTGAGTGCAAAGATTTCGGCATCATCCACTCGGACAAAGGCAGTGGGGGAGCCAAGGCTGGTTTATCTTGTTGCAGATTTTGTAAAAGTGCCGCGTAAGCTTTGCCAACTTGAGTAGCGTCGAAGGCAACTTCAACTTTCTTCGCCGCAGCGTTCGCCATTTTAAGGCGCAACGCCTTGTTTTGGGCAAAGGTATCGATATGAGCGGCGGCCCGTCGCACATCACCGACAGGAAAGAGAAACCCATCTTCACCCTCTGTGACAATCAGGTCAGTGACACCTGCGATACGCGAAACAACGGCAGGACAACCTTGGCTCATCGCCTCTATCAATGTGAGACCAAACCCCTCGAAACGAGAAGGCATCACGAGAAGATCATGTTGGCTCACCAGTGACGACACGTCGGACGGAGCCACATATCCTTTAAAACTAACCTTTTCGCCCATATGACCAAAACGCTGACGCAGTTCAGAAAGATCAGGACCATCACCAGCAACAGTCAGATGGTAATCACACTTTAATTGACGCAGAATATCAGGAAGCCAGAACACGCCTTTCGCATTGTCTTCGATACGGCCAAGATAAAGCAGTCGCAGTGGCTTATAAAAATCGACGTGACGTGCAGCATATTGAAACTGAAGGTTTCTGCTTAGACCATGAGGGATGACCAGCGTGCGCTCGGCATCAAATCCATATTGTTTGACGAGGTCGTCGCGGCACCGTTTTGACACACCAACTGTCGCGTGAACATGATCACGAATTGTGCGAGCGGCGGCATAGGTTCCGGGTGTAATGTTGTGAACGATCATCACACGCAAAATATCGGCAGGCAGATAACGCATAAGATTGGCTTCAAAGCGGCTCGACAACACGTTTACGAAGACCGCCTCGACATGGTTTTCGCGTAGAAATCCTATCATCTTCCGTGCACGCGTTTCTTCGTCGAGCACCCCCATCGGATCTATTGCATCACCTTTGTGCGCCGCATCGCCAAGACCCTGCGCGACCGGAATCCGAACGGTATCGCACGCAGCACCAGCCGCCAACCAACGCATTTCAATGCCACACCGCTTGAGTTCTGTGCTGAGCGTTGAAAATACCGAATAGGTTCCACCGATATGCGGACGAACGAAATAGGCGCATTTCATGGCTATCATCCTGTTACCCGGGAACTCAGACTTCGAGGGCATAACCTCCCTCGAAGCCTCATTCCGGTATATCGGGGGGCATTTGATATACCGCCTACCAATCTATCGGAAACATCGAACAACGCATTTTGGCTATGAGGGGTACACCCCCTCATACAATAGAGGATGGTGTTCACCCTTATGCCAGTTTTGCCAAACGCATATACCCGATTATTTTGTTATCGCGGCTGGAGACACGCGGATGAAAATAGGTCTTTTTGGGCAATTCGGTTCCGGCAATACAGGCAATGACGGGTCGCTCGAGGCGATGCTGCAATTATTGCATCGTAACTGTCCGGGCGCACAGCTTATATGCATTTGCCAAAGACCCGAAATAATTACCGAAAAATTCAACCTGCAAGCAGTTTCCGTTGGGCAACCGGCCTCAAACAACATAGTTTTCAACATATTAAACCGGGCTCTCCTGCAACTACCGCGCCGACTTATCGGCTTTATCACTGCGATATCGCTGGTGCATGGTTTGGACCTCATTATAGTCCCAGGTACGGGTATTCTCGATGATTTCAATGAAGACCCATTCGGTTGGCCATTTGCTGTTTTACGGTGGTCCTTGGCAGCCAAACTTGGCGGTGCACCTATGGCTTTCGTTTCTATTGGAGCTGGTCCGGTCGCGCATCCGTTAAGCCGCTTCTTTGTGCGAACAGCGGCGTCATTGGCCGCGTACCGTTCCTATCGCGATCTGGTTTCTTACGATTTTATGGATTCAATTAAACTGGACGTAAGCAACGATCATGTCAGCGCCGATATTGCATTCAGTCTGCCCCCAGCAACTGAAGAATTGCGAGACTGTCGCGGTGAAAATGTAGGCATCGGTGTGATGACTTATAGGGGGTGGCGAAAGCGGGCGGTGGATGGTGACGCTATATATCAAAACTACCTTCGCAAAATGATCGCGATAATCGAAGGTTTGCAGCGCAAGGGCCGGCAGGTCCGTTTGCTAACCGGAGATACCGGCGACCTGGAAGCGGCGAGAGATTTGCAGCGGCTTCTGAATAAACACGATTACAGAGACGTTATATTCGAACCTGTTCAGTCATTGCATGACGTGATGCAGCAAATCGCTAAAACCGATATTGTTATTGCCAGCCGTTACCACAATATTGTTTGCGCACTTTCGATGGGGCGCCCAGCAATTTCGCTTGGCTATGCAAAGAAGAACGACGCTCTTCTAAAAGACACCGACTTGAGTGAATTTTCCCATCATGTAGAAACATTCAACCCTCAATTATTGCTTTCACAAGTTGATAGCATGTTCGAACGGAAGGCTGAGCTGTGTGAGAGTGTAAAAGCTGGCGTCACCCAATACCGTAAACGATTAGCACGGCAGGAAGATGCCATAAACAAAGAACTTCTATCAAAAATCGACGCCGATAAAATGATCAAAAGATAATATGGCGTCTTTGCAAACGCAGCATGAGATAATCAAGTGGTGGGATCAATGCCATAAGCGGGTCACGCTTCAAGACATTAAACATGAGACTGGCACTTCCAGTCCGCAACCGAGAAAGATCGGACAAAGCGGACCAATATGCGCGTTTGGAAAGGCATTGACGCACAGATTTAATCAATTGTTCTGCGCCGGGAATATCTTGCCCTTCATGACTGAAGAATGACTCAAAAGCAGCTTCAAACTCGTCATTCCAATTTTGAGTGCCGGCAACCATCGCCGACTGATTATTCGGATGAACCCGCGCATAAGCCTGAATATTTGATGTTGACGCAATGCTTCCATATGCTGCGAAGCGCAGCCACATTTCAAGATCATCCGTGTGTTTTAAAGTCTTTCGGTAATAGCCAATCTGCTTTTGTACTGCCGTTCTGACAACGGCTGTTGGGCCTGCTACGGGATTGAAGGCATGCGTGCAGGTATATTTGATGAACTCCATACCCGACCATATTTTCCAGTGGTGGGCATTTTCATCCATTCGGCTTATTGAAAGACGTTTTTCGTCCGTGACGTTACGAGTTGCACCACAGGCCAGATGAACATTCGGATAATGCTCGAGTGCATATGTAGCCCTTAAAAGCGCCCCAAGATTCAAAAGGTCATCCGCACAAAGAATTAAAAAGTAGTCGGAACGTGCCCAATCTATGCCCTCATTAAACGAAGCATGTGGGCCAAGATTGCGAGAACGTAATATCACCTCTACACGCCCATCACTGCTGGCAAGATCGCGCGCGATATCAACGCTTTCATCTTGTGACGCGTTATCAATAATCAACAATCGAACATGTACGCCAGATTGAGACAAGACGCTCTCTGCACAGGCTAGCAAATAGCGCCCATAATTGTAGTTTGGTATCACAACATCAATCGTCGGCAATCCGCCCAGATGCTTGGACATTTACTCCTCATTCAGCTGGTGTAGTTATATCGAAGCTTGTATGTCGCGAGAGACCAATGCGGTGCGTGACCATACTCCACGCCTGTTGCACCACATGCTTGACTTCGTCTCGGAAAGGATGTCGCGTGATGAAAACTGCAACAAGCCAACTGGCAATTGCAAGCAACCCTAGAACCAAAGCTTTTGTCCAATGCATATCGAAAGCAAAGCCGTCCGAGGCAACAATCGCTACTGGCCCCAAGAGCGCCAAAAACGTGACCAACGCACTCTTCGTAAGTTCTTTTCCCAGCACCGTGTAGGGAAAAAACACGTGCTTGCGCACATAGATAATGGCAACAACCATCTGAAAGGGCAGACTGATAAATTGGCTAAGTGCGACTGCACGAAGACCATAAGGAGCTGCGGCACAAAGAATGCCCGTCGCAACCAGTCTGGAAATCAAATTGGATAAGAAAGCTTCCCGGTTGGCGCCCAAAGCCATCAAAAGTGGGTATGTTAATATGACGGGAAACCAAAAGAGGCTTGCGAGGCTCGTAATCGCTACGATAAGCGCAGCCTCGGACCAACCCGGCCCGAGGATGAGCTGCACGGCGGGATATGCAAGAAGAGCAAGCAGTGCCTGAGAAGGCCAATAAACCACTGATATGTAAGATAAAGCGCGTATATAAGATTTGCTAACGTCTCCGCCCGCGCGCACATGTGCCGACAGCATCGGAAATGCAACTGTAAAAACAGCCGAAAGAATAATTCGGTCTGGTAACCCGCTTACGGTATTGGAGCGATTATAGATACCTACAGATGCAATGGGCATAAAGCGACCGAGCATCAATTGCGGAAAGGTTTCGCAGATTTTGTTCAAGCCGGCATTACCGCCCAGATATATCCCGAACCGCCAGGCAGTAAGAATGCTTGCAAAAGAAGGCCGCAACAATCGCCCCAATGGATAAATAGCCATTGCAAGCCCAGTTGTCATTAACGCACTCGCAAGTAAACCAAACGCGAAACACATATGTCCAAAGCCCAAATAGGCCATTGCAGTTGCAACAATCGCGCCCAAACCCGTGCCAGCCGTACGGATGCGTGCCAAAGTACCAAAAGCCATTTCCCGTCGAAGCAGCGCTACAACTGGCAAGGACAGGCTTTCCACAAGAGCGGCGATGATCGTTATATCTAAAAACAAAAGAAGCGATGGGTCGTGGTAGGTAATAGCAAAATATTCTCTCGCGCAATAAAGCCCAGCAGATAACAGCAAGGTCACGCTCATTAAAAATGTCATTGCAGTGCGGCTGTCCTGATCTGTCACCTTTTCAAGACGAATGAGGAATTCAGGGCTAGCAAACTCGCGCAAAGAAAAGACGATAGCGCCTATACTCAAGCCAACGACGCCAGCACCAGTTTGAGCAGGCCCAAGGAAGCGCGAAACAGCAATTACAGTCAAAAAATTGAAGAAGAGGCCGGCATATTGCTCAAGCGCAGCCATCAGGAAACCTCTGCGGCCACCACTCATGATGCACTTCTTTCCTCAAGCTTTGCTTTGTATTCGACTCTATTGTTCAAAAGACACCCCCGGACCAAACCACGTGAGGCCCCATAGCTCTCACAGTTCGATTCAAGGATAGTCCTTTGTTTGCGGAGCGAAATGCCACCCTTGGTGTTAACTTATGCTCTGAAAGGAGTATGGCAAACGCTCTAAAGCCAAGTCGTCCCTGCGGATAAGAGTCGTTAAAAATTTACAACGATTAATGGGCACGTGCTTTGGAGGAGACATGACCGGTCTTTACTGGATCACGCTTCTGGCTTTCGTCTTGTCGGTTACTTTTTGCCTGAGTTTTCGCGAGTTAGCGCGCAAATGGTATCTGATAGACACACCTGACGCACGGAAGCATCATGAAGGCAATGTTCCACTATGTGGTGGGATTGCAATAGCATTATCATTTTGCATCACAATCGCACTCAGCCCGTCTCTCTTCGGGTCAGCCAGTATCTCGCCGTTTTTGCCAGGCCTCCTCCTTATCCTTGCAATTGGCGTTATTGACGACCGTTTTAAACTGCCTGTCGCGCCACGTCTGGCCACCCAATTACTCGCAGCGCTCCTAATGATCGGTATTGCTGGCCTTAACCAGATTCATCTTCATCTATCTTCCGAAATTTCGTCGACACATTTTGAGCAAATGAATCTGCTCGGTTACGTTTTGAATGGGCCAGTTTTCTTTATAGTTGCATTGGCGTTTATTGTTGGTCTGATCAACGCCGTGAACATGAGTGATGGAGTGGATGGCCTTACAGCTTCATCGACAGCCGCATCACTTTTTTGGTTAGCGCTGATCAGCATGAGCGCCTCTGAAGGTTGGCTAGGCTTTCAACTCTTAGCACTCATGGCGAGCTGCCTTGGCTTTCTTGTTTTCAATATGCGCCACCGCTGGCGCGCCAGAGCGAGTATGTTCATGGGCGATGGCGGCAGCACTTTTCTTGGAGCGTCACTTGCCGGTGCTATTCTCATTCTTACAGGCAGCCACGCGAAAATTGCGTTTCCCATCCTTTTATGGGTGGTCATTGTTCCGGTCATAGACACATTAAGCCTGATCATCCGCAGATTATCAGCGCGCAGAAGTCCATTTTCTCCAGATAGGCAACACCTTCATCACCTCTTGATGGAGACAGGGCTCTCGTCGGGTCAAACGGCTATTGCAGTTTTACTGCTCAACCTTTCAGCCGGTGCAGTTGCCTATATTGCTATACGCCTCCAGATTCCCAGCTGGACAATGCTTCTGGCACTCGTCGCGCCATTTATCGCACACACAATTTTTGTGATGCGCATGACCAATGCCGCGCGCCCCATTGCTCCGCCCGTAACAGCTGATACCTCGTCGCAAAATAAGCCAAACATTACTCTTCCAGGGGCAACTTCATGAGTATTTCCGTACTAATCATGACCTTAAATGAAGAAGTAAATCTGCCAGCCTGCCTCGCATCGCTCGACTGGTGCGATGACATTGTGATTCTGGATTCCTTCAGCAGTGACCGGACGGTAGAAATTGCACAAGCAGCTGGTGCTCGTATCTATCAACGTCACTACGACACCGAAGATCGCCAGCGTATGTTTGGCCTTAAAGAAATCAAGTTCAAGCATAACTGGGTCTATACGCCAGATGCAGATGAAATTACGCCGACGGACCTGCGTGACGAGATGCTTGGCATAGCCTCCGACCCTACAAGACAGGAAGTATTGTTCAAAGCACGTTACAAAAATATGTTCATGGGCAAATGGATTCGCCACGCGAGCTTGTATCCAACATGGATTACGCGTTTGGTCCGGCCTGATCGGGTGCGGTTTGAACGTTCTGTTCACTCACGCGCCAGCGGTGGCCCTGAAGGCGAGTTGCAAGCGCATTTTGTGCATTACAGCTTTAATAAAGGACTTAAAGCCTGGTACGAAAAACATAATAACTATTCATCGGCTGAAGCGGACCTTTCTGCCGCAAAGCTGCTTGAGCGAAAAATAGACTGGCATGGATTATTTTCGCTAACAGCTGAACGCAGGAGGCGAGCTCTAAAATCATTGTCATACCACATGCCCTTCCGGCCCAGCTTACGCTTCCTTTATATGTATATTTTTCGATTGGGATTTTTGGATGGAAAACCGGGCTATCTATATTGTCGTCTGCTATCTGCCTATGAATTTATGATCGTCGTAAAGACGGAAGAGCGACGCAAAACAAAACCAGCAACCAACGCTAAAATTTCCGACATGAAGCCGAACGAAGCTGAAATTCCTGAACGGCATGCGATATGACAGCATTCGTTGTACTACCTTGGATTGTTCTCTTCGGTTTTGTAGCAATTTACTACTCCGAACCGATGTTGACCGTGCAAGATGATGGCAGCAAGGTGGATTTAATTGTTGTCCCCGGCGGAGATGGACCTCCACGAGCAACTCAGGCCGCACGTTTATGGAAAGCGGGGCGTGCACCACTTATCCTGATCACCGGAGATGGCGATTGCTTATTTAACAAACAAATCATGCTACGCGACGGTGTGGCCCCATCTGCAATTTTCGTTGAATGTCAGTCTGGCAGTACCTGGCAGAATGCGCGTTTTTCGGTGCCAATGATGCGTGAAGTTCAAGCAAAAAGCGCGCTTATCGTAACCAACTGGTATCATTCACGCCGCGCCATTGCGAGTTTTCGGACAGCCTGCCCACAAATGCACTTCGTGGCCTCTCCGATCGGCAATGGTGAGCTGAACCCCAAACTGCCAACAACACAAGCGGATCTTGAGCTGATCGCAAAGGAATATGTCAAACTGGCGTGGTATCTTCTCTCAGGCCACATCACTCCTGCAAAACTGACAGGTGAACAATCGGAAGGCCCATCATCTTTATGTGCGCAATATGAGAGACATCCATGAACCTGTCACTGACGTGGATATTTACAGGACTGGTTTGTAGCTTTTTGGCGAGTGGGCTGTTTTTTCGTCCGCAGCGCATGTACCAGTTTCCATTTCTGGCAGGCGTCATGACATTCGGGTTTTTACTTCCACAAATCCCAGCTCTTATGCATGATCCTTTCTTGCCATCAGGAGCCTATGCAAAGACTCTCTTTATGGGATCTTTGTCTCTTATTATGCTGGCTCTTGGTTGGCGCCTCGCCAAACGTCCAATTGGCTTTCTGATGGTAAGCTTTAGCGAAAAGCGACTTTTATGGGCAGCAACTTTGCTATCCGCTATTGGGTCATCTTTCTATTTTCTATTGAGCCGCTTGCCAGGCGAGATTTCCATCGGAATGCAAATGACAGGCATACCTGTGGTTTATTTGTTTTTTGCACAACTCATGCCATACGGCCTTGCTATTGCGCTTTTATGCTTTGCACGCAAACCAACATGGTTTTCAATATCTATCATCGCCTTTGATCTCATCTTCTATCTCGACCGTATCATAGTAACCGGCAAACGGGCCGAAGCTATCCAACTTGTTTTAATGATATTTCTGGCACTCTGGTTTTATCGACGAATTGTAATCCCTCGCAGCCTCATGCTTTTGGGTATTGTAGTGGGAACATTTTTAATGACCAGCATGGGGGACTATCGCCAGATCACTCGTGCGGCTTCCGGTTTCGTTTTAGACGACATTCTGGAAATTGATTATGCCGCCAATTTCAACCAAACGCTTGAGCGCGGCGGCCTCGAATTACGCAATGCTGTCCAGCGCATCGATGAAATTGATCGTCGCCTAGAATTCGATTTCGGCAAGTTTCATTGGAACCGTGTGGTGTTTACATTTGTACCTGCACAACTCGTAGGCACGGGCACAAAAGAAGCTCTACAATTTGATATGCCCAAACCAGGAAGAGATTATAACCCTCTTACAGGCACAACCGAAACCGGACTTGTCGATGCTTTTGCATCCTTCTGGTATTTCGGCGCATTGAAATTCTTGGCTCTGGCGTGGGTATTGCGACGTATTTGGGAAACAGCAATGTCAGGCCAGATGCTAGGGCAACTGGTCTATATGTTGTCTATCGTTCCGGCTATGCATTCAATTTCTCACCAGACGGACTGGGTTATCCCTGTTTGGATACACATGGCGATATTCCTCATACCTGTTTTATACTTCTGTCGTCTAAGTAACCGCTCAGTGGGATTACCAATGCCATTACAACACAATCCCGGCATTCCTAATATCATTAAAGGATAGCGATAATGGGCACTATATCACGTCCAGGCACTTCTATTCCAATTAATGGCAAAAAGACATCATCCAGACCGTTGGAAGGAGATGCAACATTCACACTCAAACATCGCATTCAACGGCTTTTCTGGAACTGCACTTGGCTAATGCTTGCAGCATGGACGCCTTCTTTTCTTTGGCGATGGCGTGGAGCCTTACTAAGAGCTTTTGGGGCAAAGATACACAGGACGGCAATCGTCCGCGGTAGTGCGCGCATCTGGTGGCCTGGAAATCTAAGGATGGATGCGCATTCTTCACTCGGACCTGGCGTCATTTGCTATAATGTTGCGCAGATAAACATTGCTGCCTTTGCTATTGTTTCACAACGTGCGCATCTATGTACAGCCGGTCATAATATAGACCAACAAGACTTTTCATTGATTGCTACAGCCATTCAAATTGGCACAGGTTCATGGATAGCTGCGGAGGCTTTCGTGGGACCAGGCGTGACGATAGGAGAAGGCGCAGTACTGGGCGCAAGAGGCGTCAGTTTCCGTGATCTTGAACCATGGACCGTTTATGCCGGAAACCCTGCAAAACCCATCCGTCAGAGACAACGGCTGCGGTGAAATGAGGAACTTCGATTAAGCTGTAGAGGCTTTTCCGCGCGCTAGCTTTGAAAAGAATTTTTCGAAACCAGAAAAACTATACTTTTGGTAAGCATCTATTGTTTGTAACGCGATATGCGGCCAGGTATAATTATCCCTGACGAGCTTAGAACCAGCCGCGCCCATCCGGGCAGCTTGATCGAGATCCTCCAGAATAACTGTCAAGGCATTCGCAACCGAACGCGGATCTACAGAACAAACAATCCCGGCCTCTGCGTCAGCCACTTCCGGAAAGTGGCAAGCGTCTGTGATTGCGACTGGCTTGCCACACGCCAGCGCTTCAGTTATGGCCACGCTGAAACCTTCCTGGCGGCTGGGCAAACAAAAACATGCAGACTGTTTAAGCGCTACAAGTTTTGCCGGGCCATACAGTCCACCCGTCAAGTGCACACGATGCTCTAACCCAGCATTGGAAATGCGCTCTCTAAATCCGGATTCCGCACCACCGTCAGGCCCGGCCACCACCAAATCCACGTCCGCAAAACGCGATGCAATCAGACTGAACGCATCAGCAAGGATATCGAGACCTTTTTTGTAATGGAGCCTGGACAAGAAGAGAATATAGCGCCGCTCTGGCAAATTTATAGATGAATCCAGTTCTCCTGTATCAATCTCGTTAAAGAAAATTCCATTGGGAATAATGATCGTCGGTGCTCTGAGTGCCAATGGTCGCATGAGGTCCATTTCATCCCTATTCAGAGCCTGAATAAAAGCCGCTCCATCAAGCATAGCTTTAAAACCTAGGGCCAAAGCCAGTTTCTTCTTCCATGCACTTTGCTGCATGCTCCAAGCATCAAGCATACCACAACAACAGATGCAGTAGGGAACTTTGAAACGACGACAGAGAAGCGAGGCCCGAAGCAGGTTTGTTTCCCACACACCATGAATATGAACAAAATCTGCCGTAGATATTATAGACGACATAGCTTTTGCGGCCCGATCACCAAATAGCTTTTCCCGTAAATCAGGCATGGGAAGCAAATAGGTCCGTACCCTATGAAAATCGGGAATTGTTGCCGTAGCCTTGCTCGCTCGATAATTGATCTCATCGTCACTGTAGCTGATAATTGTCACATCATGCCCGAGAGATGCCTGAGCTGCAGCTAAGCGCACGACGACGGCTTGAGGGCCTCCTTTTGCGGGGTCATAAGAACCAATCACATGTACGATTTTCATTGTACGATCCCCCGAGGATGATGCGCCAAGGCAGAAATCAAACGTTCTCCATAGCGTGCAACCGTAAAATCCTGCGCTCGCTCACGCGCATTACGCCCCATCACGGCCAGCAATTCTGCATCAGATGCAAGTCGCCTTATGATTTGAGATGTTTGCGCTACGTCACGGATAGGCACTATATATCCATCAATACCATGGCGCACGACACTGCCAGTATTTTCAGTACATATGACAGGAAGCCCCGCAGCAAGCGCTTCATAAACCGCTGTCGCCGAGCCTTCACACAATGACGGCAGCAAAAATATATCTGCCCATTCAAACTGCGCCCGCATCTCCGAACGGGGTATCGACCCCGTCAGTTTAACATTTTGCGAAAGCAGAGCATGTGCATGCGATGAAATATCAATGGGGCCAACAATACGAAACTGAGCTATATCTCCAAGCGTCTGCGCCACGGCTCCAACGTAAGGAGAACCTTTGCGAAGGCCGACCGCGCCAACCGTCAACACGCGTAACTTTCCAGATGCACGTGGGCGAGCGGGCAGCAAAAAGTGATCATCGACCCCATATGGAACGATCACAACTTTTCCGGGTAAGCAACCGGCATCAATGACATGCCGTGCTACAAATTCGGAAGGACAGATTACAATATCCGCGATCTTCCATTCCGCACATTCACGAAAGGCGAATTGATCAGCATTATTGTCCTTTGCAGCGAAGGGCTGCCAACCGGGATGCAGAATTTCCTCTTCACAAGCAATTTGGTCGACGACAGGTCGCGGAGCGATCATCTGCTCCACTGCAGTCCATAACCCTTGTCTGCGTGCAGCGGTTAAAAGTTCCAAAGCCTCGCCGCTGAAGGCATAGACCCCGCTCGCTCCATAAAAGCCATGTTGAGCAACAAGCTTTCCAAATCTTTCACCAGCCCAAATCGCATTGGCGGTCGATTTTGGGCCAGTTTGATTGGAGAGTCGGCGGATTGCGGAATGCAAGCCAAAGCCCGGAAAAGTCGTCATCTTTTCAAGAGGAATGTCTTTCGGATTTCGCCCGATCAAACGGCGCACCGAATTCGGAAGAAATGGAATGGGCAATCTGTTCAAAAGACAAGGCCAACCCTGCAATGCACAAATATCGGTATAAAAATGAGCAAGACGTGAACGTGTTTCGAATATTCGCGGAACAGCATAGTGCATTCTGGCGCCAAGCTGGCTGACAACCACAGAACCATCCATTACAATTTCTCCGGTTGCAAATGCCCACCAAGTGCAGGCATTCTTGCGGGAGAAAATTTCTTCTCCAGCCCCCCAATCGCTGACTGCCAAACCGCTACACCATATTCACGAGAATAGGCCGTCTCCATCAGATAGCGGGCATTATGACCCATCATCTTACATGTGAGCTTTGATTGGTAGAGATGCATGATAGAATGAACGAGTGTATCTACATCACCAGGATGCACAGCAATCCCGCATTGAAAGTCCCGAACCACCGATCCTATTTCGCCTTCTGTATCACCAATGAAAAGAGTGGGGCGTGCAGCAGCAAGTACTCCATAGAATTTGCTTGGAACAATGCAGTGCTCCAAAGCAGGTTTCAACGACACCAAATGAACATCCGCAACACCCAGGCTTTCCGATAAGCGTTCAACAGGCTGAAACGGCTTCATCGTCACATTTGTGAGCCCACGCCGTTCGACTTCATTTTCAACAAAGCTGCGCTGCTGGCCTTCGCCAACCATCAGGAAGCGAATTTCCGGATGATTTTTGAGCCGCTCAGCGGCGTCAAGAACTGTTGCAAACTCATGTGCGCGACCAAAATTACCAGAATAACCGATGACAAACTTCCGTCGCAGTCCCCATGCTTGCCGAAGCGCGTTCTTATTGGGATCAACTGGAAAAATTTCATTTCGATCCGCCCAATGATGCGCTATCGCGAAGCCCTCAGGCCGTATATCTCCATCGGACAAGTATCGCGCCATTCTTTCTATCGGACAGATGGTCAGAGAGGACTGACGAATGGACCAATTTCGTAAAGCCAAAGCCAGCCGTCCGGCAACAGTATTCTGATTCATCAGTCCCAGTTCGATTGCCGTCTCCGGGAACAAATCCATGACCCAGTTAACGAGGCGAGCACGACGCATGCGAATTGGCAATGCGACTGAAACAGCAAGCAGCGGGGGGTCAGTACACACAACACAAATATCGTCTTTTCGGGCATGCTTTGCAAACCATGCAGCTGCCATGATATGAAATGTTGCATAATCCGCAGCACGCCTCACAAGTCTTGCCCGACCGAAGCGAGACGTTCTTAGTCGATGAACATCGACGCCATCAATACTTTCACGAGATGGGAGCTCTTCAGTATGCTTATCATGATAGCTACGGCTGGCGAGTACGGTTGTTTCGATCCCCTGACGCACAAGCTCACTCGCCAGACTTGAAACCATCCGGCTGGTTGCAGACTGATCTGGATAATAATAGCGGTTGGCAAGTATAATGCGCATGAAACCAGCCTTCTTTCCCGTGGTCCAGTACAGGAAATTTGGCAACGTACGCATCGGTACTGCAAGAAGACCAATGGCATAGCGAACATCGTCTAGTGGTGTTTTAACTACCTCTTTGGTCTGAACCATATCAGCCATAGCATAGTCTGATACTTACCCAAACTGAGCGGAAT
The DNA here is from genome assembly GCF_032190615.1 of Brucella pseudogrignonensis. Taxonomy (NCBI): domain Bacteria; kingdom Pseudomonadati; phylum Pseudomonadota; class Alphaproteobacteria; order Hyphomicrobiales; family Brucellaceae; genus Brucella; species Brucella pseudogrignonensis. The sequence continues at coordinate 272,378 of NZ_JAVLAT010000002.1, forward strand.
GATATCTGACATCCCATTTTGGAGCCATTTTTCTGTCCTGCCAAATGGTTATGATGAGTTTACCACCAATCGGGCCGGAGGGAAAACCTTGCAAGAGAAAACAGCACTCATCATAGGTGTTACTGGACAAGATGGTGCGTACCTCAGCGAGTTGCTGCTGAAGAAGAACTACCGTGTTCACGGTTTAAAGCGCCGCTCATCCTCTTTCAACACAGCTCGAATTGATCATCTTTATCAAGATCCTCACGACGAAGACATTCGATTTCGCCTTCACTTCGGCGACCTGACCGATGCAACCAACCTATGTCGCGTAATTCAGGAAGTCAGACCTGATGAAATTTACAATCTGGGCGCCCAAAGCCATGTGCAAGTGAGTTTCGAAACACCAGAATATACAGCCAACGCAGACGCACTTGGAACGTTGCGACTGCTTGAGTCCATGCGCATTTTGGGTCTTGGAAAGTCATCGCGTTTTTATCAGGCATCCACATCCGAACTTTTTGGCAATAGCTCACCGCATGCGCAAAATGAACACACCCCTTTTGCGCCACGTAGCCCCTATGCCACGGCAAAGCTCTATGCCTACTGGACGACCGTAAACTATCGCGAAGCCTATGGCTTCCATGCATCAAATGGCATTTTGTTTAATCATGAAAGTCCACTACGCGGCGAAACTTTCGTTACACGAAAAATAACGCGGGCTGTTGCAGCTATCGAACGCGGCCTACAGGATAAGTTGCGTCTCGGCAATCTTAACGCCCGTCGTGATTGGGGGCATGCGCGCGATTATGTTGAGGGTATGTGGCGCATTCTACAAGAAGAAGAAGCCGACGACTATGTGCTGGCGACGGGCGAAACACATACAGTACGCGAGTTTGTCGAGCAGGCCTTTAATGCGGTTGATAAACATATCGAGTGGCAAGGCGATGGCGTAGAGGAAATCGGTATTGACCGTAAATCCGGCACATGTCTGATAGAGATTGATCCGCGATATTTTCGTCCAAATGAAGTGGATTTTCTCCTTGGCGATGCTTCAAAAGCGAGGGATCGTCTTGGCTGGCGACACTCAACCAACTTTAGCAATCTTGTTGCTGAGATGGTTGAATGGGACCTGCGTACTATCATGAGGGAGGTCGGACGCAATGACTTCTATGGATAAGCCGATTTATGCACTGGAAGGCAAAAAAATATTCATTGCAGGTCATACAGGAATGGTCGGATCAGCTCTGATGCGACGGTTCGCTCAGGAAAACTGCGAAATCATTACCGCATCCCACTCAACACTCGATCTCACACGACAAAGTCCAACAGAAAGCTATATTACCGACGTCAAACCGGATGTCATTATTGTTGCAGCTGCAAGGGTTGGCGGTATTCTGGCAAATGCACAGTATCCCGCAGACTTCCTCTACGACAACCTCGCTATTGGGATGAACGTCATCCACGCCGCACATCTTTGTAACGTCGAAAGACTTTTATGGCTTGGCTCCAGCTGCATTTATCCCCGTGATGCGGTGCAGCCTTTACAAGAGAGCGCGCTCCTGACTGGCCCGCTGGAACCCACAAATGAAGCCTATGCAATCGCAAAAATTGCTGCGTTAAAATATGCGCAGGCCTGCTCTAAACAATATGGCAGCCATTTTATGACGGCCATGCCGACAAATCTCTATGGGCCGAACGATAACTTCGACCTTAACAGTTCCCATGTTCTACCTGCACTGATGCGCCGCATACACGAGGCGAAAACCAGTGGTGCTGATCGTGTCATAGTATGGGGCAGCGGCAATCCATTGCGTGAGTTTTTACACGTCGACGATCTTGCTGATGCTTGTTTCTATCTGTTGTGTCATTACCACCAAGCAGACCCTATTAATATTGGTAATGGTGAAGAAGTTTCTATCACAGAACTCGCATTAATGCTCGCAGACATCATTGGCTTTCAGGGTAAGATCGAAAACGACTTAAGCAAGCCCGATGGAACACCAAGAAAGCTACTCGATACGAGTCACATGAAAGCTCTTGGATGGTCCCCGCGCATCCGACTGCAGCAAGGCTTGGCGGAAGTCTACTATAATTGGTCCCGCCAGTTTGCGACCTCTGAAGCCGCAGCCTAAAAATACGACCATAGAAAAAGGGCGCCGTATTTGCATTCGGCGCCCTTGCTTCTTTGTTATCGGATTATTTTAGGACGGAGATGCTCCCAACTTACTCATATCAAGCTCAATACGAAGAATATCTCCGGGACGAATTTCTGTGCGTTCATTGGCAGCGAAATCCTCAAATACGCCACTTACATTGCGGCTAATTGTGAAGACCAGCTTCTGACGCATATCGGACGATGAGATATTTCCAGAGGACTTTGCTATCTCGGCCATAGTTTGAAGTTGGGCATTTGCGCGCGATTCCATCCTTGCAAGATTTAGATCTATTTCTTGAAGACTTGTCGCTGCTTCGCTTCTGCGCGCTTCTTCCAGATTGGCGATACGCTGTTGGACCGCTAACTGGTTTTGTCGTGCACGCGCGAGGAAAGATGCCAACTCCAGGGCATCACGCCGGGTTGAGGAAAGATCCCGCTCCATATCGCGCAGGTTTGACTTTGCCGCCAATCCACGCTCAACAAGTGTCTTACTTGATTGGACATTTTCTTCCAGAAGTTTGATTTCCGCGTCATGAAGCGTGATACTTTGCTTTAATGTTTCAATTTCATCACCATAGCTTGCTGATTGCGCTTGAAGCGCACTGCGCTCCGCATTCAAATTATTGCGTCGCACATCAAAGAGCGTTTTTTCACCTGCCGCCATTTGTTTGGTAAGATTAGATGTCTGTTTGTTGGCCGGTGTTTGCTCGGGAAGCTGATAATCAAAGTCTATACCGTTTAATTCGGCTTGAAGACGCACGCGTCGAATGCTCGCCTGCGTCATCTGCATTTGCAAATCTGCATAGTCTTGTTGGGCCGTAATCAGCTGCATTCCAGCCGTGACTGCCGGAGCTTCTCCCTTGCCAGCGCCGCCACCAATTGCCATCAGCTCCAAAACCACCATACCGGGTCTGAATTCATATTTGCCGGGCACTTTGACATCACCAACGACGAAAACCGGCGCATACTGATTTATAGTGGCAGTGACCGTCAGTCCCGGAATATGTTGAGAAAGTGCGGCGGCTATTTTTTCGCTAATCTGAGGCATCGTCAGCCCGGCAACCGCAATGTTACCAACGACTGGATAGCCAATATTTCCTTCGGTATCGATCGGATAAAGTCCGGTAAGCGCAGGCTGCCCATAAACCGTAATCTGCAAAACATCATTTGAACCGGCCGCATAGCCCTGTCCCTCAGCGATCGCAACGGTCGCAAATGACCAAGCGATTGCAGTGGCGAGCAAAGTAGAACGAAAAAGAGAGGGAAAACCACGTCGGCTAACGATGTATCTCATGATGAAACCTCCCTATTTTTTGTTAAATCGGGATCCGTACCTTTCCGAACACGTTTAAAAACTTGCTTAAAGAACACTCTGATCTGCTGAATGGCCGAGACAGCGAAAGCAACAGGAACTATTATCCAGCTTCGGTATGACGGTGAAAAATCATTCACAACGGCAATCGCAGGTTTGCGGCCAAATGATGCCATGGTCTGAATCAATGCATGGTTTGCATTTTGTTCATTCCGATCGGACTTCACCATCAAAAGAGATGTGTCGGTAGCACGTGAAAGCAAAATCGAGCCTTTATCGTCCCTAACTGCCGGAAGATCGACGAGAATAATTTTATGATCCAGACGCAATTGCGCAATCAGCTCGGCAAGCCAATCCCCCTCACGCATCTGTTTGCCAGGAGTAATAATATCGATGCCTGACCCGTGATCATGAACAAGTGTTGCGCCCGGAAGCAACCGGCCGGTTGGTGTAAAGCCATACTCGTTGTTTGGAAGACCGAATGCTTCTGATAGCCCCGACTGATCGTTTGTCGCGTCGATAACGGCCACAGCTATGCCGCTGGCCGCAAATTGTTGTGCCAGGGCGGTAATGAGGAGTGCTTTTCCCTCGCTATCCGAAAGAGAGACCACGGAAAGCGCTAGGGAATCGCGCCCGCGTGTTAATGATCGCAGACGGTCATGAACCGACTTTACCGCACGACCAAAGGCACTGGCCGGATCAACGCCACGATTGATAAGCAATGACACTGTCAATCGGGGTGTTACCGGCAACAGCGTGGCTGCTGGAATGCCTGGCAAAATCATTGATGCCGTCTGAGCCGGACGGATTTTGTCGAAGGTTTCGCGTGCGATTGTGCCCGCAACTGCAATCAGACCACCAAGACCGAGCCCCAACAAAAGCCAATTGAATAGATTGGGACTTGAACGTGCTGCTGATGGCTCTGCTGGGGATATCAGCTGCGCCTCAGGAACAGCAATACCATCTTGCTCAATGAGTTGCTTGTAGCGCGTCAGATAGCTCTCATAGACTGTGCGGCTAGCATTGGCTTCGCGATCAAACTGAGCCACCTTGACCTGTGCCTGATTGGCTTCAGCGAGATCGCTTTCAGCTATCTTCAAAGCATCTTCCAATCCGGTGCGTCGTTGGTGCGCAATTTGTATTTCATTGCGAAGGCTCTTTATAATTTCGCCAACTTGGGCCGAAATTTGCTGCTTAAGAGCTTCGCGTTCGGCCGTTAACACGGGAATTTCCGCGCTTTTCAAGGCACCGTTTGAACGCAACTCATCAAGCTGACGCTCGACCCTAGCCTGCTCGTTTCGCAAATTTTGGATTGCTGGCGACGCCAATACTTCCGTTAAAGCAGGCGCTTCATTGCTGTCCTTCAAGCTTTCAGCCGTCCGCAGTCTGGCCTCAGCAAGCGACACCGCGCCCGTCGCTGCAACAATTTCAGTGTTTAAGGCTGCAACCTTCTGTGCCTGAAAACTGATCTGACCCGGATCGCCCGCTAAACGTGACTTCTGCCGAAAGTTTTCCGCAGCACTTTCAGCGTTTTCAAGATCATTACGTAAAGTGACAAGCTTATCACCAAGCCATTCGCTAACGCGTCGAGCAGCCGATTGTTGCACATCAATCTGATGGTCAAGATATGCCGTCGCAAAGGCGTTTGCAACTTTCGCCGCATACACAGGATCAGGCGCTCGATAGGATATAAAGATGGTATAAGATCGCCCATCATTGCTAACTCTAAGCCGCGACAACAACTGATCGATACGCTGTCTTTCCCGCAACTCGGGATCAACCTCACGAGCACCACGATCTTGCGCTGCAGACCGTGACGTTGAAGACAGTATTGTGCGAGACTGAAGCCCCGTCGGAACGTACACGTTCCCTTCTTGCAGAATATCAATGACCTTGCGGGCCATCATCCGTGAATTAATGATGTCGAGTTCTGAGCGCAACACCGGGCTGTCCTGTGGCAATGGCGTAATTGCACTTTCATTTGGCAACGCTTGCAGACGGCGCATGTCCAGAACGAGAACAGATTCAGAGACATAACTAATTGGTGCGCAGAGATAGCCAACAAAGCCTACACCAGCGCCGATTATGACCGGCACAATCAGCATGGCTTTCCTGCGTTTGATAATATCGAACAGGTCAGCCAACGGCTGACGCCCGTTTCCTGATGAAACGTCGGAGATAATCACAAAAATTCTCCTTAAAGGGCAGTTTCGCTTTCGCTACTGCAAGTCGGAAAACGATGTCTCCGAAGGGAAAAGCTCGTTGATGATACAAGCAACTTCCGTGCGATTTGACGCCTTCAACTTCTTCATGATGTTGCGAATATGCACTTTTACGGTGCTTTCACGCAGCTTAAGCTCATAAGCGATAATCTTGTTCGCTTTTCCGCGACGCAAAGCATTCACGACCTCTGCCTGACGTTGCGTAAACATTCCGCCAAGAGGTTGAAGTCTATGGGAGTTGGGGTCCGTTGCATGCCGCAAGGCCAAAACACTGCTTGCAGGAACGAAGGTTCCGCCAGCCAGCGCGAGGCGTAATGCTTCAACACAGACATTCACATTGACGGAAGTCGGAATGTAACCCTTAACACCATAATCAAGCGCTTTAAGCACCTGAGAAATGTCTTCTTTATCTGCCAGAATAATGACTGGAGCAGGCGCACAATCGTTAACAATGCGGCTAAGGTAGTTACCCACGGCGGGATCAGAAACTTTCTGACCGCCAATATTGAACAAAACCGCGCTAACGGTCCGGCCACGACGTTGGTGCTGCAACTGTTCAAAAGAACTGAACGTTGCGATTGTCATCTCTATACTGTGATTTGTCAGTCCGTGAGCGAGACATTCTCTGTCTAATGCACGGTTATCTATGATCACCAATAAAGGCAGCAAGCTATCAAAAGAGTCTTCAGACTTTAATGACGCCCCCTTAACCGGCATATTAGTATTGTTTTTGGAATTGCCCGACATTCCGTTAAAATGCGGAGAAATGTTCATAATCTTTGCCCTCTAATCCGAATTATGCATACAGTTCCACTCTCTTACGCATCAATTTATGATGCGCTTCTGCTTCTTTATCGGTATAATAATCAGGATGTACTTTTAACCACGCAAACAATTATTGTTTTTATTACTTATTGACGAAAAGATTGCCCGAATTCCATTTCATTGTCATTAACCTAGATTAGGCAGTTCCGTGAAATATGGTTTAGTGAAATATCAAATATATACGCAATTAGTGGTAGATTTTACTACCTTGCCAAAAGATTGCTGCTCACGGAAACTTACTGAAACTGCAAGTACCTGACCTACAGCGAATTTTCTGTGCTGTTGAGAGTCAGGGGGAATTAAAGGCTTCCTGAAGATCACGGCAGGACACAGATCAATGGCGCTACATGCTGATGAAGCCAAGTCTCTGCGGCACTTTATGGAAAGCGTGCCGATAAGTGCCGTTTTTGATGACAATGATAAGAACGCACTGCAAACTTTGACTGTCTCGTTAAAGACCTACCCACCTCACTCAGTTGTAAGCAGTCAAGGGGACTGGGCCAATACCGTCCATATTATAAAAAGCGGATGGGGTTGCATTTATCGTGATCTCGCCGATGGCGACCGCCAAATAATGGATTTTCCAATGAAGGGCGATTTCATTGGCTTTAGAACAGGCATTGGCTTCAACTATTATACTTTGATTGCCGTCACCGAACTATCCGTTTTTGAAATATCAATCGATCATTTAACAGAAAGCCTATTAGCCTCACCCCGCCTTGCCATGACATTCATGGAATTAATGGCGCGGCAGCGCTCCATTTTCATAGAACATCTTATTAGTCTTGGGAGAAGAAGTGCGCTCGTTCGCGTTGCACACTTGCTTCTCGAATTGGGCCAGCGTGCGCGCATGAATGGGACAAGTGACGAGAATAGCTTTTTCTGCCCACTGACACAAAGCGAGTTGGCGGACGCCTTGGGGTTAACACCAATTCACACGAACAGAATGTTGCGTGACTTAAGGGAGGAGGACCTGCTGATCTTTAAAAATAATGAAGTAGAGTTTCTTAATCGCGCTGCACTTGTTCACATCTCCAGCTTTGATGAAAACTACCTGACGATGGAAATTTTCCCCCGGTTTCGCGTAAGCCGTTAATCAGTGAACAGTAAAAGAAACAACACAGGCCTGTTGCTCTTCTGACATAAATTGCCTAGCTGTAAGACAGATTGCAATTAAAGGGGAGAGCATTGGGGTGGTCACTGAATGGCTGGCAGATTCCAGTCCGGTAAGCCGGAAAAGTGCTGCGGAAATCGTTTTTGAGGATATTCGTTCGGCCATTGCAAAGGGAAGACTGGCGGTTGGAACACGCCTGCCCTCGGAAGCTCAGCTTGCTGAAAAATATAGCGTCAGTCGCCCGATCGTGCGCGAGGCATTGCGCTCGCTGCAAACGCTTGGCCTCACCCATACCCGCACCGGAAGCGGCACTTATGTGCTTAAAACATCACCTGGCCCGGAACTGAGTTATGGCGGCTATTCAGCGCGCGATCTGATCGAGGCCCGCCCCTTCATCGAAGTGCCAGCAGCCGGATGGGCCGCAATCCGCCACACGGATGATCAGATGGCAAAGCTCATTGATCTTTGCGATCGCATGGAAAAGCAGACCGATCCGCATAAATGGGTGCTGCTCGACACCGAATTTCACAGCATGATTGCCTCTGCTTCCGGCAATGCCATGTTTGCAAAAATCGTTGCTGATGCCCGCGTGGCGCTTTCCCGCCAGTCTGAACTCGTCAATCTCATGGCCGGTCGCCGCGAGGCTTCCAACATCGAGCATCGCCAGATTGCCGAGGCTATCAAGAGTGGCTCCGAAGAACAGGCGCGTCTCGCTATGCAGAGCCATCTCGGTCAGGTGAAGCTGGCCGTCACCACCATTATGGCGAAAGAAAAAAGCGCATCAGACTGATGTCCGATGCGCCATTTTAAAGCATTCTCAGGCTTCAATCGCCAGATTGGCAAGGTGCTCAGGCCTGAGCGCCTGCTGCAATTGTTCCGCTGTCATATGGCCCTGCGCAAGCACAACCTCCGGCACTGTTTGACCGGTGGCAAGCGCTTCCTGTGCAACTTTTGTTGCTGCATAATAGCCGATCAGCGGATTAAGTGCTGTGGCAAGACCGATGGATTCCTCCACACGCCGCGCCATGATTTCCGGATTGGCGGTAATGCCATCCACACAACGTTCTGCAAGAATGCGGCAGGCAGCACCCAGATGGCTGATGCTTTCCGACAGTGAGCGCACGATGATCGGCTCAAAAGCGTTCAACTGCAGCTGACCGCCTTCGGCTGCCATGGTGATCGTGATGTCGCTGCCGATGACCGCAAAAGCCACCTGATTGACCACTTCCGGGATCACCGGATTGATCTTGCCCGGCATGATGCTGGATCCTGCCTGAACGGCTGGCAGGTTGATTTCGCCGATACCGGCACGCGGACCGGACGACAAAAGCCGCAGATCGTTGCAGGTCTTGGAAAGTTTGACCGCAACGCGCTTCAAAACGCCTGAAAGATGCACGAAAGCACCGGGATCCTGTGTTGCCTCAATCAGATCGCTGGCTGTGACCAGCGGGCGACCCGTCAAACGCGAAAGATGCTCGCAGGCAAGCGCTGCATAGCCTTTCGGCGCATTAAGCCCAGTGCCGATTGCCGTGGCGCCCAGATTGATTTCGTGCAGAAGCTTTGCCGATTCAAGCAGCCGCAGGCGATCTTCGCCAAGCATCACTGCAAAGGTGCGAAACTCCTGACCCAGCGTCATCGGAACCGCATCCTGAAGCTGCGTACGCCCAACCTTCAGCATCTTGTCGAATTCGCGCGCTTTACGCTCAAACGATGCCTGAAGCAGCTCCATGCAATCCGCCAGTTCATCTATGGCTTCAATCACACCCACGTTAATCGCAGTTGGATAGGCATCATTGGTCGACTGGCTGAGATTGACATGGTCGTTGGGATGCAGATGCGCGTAGTCGCCCTTTTCATGCCCAAGCAATTCCAGCGCACGGTTGGCGATAACCTCGTTCGCATTCATATTAGTCGACGTACCGGCACCCCCCTGAATCACATCGACCACGAACTGATCGTGCAGGGCACCATCGCGAATTTCGCGGCATGCACTCACAATCGCATCCAGATGTTGACGGCTCAACAGGCCGAGCTCGTGATTGGCCAGCGCTGCAGCTTCTTTGACGAAGGTGAGGCCACGCACGAGATAGGGATAGCGTCCGATGCTGACGCCTGTAATCTGAAAATTATCCAATGCTCGCGCCGTATGGACGCCCCAGTAAGCATCTGCAGGCACCTCCTTTGCACCAAGCAGGTCATGTTCAACGCGCGTTCCGACCACTTTGTCCTCCTGAACTCGAAACGTTAAATCTGTCTGACAGCATGACAGATTTAATTCGGTTACTCCTCCTTGCGACAATCGTCAACTCACTTGTGAACTTGACTCATGTTTTCTGATATGCGTTAAAGCCGCAATTAAATCTGTCATGCAGCTTTACAGAAAATGCAATGGGAACGAATTGAAGCGTGACAAGAAATCTGCCCATAGCGGCGCTGAGGTTTCTTTTCTCGACAGTGCTTTGAATTAAAACAACAGATGCATTGCCGCGCCGCGTAGGCGCTCCATGTATCCGACTGTTTCAACACTGTCGTTACTCATTGCGATCACTGCAAAAGCTATAGAATTTGTTCAAAACTGAGCTCTCAGGGAGGAGCGATGACAACGGAAAATTTCAAGGTCACACCCGCCGAGCGTGAACTCTTCACAGAAGAGGATCGTGGCTATCACAAAGCGCTGAAGCCGCGTCAGATTCAGATGATTGCCATCGGGGGAGCAATCGGAACGGGTCTGTTTCTGGGTGCAGGCGGACGTCTGGTACAGGCTGGTCCGTCGCTTGTGTTCGTTTATGCGGTCTGTGGTTTTTTCGCATTTCTGGTGCTGCGCGCCCTTGGCGAGCTGATTATGCATCGCCCGAGCTCCGGCTCCTTCGTTTCCTATGCCCGCGAATTCTACGGCGAGAAAATGGCCTTTGCGGCTGGCTGGATGTACTGGCTTAACTGGGCCATGACCTCAATTGCAGACGTGACCGCCGTCGCCCTCTACATGAATTTCTTCAAGCATTACGTGCCCTGGCTCGAAGGGATCGACCAGTGGATGTTTGCGATGACCGCGCTCGTCCTCGTGCTGTCGATGAACCTGCTCTCGGTCAAGGTTTTCGGCGAACTGGAATTCTGGTTCAGCCTTGTCAAAGTGCTGTCGTTGGTAATTTTCCTTGCTGTCGGCATTTATTTCGTCGTGTCCGGCACCCCGATCGATGGCCATCAGCCGGGTTTCCATCTCATTCGTGAAAGCGGCGGTTTCTTTCCGAACGGTATCCTGCCCGCCCTTGTCATCATACAAGGCGTGGTCTTCGCCTATGCCTCGATCGAGCTGATCGGCACCACGGCTGGTGAAACCGAAGACCCGCGCAAGATCATGCCGGGCGCGATTAAAACAGTCGTTTTCCGTCTTCTGGTCTTTTATGTCGGCTCGGTTCTGCTGCTTACCCTTCTGCTGCCACATACACTCTATTCGGCTGGCGAAAGCCCTTTCGTGACCTTCTTCAGCAAGATCGGTGTTGAGGGCGCGGATATCATTATGAACCTCGTCGTGTTGACTGCGGTTCTGTCATCGCTGAATGCCGGCCTCTATTCGACGGGGCGCATTCTGCACTCTATGGCTGTTTCGGGCTCTGCGCCGGCGGCACTGGCCAAGATGAACAAAAGCGGCGTTCCTTATGGCGGCATTGCTGTTACCGCAGTCGTCACCGCAATTGGCGTTGCACTCAATGCCGTTGTGCCAGCCGCAGCCTTTGAAATTGCACTGAACCTTGCTTCGCTGGGCATCATAACCGCCTGGGGCGTGATCATCCTGTGCCAGCTTAAGCTTTGGCATTTGTCACGCAAAGGCGAGATCGCACGTCCGGACTTCCGTATGTTCGGCGCGCCCTATACTGGCATCCTGACGCTGTTCTTCCTGTTTGGCGTTCTGGTTCTGATGGCAGCAGACTATCCGATCGGCTCTTACACGATCGGCTCGCTGATTATCATTGTACCCGCGCTGGTTATTGGCTGGTATGGTCTGCGTGACCGAATCTATCGTCTGGCGGCAGAACGTGCTGCTGACACGCAAAAAGTAACTGATTGAGGGGCAGAGTGAGTAATTCGCAATTCAAACCATTGGTGGCGGTTATCGCCACCGGTGGAACTATTGCAAGCAAGCGCGGGAAAGATGGCGCAAGCACGCCGACGCTTAATGGTGACGATCTGCTTGCGACGCTTGGCGATGTCGGAGCGCAGCTGCGCCCCATTGATCTCATGGCAAAGGATTCATCGATCCTGACACTGATCGACATGCAGACTATCTCCGATGCTGTTGCAGCGCAGATTGCTGATCCTGAAATTCATGGCGTTGTCGTGCTGCATGGCACGGATTCCATGGAAGAAACGGCCCTGCTCGTTCACCTGCAACACCGTCTTTCCAAACCGGTGATTTTCACCGGAGCGCAGTTCACTGCAGATCATCCCGATGCGGATGGACCATCCAATCTGACGACCGCAATCAATCTTGCAACGGACCCGGCCAATGCCCAAAAAGGCGTCTTGATTGCCTTTGGCGGCAGGATCTTGCCTACATGGGGCGCATTCAAGTTCAGCAGTGACCACGCTGATGCGTTTCGGGAAGTGCGCGATCTGGAAAGACCGGATGCTATCCGCCTGCCCGCATCGGTCAGCGCAACACGGGTCGATATTGTTGCCATTCATCCGGGTTGCGACGACCTGCATCTTCGGGCGAGCATTCAGGCTCAAAGCCACGGCATTGTGCTTGCAGCTCTTGGCTCTGGCAATGCCAATGCAACAATCGTTGCAGCCGTGAAAGAGTGTACGAAAAAAAATATCCCGGTGGTGGTTTCGAGCCGCGTTCCAATCGGCGTTCTGGTGCCGGGTTATGGCGGCGGTGGTGGCGGCCATGATCTGGTTGCAGCCGGTGCTGTGCATTCACAGACTTTGCGTCCCGGTCAGGCGCGGATCCTTCTGGCAAGCCTGATTGCGAGCAAAAGCCCGAAGGGTGCAATTATCCGGGCCTTTGATGATCTGAATCCCGAGAGCATTTCCAGTTTTCATTGAACCATTGGAAATGCTCTATCTCTCTGTTTTTTAAGCGCATCGTGTTCCGAAAACCGTTTCACACTTTTCACGATGCGCTCTAAGATACATCGCAAAATTGAAAGCCAAAACGCGTCGCAACCTGCGGCGCGTTTTTTTGTTGTCATCTGCCTGACCTCAAAACATATATGACTTTTTTATTTTTCACCCCTCTCCCCTCTCTCGAAACCCTATGGGCTGCGGCAGCATAATCCCTGCTGTGGAAACAGAGAGCCCCATAGGCATTCGGCCATGAGGCAATCGCGACAGGGCATTCAAAATGACAATGGATATCGCCGTTCTTGGTATAGGCATCGCTTTCTTCGCCATGCTGTTTGGCTATTTGCGCCTTTGCGAGAGGCTTTGAGGACACGCCATGCTGATTGAATATATCGCAGGCGCCTTGGTTGCGGCTTTCGTTGCCGCCTACCTTCTTTACGCGCTCATTCGTCCGGAACGGTTCTGAATAAGCAGCCTATTTGAGCCTAGAGCGCATCCCGAAAAGTGGGAACCGTTTTTCGGATACGATGCGCGTTAAACCAAAGATTTAGAGCGCCGATCTGTTTCAATCAGATCGAAACACGCTCTAATCAGGCTTGGGAAAAACCATGACAATCAATGGATGGATACAGATCCTCATCTTTTGCGGGATTATAATCGTGCTCATAAAGCCGCTTGGCAGCTATATGACGCGCGTTTTCAATGGCGAGCGCACGTTTCTGTCGCCTGTCCTCGTTCCCATCGAACGGGGACTTTATCGTCTGGCAGGAACAAGCGAGAGTGAGGAGCAGCACTGGACGAGCTATGCAGCCGCCATGCTGCTGTTCAATCTTGCAGGCTTTCTGCTGCTTTATTTTCTGCAACGCGCGCAAGGTTCCTTGCCTTTCAACCCTATGGGCATGAGCAATGTGCCCGCCGATCTCGCCTTCAACACAGCAACAAGTTTTGTGACCAACACCAACTGGCAGAACTATGGTGGCGAAAGCACCATGTCCTATCTCACCCAGATGGCAGGTCTTACGGTCCAGAACTTCGTTTCGGCTGCAACGGGTGTGGCCATTGCCATTGCACTTATCCGCGCCTTCTCGCGCAAATCGATGAAGACGCTGGGCAATTTCTGGTGTGACCTCACACGCTGCATACTCTATATCCTGCTGCCGATTTGTGTGGTCATGACGCTTATTTTTGTCACGCTCGGTGTACCGCAGACGCTCGGCTCTTACGTCGAAGCCACCACGCTTGAAGGCGCGCGACAGGTCATAGCGCTTGGTCCGGTCGCTTCTCAGCTTGCCATCAAGATGCTCGGCACCAATGGCGGCGGCTTCTTCAATGCCAATTCCGCGCATCCATTTGAAAATCCCGATGCCATTTCGAACATGATCCAGATGGTAGCGATTTTTGCCATCGGTGCAGGCCTTACCAATGTGTTTGGCCGCATGGTCGGCAATGAAAAGCAGGGCTGGGCGATTTTCGCTGCGATGGGCGTGCTCTTTGTGGCCGGTGTTGCCATTTGCTACTGGGCAGAAGCTGCGGGCAATCCGCTGATCCATGCGCTTGGCATTGATGGCGGCAATATGGAAGGCAAGGAGACCCGCTTCGGCATTACGATGTCGGCGCTATTTGCAGTGGTGACGACAGCCGCCTCCTGTGGCGCAGTCATTGCCATGCATGACAGCATGATGGCGCTTGGCGGCATGATCCCCATGATCAACATGATGCTGGGTGAAATCATTATCGGCGGCGTGGGCGCAGGCTTCTACGGCATCATCCTGTTTGTTGTGGTGGCAATCTTCGTGGCTGGTCTGATGGTCGGACGCACACCGGAATATCTGGGCAAGAAAATCGAGGTAAAAGAGGTGAAGATGGCCATGCTCGCCGTTCTCTGCCTGCCGCTTTCGATCCTTGGCTTTACGGCAATCGCCACAGTCATTCCGGCGGGTCTAAGCTCGATAGCCAATCCCGGACCGCATGGTTTTTCGGAAATCCTTTATGCCTATACGTCGGGCACCGCCAATAACGGTTCTGCCTTTGGCGGCCTCTCGGGCAACACGCCCTGGTACAATATCACCATCGGTCTTGCGATGCTGATGGGCCGCTTTCTGGTCATCGTTCCGACACTGGCAATTGCAGGCTCACTCGTTGCCAAGAAGGCAGCACCCGAATCCGCCGGGACATTCCCGACCCACGGACCGCTTTTCGTCGGTCTGCTGATCGGTGTCATTCTCGTTGTGGGTGGTCTGATCTTCTTCCCCGCACTGGCGCTCGGACCTTTGGCTGAACATCTCGCGCTGATCAACGGGCAAACATTCTAATGCACATATTCAGCAAGTTAATAACTCCTTTTTGCATCCATTCGGATGCACGGAGTTTTAGGCCATCAAACCTCATTCTCCTCATTCTTGCAGCAGTGCTGATGATCGTACTTGCTGCAGAATTTCTGGGTCCGCTTTTCTGGAGTTCCCTATGAGCAAGTCCCAATCCGCCAAAGTCGTTAAGGCCAGCATCCTTGATGCGCGCATCCTCATTCCCGCCATTGGTGACGCTTTTCGCAAGCTTAATCCCAAAAGCCTTGCACGCAATCCGGTGATGTTCGTGGTGGCTGTGGTCTCCATGCTTACAACTGTTCTTCTGTTGAAAGATGTTGCGACCAGCGGAGCCGATATCGGCTTTTCGTTCCAGATCGTGCTCTGGCTCTGGTTCACGGTGCTGTTTGCCAATTTTGCCGAAGCCGTTGCCGAAGGTCGTGGCAAGGCACAGGCGGAATCCCTGCGCCGCACCCGCACGGAAACCCAGGCCAAACTGCTGCGCGATATAGGCCAGAAAGACTTTACGACCGTACCTGGTACAAGTCTCAAGGTCGGCGATGTGGTGATCGTTGAAGCAGGCGATATCATTCCATCCGACGGCGAAGTCATCGAAGGTGTGGCTTCCGTCAACGAAGCAGCCATCACAGGTGAATCCGCTCCGGTCATTCGTGAATCGGGCGGCGACCGCTCTGCTGTCACCGGCGGTACGCAGGTTCTGTCTGACTGGATCAAGGTCCGCATCACAGCGGCTCAGGGCTCGACTTTCATCGACAAAATGATCAGCCTTGTCGAAGGGGCTGAACGCCAGAAGACGCCAAATGAAATCGCGCTCAACATCCTGCTTGCAGGCATGACGCTGATCTTCGTTCTGGCTGTGGTGACAATTCCCAGCTTTGCCTCCTATGCGGGCGGTTATATTCCCGTCATCGTGCTGGTTGCCCTTTTCGTGACCCTGATCCCGACCACAATCGGCGCACTTTTGTCGGCAATCGGCATCGCCGGCATGGACCGTCTGGTGCGCTTCAATGTGCTTGCGATGTCTGGTCGTGCGGTGGAAGCTGCCGGTGATGTTGACACGCTTTTGCTCGACAAGACCGGCACAATCACGCTCGGCAATCGTCAGGCCACAGCCTTCATGCCGGTTAGCGGCGTGAATGAACTGGCCCTTGCCGATGCCGCACAATTGGCCTCGCTTGCAGACGAAACGCCCGAAGGCCGCTCCATCGTCGTTCTTGCCAAGGAAAAATACGACATGCGCGGCCGCGATATGCAGAGCCTGAATGCGATCTTCGTGCCTTTCACGGCGCAAAGCCGGATGAGCGGTGTCGATGTTGACGGGTCGTCGATCCGCAAGGGCGCGGTTGATGCCGTGCTCAAACATGCAACATCGGATGAGAAGACCGTCCATGAATTGCAAGCCATTGCCGACACAATCGCCAAAACCGGCGGAACGCCTTTGGCAGTCAGCAAGGATGGACGCCTGCTTGGCGTCATTCACCTCAAGGATATCGTCAAGGGCGGCATTCGCGAGCGTTTCACTGAATTGCGCCGCATGGGTATCCGCACAGTGATGATTACTGGCGACAATCCGATGACGGCGGCGGCGATTGCTGCAGAAGCAGGTGTCGATGATTTTCTGGCGCAGGCAACGCCTGAAAACAAGCTTGAGCTTATCCGGCAGGAACAGGCCAAGGGCAAGCTCGTGGCCATGTGCGGCGACGGCACCAATGACGCGCCAGCCCTGGCGCAGGCCGATGTCGGCGTTGCCATGAATACGGGTACGGTTGCCGCACGCGAGGCCGGGAATATGGTCGATCTCGATAGCGATCCAACCAAGCTCATCGAGATTGTTGAGATCGGCAAGCAATTGCTGATGACGCGCGGCGCACTCACGACCTTCTCGATTGCCAATGACATTGCCAAGTATTTTGCGATCATTCCCGCGATGTTTCTCGCCTTTTATCCGCAGCTTGGCGCGCTCAACATCATGGGGCTTGCAACCCCACAAAGCGCGATCCTCTCGGCGATCATCTTCAACGCACTCATCATTGTCGCGCTGATCCCGCTTTCGCTGAAGGGCGTTGCTTATAAGCCTGTCGGCGCAGGCGCACTGCTGTCGCGCAATCTTCTGATCTACGGTCTCGGCGGCGTCATTGTTCCGTTCATCGGCATTAAGGCCATTGATATGGCCATCGTCGCCCTCGGCCTGGTTTAAGGAACAAGAAAATGTTGAAACAACTGCGTCCAGCACTCGTCATGATCGTTGCTCTTACTGTCATCACAGGGCTGATTTATCCGCTTGGCATGACCGGGCTTGCGCAAGCCATCTTTCCGCAACGGGCCAATGGCAGCCTCATCGAAAAGGATGGCAAGGTGATCGGTTCTGAACTGATCGGCCAGAAATTTGCAGGCGAGCGCTATTTCCATGGCCGCCCTTCTGCGGCTGGCAAAGAAGGTTATGATGCTGCAAGCTCGGGTGGCTCCAATCTTGGACCAACCAATCCGGCACTGATTGCACGCATCAAAGCCGATGCCGACGCATTGCGACAGGGTACACCCAATGCCGACGTGCCGATTGATCTCGTCACAACATCGGCAAGCGGGCTTGATCCGCATATCTCACCGCAAGCGGCTCTTTTTCAGGTGCCTCGCGTTGCCAAAGTGCGCGGGCTTGATGAAGCGAGCCTTCGCGGCATCGTCGAACAGCAGATCGAGCAGCGCGAGCTTGGTTTTCTTGGTGAGCCCGTGGTCAATGTGCTCAAGCTTAATCTTGTTCTGGACAGAACCGGGATTAACTAGAATAAAATAGCGGCGGGCTTGCCCGCTACCTTCTCATTTTGAGGAACAACGTTTGGTATCGGACGATCTTCGCCTTGGTGATATGAGGCCTTCCCCCGATGCGCTGCTTGAACAGGCAGAGCGCGAAACGCGCGGCCGTCTCAAGATATTTCTGGGAGCAGCACCCGGCGTCGGCAAGACCTATGAAATGCTGATGTCGGGACGTGCGCGCAAAGCGGACGGCATTGATGTGGTGATCGGCATTGTCGAGACGCATGGGCGACAGGCAACGGAAGCGCTGGTCGATGGGCTTGAAATCATCGACCGCAAGCCGGTGTCTTATCATGGCCACCGGCTCGATGAAATGGACATCGATGCCATCCTCAAAAGACAGCCGCAACTGGTTCTGGTGGATGAGCTGGCCCACACCAATGCACCGGGCAGCCGTCATCCCAAACGCTATCAGGATGTCGAGGAAATTCTGGCGCGCGGGATCGATGTTTATACCACGCTCAATATTCAGCATGTCGAAAGCCTCAATGATGTGGTGGCACAGATTACCCGCATCCGCGTGCGCGAAACCGTGCCCGACAGTATTATCGACCGGGCCGATGATATAGAGCTGATTGATCTTACACCGGACGATCTCATCAAGCGGCTTGACCAGGGCAAGATCTATCTGCCGAAAACCGCCAAGCGTGCGATCCGCAACTATTTTTCTCCCGGCAATCTGACTGCCCTGCGCGAACTTGCACTTCGCCGCACCGCGCAGCGGGTTGACGAACAATTGCTCACCCATATGCGGGCACATGCCATTGAAGGGCCATGGGCTGCGGGTGATCGCGTTCTGGTTGCCATCGACCAGCGCACAAGCAGTGCTTCATTGGTGCGCTATGCGCGGCGGCTTGCCGATCGGATGCGGGCGCCCTGGGCTGCCATTCACATTGAAACACCGCGTTCGGCCAATCTGTCCGATGAAGCAAAGGACCGGATTTCGGCAACCATGCGCCTTGCCGAAAGACTTGGCGGCGAAACCGTGATTATTCCCGGCCAGAACATTGCCGAAGATCTGGTGCGTTACGCCTCAACCCATAATTATACGCATATCGTTGCCGGAAAATCGGCAAAGTCACGCTGGCGCGAGGCAATCGAAGGCTCTGTCGCGCATGATCTTATCCGCCATTCAGGCGCGATTGATGTTCATATCACCTCGACTGCCGACCGCGACAAGGCGGGGACGACGCGTGGTGTCAAAACCGCAAGTCAACCGAGCGCCTTCAACATCAAGCCTTATCTCGCCGCCTCACTGGTCACGGCCTGCGCGCTTGGTGTCGGGCTTCTGCTCGACCAGTTTTTGGATGTGCGAAGCATCGCTCTGGTTTTCGTTGTAGGCGTTCTTGGCGTTGCGGTTACGCTCGGTCTTTGGCCAGCGCTGTTCGTGTCGGTGTTAAGCGCATTTGCCTATAACTTCTTCTTCCTCTCGCCGCTCTACACGCTGTCTATCGCAGACCCAGAAAGCGTGGTGGCGCTTTCGTTCTTTCTGCTTGTCAGCTTTGTCGCCAGCAATCTGGCAAGCCGCGTGCAGCGTCAGGCAGCAGCGGCACGGCAGCGCGCAAACATGACCGAGGATCTTTATCTTTTCAGCAAGAAGCTGGCGGGAACAGGTTCGCTCGATGATGTGCTCTGGGCAACCGCTTTTCAGATCGCCTCCATGCTGAAAGTGCGCGTTGTCATTCTGCTTCCCGAAGGTGAAAGCATCGCGGTTCGCGCGGGCTACCCGCCCGATGACAGTCTTGTCGATGCCGATATTGCTGCAGCTCACTGGGCTTGGGAACATGAACTGCCAGCCGGTCGCGGTGCGGATACGCTGCCCGGCGCCAAGCGGCTTTATCTGCCGCTCAAGACGGCGCGCACGTCCGTTGGCGTGATCGGGCTCGATAATGATCGGCAGGGGCCAATCCTGACACCCGAACAGCAGAGACTTTTTGAAGCGCTCAGTGATCAGGCGGCCATTGCCATCGAGCGTGTGCAGCTTGTGGGCGATGTTGAACGCGCCAAGCTTGCAGCAGAGGCAGACAAGCTCCGCTCGGCGCTTCTCACCTCCATATCGCACGATCTTAAAACACCACTTGCGGGCATTATGGGGGCCGCCACCACATTACGCGACTATTCCGTTTCGCTGCCCGAAGGCGACCGCACCGAATTGCTATCGACCATTGTCGAGCAATCCGAACGGCTGAACCGCTTCATCGCCAATCTGCTTGATATGACACGCATTGAATCAGGTGCCATGGAGCCCAAACTGTCGCTGCACTATCTCGGCGATATTGTGGGAGCAGCGCTGCATCGCACGGTCAAGATTCTCGCGCATCACAAGCTTCAGGTGGCGGTCGCAGCCGATCTTCCCATGCTGCGGCTTGATGCGGTCTTGTTTGAGCAGGTATTGTTCAATCTTCTCGATAATGCCGCAAAATATGCGCCGCAGGGATCAGAAATTGCGCTTGAAGCGCATGTCGAGCGTGGTCATGTGGTGCTTGAAATCAGCGATCATGGTCCCGGTATTCCCGCTATCGATCTTAAACGGGTTTTCGATACATTCTATCGCGTTCGCAAGGGTGATCACGTACAGGCAGGAACGGGCTTGGGCCTTTCCATTGCCCGCGGCTTCACAGAAGCAATGGGCGGAACTATTCGGGCCGGAAACCGGCCTGAGGGTTCCGGCGCCCGTTTTACGATAACCATACCGCTGCCGGTTCAAGAGACAGACAGGAACGCATGAACGATCCAAAGCCGAAAATTCTGATCGTCGATGACGAGCCACCCATTCGCAAATTGCTGCGGGTGGGGCTTACGACCGAAGGCTATACGATCATTGAAGCGACCAATGCGCGCGAAGCAGACCTGTTGCTTGAGAGCGAAAAGCCCGATCTCGTTCTGCTTGACCTTGGCTTGCCCGATAAGGACGGCCACGAACTTCTGCGCCTGTGGCGCGAACGGGGACTGACGCTGCCAGTCCTCATCCTTTCAAGCCGTACCGATGAGGCAGGCATTGTGCGCGCACTTGAAACAGGTGCGGACGATTATGTAGCCAAGCCTTTTGGCATGAAGGAACTGGCGGCAAGAACGCGGGTGGCGCTGCGCCATAAACTGCACCAGCAGGGCGAGAAGCCGGTTTTCCAGAGCGATGGTTTATCGGTCGATCTGGTCAGGCGCATCGTGAAGCTTGATGATGCGGAGATAAAGCTCTCGCCCAAGGAATATGAAATCCTGCGTCTGCTTGTTCAGCACGCCGGCAAGGTGCTGACGCATCAATTTATTCTGAGCCATGTGTGGGGACCGGCGGCCGATGTGCAATATCTGCGCATCTATGTCCGCCAGCTGCGCCAGAAAATCGAGAAGTCTCCCGATCAACCGCATTATATTCTGACAGAAACAGGCGTCGGCTATCGCCTGCGCGAAGCCGACGCAATCACTGCATGATTAGGATGGGGTTTTTGACGCCTTGGACTTTTTCAGTGTCTTGCCGTGATTGGCAATCCAGTCCATCGCGGCCAGAAGCACGCCAAGAACCGTGGAATAATTGTTCAAGATAAAGGGCGCCACATGTCCAGTGACGCCATAAAGCAAAAAATTGAATGGGCTCAAAGCCCATGTGTGCCGTCATATCCGTTGATTTTTGGTGCGACCCAACCGTCTGGCTTACGAGCAGGCTTATAGACTTCAACGACCAATGGATAGCAAGCGGCTGTATCGGAGGAATGCTCCGACGAGCAGTCACCGCCCGGACAGGCCGACATGCAGCCCAGCAGATCGATTTCGGCGAAGAACTCAAGATAGTCGCCGGGGCGAACCGGGCTTGCCTTCATGAAATACTGGCCGGTATCGCGCGTGAAGCCGGTGCACATGAAAACATTGAGAACGTCATGAACAAAATTGCCTGCATCTTCAAGAGATTTGCCCGTCTGTTTTGCAAAAGCGCGGGTTAGATTGGAGTGGCAACAGTGATGATACTGGCCGCCATTGCTGAGAAGATTGTGGGTATATGGGTCGCAGCGGGTTCCGATAACATCGTGTACCGAGCCACCGAATTCATCAAAGCCATACCAGTCGAGCGTGTCATGCGTGATCGTCGCGATCGGACGCAGATAAGGCATGTTTGAGAACAGCTGATCACCAAGGCCAACATGCGTTCCATTGAGCGCGCGCGTCTTGCCGGTATAAAGCCGCTCATTAAGGTTTTTTGCATTAAAAAGGTTGAGATCGCCGACCTGCGAACCTTCGCTGCAAAGAATACGGCAGAAATGTCCCGCCGGTACCTGCCAGCACGCTGCATCACGTGCCGGAACGACAATGCGTTCGACAAATTCCAATTCATCGCGCAGCGCGCGATAGGCTGCAAGATCAGGGCGCGGCAAAGTATCGACCGGATAGCAGATTACAGGTTTGATCGCCTTGCGCGCAGATGCATCTTCCGGCGCAAGGGTAATGGGCTCAGGTTTCATCCCTGTTTTCTCCTTAATATCGGTACAGCACGCTAATCTGCGTGTGAAGCTATCTTTTTGCTGGGGCGAGGCAGGTTTTGTGCGCGGGCTGCTTCGAGAACCACGCGTTCAGATTCCTGCAAATAGAGTTCAAGAGCGCGACTTGCGGCGGCGCGATCGCCATCACAAAGCAGGCCGCAGATTTCGACATCACGCGCCACCCAAGGCTCCTGAAACCGGCGCGCGTCAGGGGCCATGGAGAAGGCCAGACGCGCCTGTGCTGCGACCGTTGCAAACACCTCGTTCAAGCGCGGACTACCGATGAAATCGACGATCTGCTGATGAAACTCGAGCGAAGCGGTGCCGCATTGCTGCCAGTCCCTTTTAAGCGCTGCACGCTGCACAGCTTCGACGCGCTCAACAAGTTCTGACATCGCTTCCTGCGAGGCATAGGCACTGCACGTAACACCCCGAAGTTCAAGCGTCATGCGGATGGCATAGATTTCACTGATTTCGGCCGCATTCAGCGCGCGAACGGTCGCGCCGTGATGTGCACGATGCTCAATCAGCCCTTCGGCGACAAGATCGCGCAATGCTTCGCGCAATGTGTTGCGTGACACGTTCAGCGTTTCAGCCCAGACCACCTCGCGCAGCGGTGTTCCGGGCGCAAGCTCACCACGCAGAATTTTGTCGCGCAACAGGCCTGCCGCAGTCTGCGTCAGTACAAGAGGGCGATCTGAAGGGCGGTCCTGATTGGTCACTGCAATCTCCTTGTCATTATAATTTGTTGAACAATATTTCGATGTCAAGGGAAAATGCACCACTCACTCACTCCCACAAGAAAAATCTGTAGCAGATTCTCTTTCCCTATTGTGGTTTGTTTGTTTGGCATAGCAGGCGCTAGTGTGATGGATTTAAAGTTCGTATCATTCGCGCTGCATTCACTTCGAGGAACTGTAAATCCGTAAACCACACTAGATTCAATAATTTGCTGGCATGGCCTTGGACCCGAAATTCGCTCAGTTGGTTTCTTTGCAGTGAAGCGAATTTCGGATCCGCCATACTAGGGGTGACTTATTGGCTCGGAATATCCGATTGGCCGCAAAGGCTGGATTTACGAGGGTTGAGCAAAATTTAAAATTTTTTTCCCTCTAATGTTGAAAAAAAAAGAAATGCCCGAAAAATGAATAAGTTACGTTAGTTTCAGCGAATTTTGGGTAGTGAATCCAGTATGCTTTACCGACTTTGAGTCACCTAAGATGAAAATTTGTGCAGAACGAGGGATTGCATTCTCATAATTGTTCAACAAAGATAAGAAAACGAATGAGAGGAACATCCCATGAAAAAACTTCTGGCCAGTACTTTAATCCTGATGGCGTCACTGACGGCAGCCAATGCCGAGACCCTGAAGATTGGTGTTGATCTGACCTACCCGCCCTATAACTATTTCGATGAAGCCAATCAGCCTGCAGGCTTTGACGTAGAACTGGTGAAACTGATCGGCAAGAAGACTGGCAGCGAAGTTTCTTTTCAGGATACCCGCTTTGAGAACCTGATCCTCGGCGTTTCCAGTGATCAATTCAATGTCATTGCCTCTACGCTTTATGTGACGCCTGCGCGCGCCAAACAAATCGACTACGTCCCCTACATGAAAACCGGTGTTTCCATCGCAGTTGCCACGAGCAGCGGTGAAAACTTCACCAAGCCGGAGGAGCTGTGCGGCAAACGCGTTGGCTCGATTAAGGGGGCTGCCTGGATTCCTGAACTTGAAAAGCTCAACAAGTCGGTTTGCGCCGCAAATCCGATTGACTCTCGTGAGTTTCCGACTTCACCGGAAGCGACACAGGCTCTCCTTTCCGGCGGCGTTGACGCGCAGCTTGAAAATTCTGCCGTGCTAGCCGATGCAGCCGAAAAGCTCCGTGGCCGTATGAAGGTGAGTTCAACTGAGCAGCTTTATCCAGTGATCGTCGGCTTCGGTGTCAAAAAGGGCAATGAAGAACAGGCGAAGTTCCTGCGCGATGCACTGACCAAGCTTGATGGCGATGCCGATTACGAGGCTCTGTTCAGCAAGTATGGCGTTGCGAAATCGACGGAAGCCGAATTCAAGGCAGCTATTGCTGAATAAACGTGTCTGGCAGGTGGTCACCACACACCTGCCAGACCAATCACGACTGGAATTTGCGGCGCTTCAAAACGCATCCCGAAAACTGTGAAACGGTTTTGAATAAGGATGCGGATTAAATCAATGGCTTGAAGCGCCATGCGTCCAACTGGGCGCACTACATTTGGGAAACCCGGCCCATGAATTTCGACTGGAACTATCTCTTCAGCCTCGTGCTCTATCCAGATTTCTGGCGTGCCACAGCACTTGTCGCATGGCTGGGTGTGCTGACCTGGGTTGTCGGTACTGTGCTTGGCTTTTTGCTTGCGCTTGCAAGACAATCCAACCTGCGCGTCGTGCGCTGGTCTGCAAAGACCTATATCTGGTTGTTCCGCAGCTTGCCTTTGCTGGTATTGCTGATTTTCGTTTATAACATGCCGCAATTTATACCGGCGCTCGGTCCAGTCCTGTCGGTGCCCTTCTGGGCGGGTCTGATCGCGCTGGTTATTTCGGAAACTGCCTATCTTGCAGAAATTCATCGCGCGGGTCTCATCTCTGTTGATCAGGGCCAGCACGAAGCAGCGCACGCGCTAGGCGTTCGCCCCGTGGGCAAATATCGCCATATCATTCTGCCACAAGCTGTACGCGTTGCACTGCCATCACTCGGCAATGAATTCATCACGATCGTCAAGCTCACTTCGCTTGTATCGGTGATTTCGCTTGCGGAGATATTGCTGGTTGGCCAACGGCTTTACACGCGCAATTTCATGGTGATTGAAACGCTGGTTGCAGTGTCGTTCTACTATGTGCTGGTGGTTTCTGTTTTCAGCTTTTTCCTGTCACGGCTTGAAGGTCGTCTTGATATCACGCGTATGACCGGGGCTGAAATTGCCGTGCCTGCCACAACGCAAGCGCCAGCCCAGACCACCAATGAACGCCGTATCGGCAAAAACGTTGTCGTGGCTCTTGAGCACGTCTTTAAGAATTTCGGTGATAAGCATGCACTCGCAGACGTCTCACTGAAGGTCAACAAGGGCGAAGTGGTCAGCATCATCGGACCGTCCGGCTCTGGTAAGACGACCCTGATCCGCACGATCAATGCGCTTCAGGATATCGATAAAGGTCGTATTCTACTGGATGAGGCTGAGTGGATTACAGCCGATGACAAGGGCTATCGCGTTGTTTCCGATTTCCATGATCGCGTTACGCGGCTTGGAATGGTGTTCCAGTCGTTCAACCTGTTCCCGCATATGACTGTTTTGCAGAACGTGACATTTGGTCCGCGTTATCATGGCAATGGCAACAAGGAAGCGCTGCGCGCTGCTGCCATGAACCATCTGGCTCGCGTCGGTATGGCGGCCCATGCCAACAAATATCCGCATCAGCTTTCGGGCGGACAGAAACAGCGCGTGGCAATTGCGCGTGCGCTGGCTATGGATCCTGAAATCATGCTATTCGATGAGCCGACCTCGGCGCTCGATCCGGAGCTGGTGGGTGAAGTGTTGCAGGTTATTGAAAGCCTCGCACGCGATGGCATGACGATGATTATCGTGACCCATGAAATGCGCTTTGTCAGCCGTGTTAGTGACCGCGTTGTGATGATGGAAAATGGCCATGTTGCGGTCAACATGACGGCAGAGGAACTGAAAGATGCCCCTGCTGACAGCCGCATCCAGAAGTTTATGCTGCAGAGCTAGCTGCTACCCATTTCGGGCTATATCATTGCAAAACAAAGACCGGCGGGTTTCGTAATCCGCAGGTCTTTTGTTTTATGTAAAGGTAATTTCTCATGTGATTTAACTTGAGAACTTATATCAGAACCAGTGTTTATTTCGACATTTCTGTTTTTGAATAATTTTCCGTAAGGTATTTATTACAGTTTATAATGAATGATTGCTGTGTTTTCATCCAAAGCAATGCAACTTAATCTAAAAAATTGGCTGCCGGTCTTTGAATGAGGTCATGCTATGGAAGAACTATTCAATATAATGGGACATGAGTTTGATCGAGCCCTTGCAGGAACGGAGCTTGAAAGAGCAAACGATATTCAGAGATTTCACTCACACACTGATGCTTATACATCGCCAGCTGATCGCCCTAGCACATCAATAGCCCGCGTGAGTGCATGCCGCCCGTATCAGAGAGCGATAGTAGGGCCTTATGACCGTCCCTCGTTGCCAACACACCGTAATCTGACCACCAATGGGTTTTCAATTGATGAATTATTAGGCAATAGAATAGCCTCTGATGACACCATACCAAGACTAGCAGATTTGGTATCGATGCGGCCACCGACGCCCGACCCTCGATATCGAGAGTTGGTACATCATAAGTGGGTGCCCTCGAATTGGGACGGCCACGGCGGTCCTTCAGTATATGCCACAACCTTCAATGGCGCTAAAAAAGCAATAGAAGAAAACCGTGGAGTAGGGGCGGGATTTCAAAGACCCGAACTCTCTCTATTTAGTAGAAGTTGGAAATCAGATGTAAATACACTTATGCAAAGACGTGCAAAGGTTATGATTCATGGAAAGAAATTTAATATTGATCATAGTGAACTTCTTTATAAAAACAGAGATCACTTGATAGATTATTTTCATGGAGATACTAGGAGCGTGGACAATTTATTGAACTGGTGGGAAAAACTGTAACATATTTTGATCTAATGCGACCTTGATCCGGCTCCCTTGCAATATCTCAAATTTTAGTAATACTCGTATCTACAGCCTGATTTTTCCCTTGTTTAGGTATTTCATTATATCTTTCGATTTTACTATCCAAATAGCTGGTTCAGTGCATAGAGGGGCATTGCTACCCCTTTCATTATTCGATGGTCGCAAGTTCCGCGCCAAGACCAACGCTCTGGCCCGGCTTAGCATGAAGACTGATCTTGCCGGCCTTGGGAGCAGCTATGCGCGTTTCCATCTTCATGGCTTCCAAGATCGCTACCACTTCGCCGTCAGTTACCATGGCTCCATCTTCAACCAGCCACTGCTGAAACGTGCCGGGAATAGGCGCAGTCACTGCACCTTCTGCAACCTGTTGAGTGGCATCGCCTACTTGCTGCGGTGCGCTGAGACCCGAGAAGAGGGCTGCGGGCAAGCCAAGTTGATGGCGTTTGCCATCGATCTCGATAAAGCTGCGGATGACGTCAGTATCAACCGGATCAATCCTTGCCGATGGCTCAACACCGCGAAACTCGGTTTCGATCCAGTTGGTAAAGACGTTAAAGCCGTCTTCGCCGGTAAAATCTCTTTCTTCGACCACCGCACGATGGAATGGC